>JAYUMV010000299.1:0-9229 GCA_043762265.1 Chthonomonadaceae bacterium | reverse complement strand
AAGAAGCAGAGCAATACGAATTGTGGGCAGTGAGAATGGTGCCCGCTTCAGCGGGCCTTAGGCCGGAGGCCTCCAGCGCAGGGCTTTAGCCCGGCGTGTGGGTGGGGCCGCTTGCTCTTATCTAAACGGCATTGGTCTTAATTCCATATATCTGCCACGTACCGAGCGGTACGTGGCATCGGCAGAAGGTATCAATGATTGAAGAGGAACTCTTTGCTGTTCAGGATGGCCCATAGGATGTCCTGAAAACCCTCTTCTCGTTTGGGAGACTGCTTGAGGGCGTCCAGCAGCGCGGTCGATTCGGCGGGTGTGGGATGACGAGAGAGGGCCGACAGGTAGAGAGTGTCCAGGATCTCGGCGTCGGGTTTGGCGGATTTGAGCATCGGAGTCAGCACGCAGTCGTTGGACTTGATCTTCTGCTGGATGAACTCGCTGTTCAGGAAGGCCAGGGCCTGACTGATGGCGGGGCTGCACGTGCGTTCGGAGTCGCTGGGCTGGACGCGGGGTGGCCTGCCGAAGGTGTCGAGCATGAGGGAGGGGATCTCGGTGTCCGCAAGTTCGCAAGCGCGTGCGCCGAGGCCCATCCCGTCGAATTTGTCGGGAACGCCGGTCACCTGAGCGACGGCATCCAGCAGCTCTTCCGCATTGATGCGGCGGGCGGGATAGTGTGAGAAGAGGCGGGTGTCGATCCGGTTGTTGCGGTTCGGCAAGGCTGTCAGTTGATAGGTGCGCGACTTCAGGATAGTGCCGAGCAGGTACTTCAGGTCGTATTGGTGCTGGCGCAGATCGTCGCAGAGGGCGTGCATGAGCGGTTCGTTTTTGGCGGGATTGGTGCTGCGGATGTCGTCTACCGGCTCGACGATGCCCATGCCGAAACAGCGTGCCCAATAGCGATTGACGATGTTGCGCGCAAAATCGTCCTGATGGGTGATCCAGGCCGCCGCCTTGACGCGCCGATCCTCGTCCTTGGCGAAGCCGAGGTCGGAACGGTCGAGCGGGCGCGGGATCATGACATCGTTGGTGCGCGGTTGGCGAATATCGCTCTTATCCTCCGAAACCAGTTTCTCCGGCACGCCGTCGTCGTTTTCGCCCTTACCCGTCAACTGCTGCCAGAGCGCGGTGTAGTGGTAATAGTCGTCTTGGGTGTAGCGTTCGGTCGGGTGGTTGTGGCACTTCGCGCACTGAATGCGCGCGCCAAGAAACACCTGTGCGGTCATCTCGGCAGTCGGCTCGGAGGCGCGCACCCAGTAGCCCTGTCCCGGCTTCTGCGGGGTGCGGCTGACGAAGAAGTAGCCGCCCTGATGCGTCTCCAGATCGCCGCTCGCCGTCAATATGTCGGTCACGATCTTGTCCCAAGGCCGGTTCGTGTTGAACTGTTCTGCCAGCCACTGCTGCATGAGCATAGCGTACTTGCGGTGCATATATTCCCGGCGCAGCACAAACAGATCCCCGAACTTCAAGGCCCAGATCTCGCCGTATTCCGGACGCTGTAACAGGGCATCCACCAGCTTTTCGCGCTTCTGAGCATCTTTCGAATCGAGGAAAGAGTGCGCCTCTTCCTTTGTCGGCAGCGTGCCGATCGCGTCCAGATAGGCGCGGCGCAGAAACTCGTCGTCGGTGCAGAGGCCGGACGGCTCGATATGCAACTGCTTCAGCTTGGCGTTGACCAGCGGGTCGATATAGTTGTTGGCAGCGGCGAAGGCCGCATCGGGCACCTTCTGATTGAACGGAGACAGGACGCGCACCACGGCCATTTTGTCCATATATTTCGTGGTGATAGCGGTCTCGCCTGCCCGCTGCATCGTGACCAGTCCGCTCTCATCCACGGTCGCCAGGGCCACATCGTTGCTGTTGTAGCGGGCGCGATCCGTAACGTCTTCTGTGCGGCCGTCCGCGAAGGTCGCACGAACCAGCAGGCGCTGCTTCTCCAGGGGGTTCAACTGCCGGTCGCCGGGCAGGATCTCCAGTTTCGTCAGCACCGCCTCTTTGCCGGTCGGTCCCGGCGTACCGTCCTTCAGCCAACCCAACAGAACCGCATACTCACGGGAGTTCTTGTCCAACCGCTTGCCGCCTCGATGGGGAACCTCCGCTAGAGGCTTGCGCAGCAACAGGCTGTTCTCCGGCTCCTCACGGCTGATACGGCGTCCGCCTAACTGTCGGGTGATGGAGACGATATCGATCTCCGGCGCGTAGCCGCGCAGGCTGAGTCGAAAACCGCCCTTGCCTGCAGCCGCCCCATGGCACGTCCCCTGACTGCATCCCAACCGCGATAACACCGGCACCACGTCGTCCACAAACGAGTAGGTGACCTCCTGATGCGTTCCCGTCGCGCTGACCGGCACGCGCGCCATCAACCCATTCCACTTCGCTGTCACCGCCGTCGCCCCATCCGTCTTCGGCAAAACATCCCCATTCACCACGGTCGCCACTTTGGGAGCAATACTGACAAAAGTCGCGCTGTCCGTCACATCCCGCTGCGAACCGTCCGCAAAAATGGCCGTTACCAGCAGATGCTGCGCCGACTTCGGCCCGACCAGATGCACTGAAGCTGGGGCGATCATCAATCGAACCGCTTTCGCAGTAACAGGCTTCGTGGCCATAGCAGCATGATGTGGCGGCACTGCGACAGCAGCCGTCGCCGCGAGCGCAAAAGCGAATAGGGTGAGCAGAGCGATAGGTCGGTTTGTCATGGATAGAGTGTACTCGATGGGAGATGCAGACTTTCTCTTATTGACACTTGTCGGGAGAGAGATGTTGCAAAATTTCAACACTCGGACGGATGGCCTAAGTCCTTCGTTCGCTTCGCTCACGTTCCTAACCCCCGTCCCCTTCCCGAGACGGGAAGGGGACCCAAACAAGAAACGACCGAATAGCATCTCACCTGGTTTTCCATACCACAAAGCAATTTCGTTGCAGTTTCGTTGCAGTTTCGTTAAGCAATGGTCCGGTAGGGGATTGAGCAGGGTAGATTGCTGTGTGTCGGGTGCGTGTTGGGGCACCCCTTCCCGAAACGAGAAGGGGACGGGGGTTAGGTAACCCGGTAAAGGGAAGGGTGGGGAGTGTAAAGGAAATATCATCGAATTCATTGCGAAACGACTTCTAATGAAGAGTGCTATCAACGCAGTGTGCAGACTGAAGCTATGTGTGCAATAATTCACACAATGCCTGTGCAGTATTTCACATCTCCGGTTGTAGTCGATGCCTCTTGTTGTTACGTCTTACCATTTGTAGCCGCTTACCGTCCGGATGCGGTAGAGAGCCTTGGAGGCTACAATGGGTCTGGTTTCGGAATGGATTCACACGATTTTTTTGCCCGGAGGGGCAGAAAGGCTACTATGGAACGCAGTCTCTTGTGGGGCGTCTTCGCGATGGGATGGGTGAGCTGGTTGTTGGGGCTGGTTGCGGCGCGTGCGCGGCAGACGGGGACGGTGCGCAGCGTTGCGCCTTTGCCGCGCGCCTATCTGGTCGCTGCGGCCGTTTTGCCCTTTCTGGTATTCGTGGCGACCCTGCCGTCGCACGGGAAGTTTTTTGCGGAGGGGCAGGGGCTTGGGAAAGGCTTTCTGCTCGGCAGTGTCTGCGCCTTGTTGGCGGCTTGCGTGCCACTCCTGGCAGGAGAGGGCAGTGACATCCGGAAGCGCATCGGAGGCACCGTTGCCGCGCCGTGCGGGATGGCGCTGGTGGCATCGGTGACGCCTCTGCTGATGCTGCGGGCTTCCTTACTGGACACGCTGCTGGGTGCTGCTATCGGATGGTTCTGCGTCACAATGCTGGTGCTGCTCGGGATGTTCCAGGAGAAGGGAGAGGCCGAGCGGCCTGGAGTCCTGGCGCTGGTGACCGGGACCGGCTTCGCAATCCTCACCTGCGCCGTGGCGGCGCTCGGAGAGATGCGCGGCACGTTCGATCTGACCGCGACCTCTACTGTCTCCTGGAGCGTGCTCGGCATGGTGTTTGCGGCAGGCGTGCCGCTGGCTCTCCTGCTCAGTGGTGTGCTGAACGCCGGATTGACCGTTGTCTTCGGCCTGTTACCGGGAATGGGCGGCGTGTCGCGCGCGGGAGAGACACTCCTGCCGGACGCCCTCTCCCGAAATACGGCGTTGCGGCTATGGCGGGTGGTCCTGGCCTCTCTGGTGCTGCTGGCGCTAGGCAAACTGCTTTCGGGGCGAATCGTGGACGCGGAGAGCCAGAAACTGGCGATCCATGTCTTTCAGGTGATGGCGCTCGGTCTGTTTGGCGGCGCGGCGGCCTGGTGGATCGCTGCCTCGGGCCGACGTCTGGAGCGCGAGACGCCCGGCAACTCCGGCGCTATCGCCTGGCAAAATAATGCGGTGGCGACGCTCCTGTTGCTCGCCGGGATTCTCGTCGCGTTTCAGATGCTGGCAGGATTCGGAGTCGGCCTGCTGCTGATCGGAGCCTGGCTGGCGATCAGTCTCTCTGCGGTGTTCGCGCAGGAGCCGGAGGCCGGGGAGACCGACGTTTTATCGTCGGATACGCCTGCGGTCGCCGCCAATCTGCTGCGGCTCGGGCTCATGGGCGTGGCTCTGCTGCTCTACCGGGTCTTCTCCTCCCGTTTCGAGAGCGAACTGCGCGGCGTCGGCCTGACCGATCAGTATGCCGCCTTCGGCCTGATCCTCGGCGCGACCCTGCCCGCACTGCTGACCGGCTTCCTGCTGCGCCCGTTCGTCGAGACTACCGCTCCCGGCGCCCGTATCGCCCGCCTGTGCGTGGTCGCTCTGCTGGTGCTGGCCGTTCCTGCGCTGGTGCTCATCCTGTGGGGTACGAAATGCGCGTTGGCCCTCATGCTCGGGCTTGCGCTCGCGATCACGCTGCTGCCCTCTGCTACGGTCGTGACGGCAAAAGAGACCCTGCCGCCTGCGCTGCGCCTGCTGCCCGCCCTGTTCGCGCTCGGAGTCTGCCTCGCGCTCGCGCAGTGGACGCACCACATTCTGCCGCTCACCGAACTGACCCGCGCCGATAAAGAGACCCTGATCCTCAAGCTCATGGCGATCCTGGCCGTCCTGATTCTCGTGGCGGACTATAGCGGTCGATTCGCGCACTGGACGCGCAGCCGACGACAGGGAAACTCCGTGCTTCCGACGGAAGGAGCGGTGCGATGACCTCCTCCCTGCGCTCGATGCTCTGGCCCCGCCATGCCGCCCTACTGCTGGCCGTGGTCTGTATCGGGATCGCCCTGCGTTTCGCCTTCTCCAATGAGGTGCCGGTCGGCACGGTGCGCGGCCATGTGCTGCTCTCCGAAAGCCATCAGTCGCTGGCCGGAGCCGAGATCACCTTCTATCCGATCTACCCGCATGGTGTGAAGAGCCAACCTCGCCGACACCGCTTCGCTGTCAGCAACGACGACGGGCAGTTCGCGATCACGCATCTGCCTGCGGGCGACTACCGTGTCTATGCCAACTCCGCTTCGCATGCCGTGCAGAACCTGTCGGTCTCGGTCCAGGAGGGTCAGACGACGCCGCTGGAACTGGTACTGGCTCGCTCGAAGCCGGAGTTCGCGCTCAAAGAGCATCAGAAGGTCTTCGGCACGCAAGAGAAGGCCAATCTCGGCCTCAGCGGCTATGTAGACACCCAAAAAACGCAGAGCGATAAGATCCATCTGCGTCTCTACCGCACCCGCCTCTCGACCCTGCTGGAGAATCCGGACAACGAACAGAAGCTCGACTCGGTCGGGCGCTCCTACGACCCCTCTCCGACCTTGCCGAAGGAACTGCTGCACCCCAAAGTCGGCATGGCCCCGCAGATCGTGCAGGAGCGGGACATCTCCATCACTACTGGAGACAAGGAAGGTTTCTTCTATCAGAAGCTGAACTTCGAAAAGCTGCCGACCGGCCTCTATCTGCTCGATCTCGCGCATGCCAAAAACTCGGTCTGCTCCTGGATTCTGGTGACGGACACCGCGCTCATCGTGAAGCGGTCGCAGAACCAGATCCTGGCTTATGCGGTCGATATGCAGAGCGGTCAACCGCTCCCCAACAGCGCCGTGCGCGCCTATCGGAACGGCACGGTCGTCGCGCAGTCTCAAACCGATCCCCAGGGCCTCGCCTCTCTCACGATCCCGCAGACGGCTCCGCATCGCAATGCGTCCCGTGCGGACGGGGGTGACGAAGCAGACAGTGCGGATGCGGCGAAGATCACGACGCTCGCGATCCGGGGCGACGATGAAGCGATCATCACGCGGGACTATTTCCGTAATGAGGATGCCGGAGCCTTCGCGGTCCACGCCTACACCGACCGGACGATCTACCGCCCCGGCCAGAAGATCGCCTTCAAGGGCATCGTGCGGCGCATCAAGGATATGGATGCGGTCGATCCGACGCAGCGCTACGCCGTGCCCGCCAACGAGCCGGTCACAGTCGAGATTCGGGACAAGGACAGCGAACGGATCCTGCTTACCAAACTGGCTACCAACCGCTATGGCTCCTTTAATGGCTCGGTCCAACTCGATCCGGAAGCCGCAACGGGGGTCTATACGCTCATCACCACCCTTCGTGGCGAGGAGCACACGCATCAGATCGTGATCGCCTCCTACCAGAAGCCGGAGTTCTCCGTCTCGGTGACGCCGGAGAAGAAGCGCTATCGGAGGGGCGATACCGTCACCATGACGGTATCGGCACAGTACTATTTCGGCGCGCCGGTCGTCGGCGCGAAGGTGAAGTACAGCGTCTACAGTTCGCCGGACTTCTCCTCCCTGCCCGATGAAGAGAGTTCCGACGAGCCCGACAACTCCCCTCAACCGGACGAATCGGGTTTTGACGGCGGTACGGAGAGTTTCTATGGCGAAGTCCATTCGGACGGCGCGACCACGCTGGATGAGAACGGCAAAGCGGTTATTCGCTTTGTGGCGAAGGGCGACAGCGACTCCAGCTATGTGCAGGCCGACAACTACAATGTCAATGCGACCGTGACGGAGGGGGAGGATCGGGAAGTTTCGGCGGATGGGACGGCGACCGTCGTTGCCGGCGATTTCCGCCTCGCGGTGAAGCCGGACGGCTCGGTGGCCGCGCCGGGCGAAGCGACCAATGTCAATCTGACCGCCAAAGATCACGACGGTAAACCCGTTGCGAACGTCGCAGTCGAGTTGGAGATGGGCTTCCACGAGTGGCGGCGCATCAAAAACGACGACGAGGGCAAGTTCGCCTATCACTACACCCAGGTCGGAACCCTGCATGCGACGACAGGGCTGGACGGGAAGGTGACGATGCCCGTGGTCGCGCCTCGTGCCGGAGAGCTCTACCTGAAAGCCCGTGCCTTCGACAGCGGACACCGCAAGGTCATCGGCACCTCGTATATCTGGGTGGCGGCGGATCAGGGCGGCGATCTCAACACGGAGTACGCCGACCTCTCGCTCCTCACCGACAAACATCACTACAGTCCCGGTGAGACGGCACGGGTGCTCATCAACTCCAGCCGTATCGGGCAGACCGTGCTGCTCACAGTCGAAGGCAACCGCGTCTATGCGACGCAGTCAGTCGTGATAAAACAGCACAGCACGATCGTCCGGGTCCCGCTGCCCGCCAACTACGGCCCGAACGTCTTCCTCGCCGCTTGCTATGTCCGACAGAAGCACTACGCCACCTCGGAGACCAGTCTGCGGGTCGCGACGCTCGGCCAGCAGATCAACGTCAAGATCACGGCGGATCGTGAGGCGATGAATGCCGCGAAGAGTGCGGACAGCGGCGCACCGGGCAGCGCGCCGAAACTAACGTTCGCCCACTATGCACCGGGGGATAAGATCACCTATATGGTGCAGACGACCGATCCGCAGGGGCATGCGGTTCCGGCGGAACTATCGTTCGGGGTCGTGGATGAGTCGATCTACGCTCTGCGCAAGGACGATCCGCGCGCGCTGCGGGACAGCTTCTTCCCGAACCGCAACAATCGGGTCTCGACGGAGTACTCGTTCGCCATTCAGTATCTCGGCGATGCGGACAAGGCCGAGCCGCAGATCGCGGCCCGCAAGAAGTTTCCCGATACCGCCTATTGGAACCCGACCCTGGTGACAGACGCGAACGGCCTGGCGACGGTCTCCTTCGCGCTTCCGGACAACCTGACGACCTGGCGTGCGACCGCGACCGCGCATACGCTCGATACGCGCCTGGGACGCTCTACGGAGCAGGTATTGGTCTCGAAGGACTTCCTGGTACGCCTCCAGACCCCGCGCAGTCTGACCCAGCACGACAGTTCGCGGGTGGTCGCGCTGGTGCACAACGATACCGGCGTCACCCAGACGGCGCAGGTTCATCTGACCGCCGAAAACCTGACGGTCAATGGTCCCGCAGTGCAGTCCCTGACGCTGGAGTCCGGCAAGGCCGGGGAGGCGATCTGGAACGTGACGGCGGACGGCTACGGGGCAGCGAAACTGCGGGTCACGGCCTATACGCCGAAGACCAACAGCGTGCAGTTCACCGACGGTGTCGAGACGACGCTGCCCATCCGACCTCATGGCCGCGAGGTCGTAACGGCCTTTGCAGGCGAGGTGACCGCTAAGAATCCGGAGACGGAGGTCGTGCGCCTCGATCCGAAGGCCGTGCCCGAACTGAGCCGCCTTACGGTCCATGTGACGCCCTCGATCGCAGGATCGCTGGTCGGCGCGACGAACTATCTGATCGGGTTCCCCTACGGTTGTACCGAACAGACGATGAGCCGCTTCCTGCCCGATCTGCTGGTCGAGCGCGTCTTGAAACTGCACGGAATGTCGGATGTCAAGCGGCAGGAGGAGCTGCCGCGGATGGTCCATGCCGGATTGAACCGCCTCTACCGCTTCCAGCATCCGGCTTCGGGCGGGTGGGGGTGGTGGGAGCACGATGCGGACAGTCCCTGGATGACCGCCTACGTGCTCTACGGTCTGGCGACCGCTCAGGCCGAAGGCTACCCCGTGACCGACAATGCGCTGACCAAAGGCAAGGCTGCCGCCGCGAAGATGGTGAAGGATCCGACATTAGATCCGGACAGCGGCGCCTTCCTGCTCTATGCGCTTGCTCTGAACGGCGATCAGGCGACGTCCCGGTCGGAGTTCGACCGTATCTTCGCGGGCAAGCCGCATGGTGCGGGCTACGCCTACCTCGTCCTGACCGCGAAACTCCTCGGCATCGACGCGCTGCCCGCGCTCGACCGGATGAACCAGCAGGCGGAGTGGGCGGACGGCACGCTGCACTGGAAGTACCACACCGGTTATCTGGACTGGGACTGGGACAACAGCGAGATGACGGCGATG
>JAYUMV010000298.1:0-9645 GCA_043762265.1 Chthonomonadaceae bacterium | reverse complement strand
GCGTTTCGAGGTTGGCTGGCGAATCTGAAGGGCGCCTTCCGAGGCGAAGTGCAGGATGTCTCCCGCCTGATGTACGACGCCCGCGAACTGGCGCTCGCCCGGATGCAGGCCGAGGCAGATGGACTGGGAGCGGACGGCGTCATCGGAGTAGATTTGCGAATCGACTATCTGCACGGCGGCGAGTGGATGGAAGTGACCGCGATCGGAACCGCTGTGCGCTACGTCGGGATGCCCGAAGGCGGCAGTCGCGCTCAGGTCGTTCTGGATCTCAATACGCCCCGCCCACCGCGCCCACGAGATCCCGAACGATGAGTCTGCGCACCGACAACGTCAGTCTCTGCTATGGCGACGGAGATCGCACTACTTACGCGGTGCGAGAGATCACCGCCGCCTTCCCCGAACGGGGCTTCCTTGGGATCATGGGGCCTTCCGGCTCCGGCAAAAGCTCGCTCCTCTATCTGTTGAGCGGATTGAAACAGCCTTCGAGCGGAGAGATTCTTTACCAGGGCCGCAGCCTGACCCGGATGCGGGAGCCGGAACGCGTTCAGGTCCGGCGCGAGAAGTTCGGCTTCGTATTTCAGCAGCCCTTTCTGCTCAACTATCTGACCGCGCGGGAAAACGTGCTCGTTGCCGCCGATAAACAGGACAAAGAGGCGCGACAGCGGGTAGACTCTCTTCTGGACGAGCTGAACATTCTGCCGCTCGCGGACCGGTCGCCCGCGCATCTCTCCGGGGGAGAACGGCAACGGGTCATCGTTGCCCGGGCCATGATGAACCGCCCGGCGATTCTGTTCGCCGACGAACCGACCGCTGCCCTGGATCATGCCAATGGCAGGGCGGTCATCGAACTCTTGATGACGTATCGTGAGCGCGGCACCGTCGTCGTCGTCACGCACGATCCCGCTATGGTCGCGGAAGCCGATATCATCTACCATCTATCCGACGGTCGGCTCGACCACATCGAGGAGCGCAAGCCCCTCAACGCACTTTAAAACCATCCCTAAAGGAGAACACCTCTTATGTCTGACCGCAACACCGCCATGCATGGCGCGCCCATTCCCCTGGACGGCCCGGAACTCAAAGTCGGCGACAAGGCCCCTGCCTTCACCCTTCAGCAGCGGACCGCGACCGGTCTTGCCGACATCACTCTGGCGGACTTCGCCGGTAAGACCCTCCTGCTCTCCGTCGTGCCCTCCGTCGATACCTCTGTCTGCGCCCTTCAGACCAAGACGTTCAACGAGAAAGCCGCCAACCTGCCCGACAACGTCTCCATCGTCACCGTCAGCACCGACCTGCCCTTCGCGCAGGCCCGCTTCTGCGGCGCAGAGGGCGTGGACAAGCTCCAGTGCGCCTCCGACCATCGCGACGTCAGCTTCGGCAAAGCCTACGGTGTCCTGATCTCAGAAGGACCTATGAGCCGCATTTTGTCGCGCTCGACCTTTGTCGTCGGCCCCGACGGCACCCTAAAGTATGTCGAATACGTCCCCGACATCACCAGCGAGCCCAACTACGACGCCGTCCTCGCCGCAGTCGGCTAAACGAGGATTCTTCACAGGGGGAGAAGAGTGTGCTGCGTTTTCCGGCGATGATTCTGTTCATGTTGATGCTCTGCATCGGCTCCCTCTCGGTGGGGGCACAGCGCAACATGCCCCCTGCACCAATTGCAGGGGGCATTTCAGCCACAGGAACGCGTTCAGAATCCTATATCCCGCATATCCCTCCCCGTGCGCTCGCGTACATTCATACTCAGCGTGCTCTAGGTTTTACAGGGATGGCCTGGAATCTGTTCGGGCTTTGGCTGCTGGTACGTTCCGGGCTCTCGGTAAAACTGCGGGACTGCGTCTACTTGCGTGTGCGGCGGCCGCTCCCGGAGGCAGACAAGGCTCCGCCCTTCCGCGCGTTACTGGTATTTTATGGCCTCTACACCCTCCTCTTGATCTTCTGGAATCTGCCGTTTGGGCTGGCGGAGTTCGCGACGGAGTGGCGTTACGGTTTTTCTCATGAGAGCGGAGCGATGTATCTGCTGGATGTGGCGAAAGACTGGGGGATCGGCCTGCTGACCGCCGTGATGCTCGCGGGCATCTATCGGCTTGTGGTGCGGTCGCCGCGTCGGTGGTGGCTCTGGATGTGGGGTCTGACGTTGCCCTTGTTGATCGGCATTCTGATCTTGCAGCCTATCGTCATCGCGCCGCTGTTCAACAAATATACTGAGCTACCGAAGGGTCCGCTTCGCACCAAGATTCTGGATCTGGCGGCGCGAGCCGGAGTGCCTCATGCCGATGTGTTTGTGGAGGACACCAGCATCCGTACCGCGCATGTGAATGCTTATGTGACGGGTGTTGGGCCAGCGGCGCGGATCGTGCTGAACGATACCGGGATCAAGACGTTGCCGGAAGATCAGCTTCTGGCGATGATCGGGCACGAGATGGGTCACTATGTCGAGAAGCATGTCTGGTACGGTCTGCTGTCGGGGGCGCTCGGCTCCGGAGCCTTCTTCTTTCTGGCGTTTCGGCTGTGGCCCCTTTTGCACCGCCGGACCAGCCAGAGCAAAACAGGGCTGCGAGGTCCTCTGGACCTCGCGGCCCTGCCGCTGCTGTTCTTCTATCTCAACTCCGCTATTCTGATCCAGGATCCCATTGCCAACGCCGAATCGCGCTATATGGAGCATCGGGCGGACGCGTTCGGGCTGAGGATCACGGGTCTGTGTACGGCGACCGCACGCCTGATGGTCGGCTTTGCGGAGCGAGACTTCTCCGATCCGGATCCGCCTGCGCTGCTCCACTTCTGGTTCGGCTCGCACCCGACCCTGAACGAACGCATCGCCTTCGCACTCTCAGGCGAGGTGAAGCCGGACATACCGCCGGGCGCCGACCCGTAGCACCGCGTCGTTCAGGCTTTCAAGCGGGAGTTCGGCGTTGGGATCCCCTATCTTGGCCCCATTGACGGAGACACCGCCCTGTTCGACAAGGCGGCGGGCATCGCCGTTGCTCTTCGCCATTCCGGCGATCGTCAGGAGTTTGCACACCCAGAGTTTGCCGTCTTTCGCGCTGTCCGAGGGAATCGTCACATCGGGCATGTCTGTGGGAACTTCGCCGGCGGAGTGGATGCGATTCCATTCCGCTTCGGCAGCCTCTGCGGCGGGCATCCCGTGGTAGATCGCAATGATCTCACGCGCCAAACGCGATTTGACCACCTTCGGGTTGACTTCGCCGCTCTCCGCCTGACCGAGGAGGGTATTGATCTCTGCGAGCGGCACATCGGTACAGAGCACAAAGTAGTCGCGCATCATGGCGTCGGAGATGGAGAGCAGTTTGCCGAACATCACATCTGCGCTCTCGCCGATCCCGACGTAGTTGCCGAGCGACTTGCTCATCTTCTTGACGCCGTCGAGCCCGACCAGGAGGGGCATGAACATGCCGATCTGCGGGTCCATCCCCTCTTTTTCCTGAAGGTCGCGCCCCGCGAGGATATTGAAGGTCTGGTCCAATCCGCCCATCTCGACATCGGCCGTGATGCAGACGGAGTCGTAAGCCTGTGCCAGCGGATAGAGCAGTTCATGCAGACTGATCGGCTGATGCGCGGCAAGCCGAGTGGCGAAATCTTCGCGTTCGAGGATGCGTGCGACGGTTACTTTGGAGGTGAGGCGCACCAGTTCCGCGAAATTCAGCTTGCCCAGCCACTCGCTGTTGAACCGGATCTCGGTGCGTTCCCGGTCGAGGATGCGCGTCAGTTGATCGACATAGGTCACCGCATTGGCTTGAATGTCGGCTTCCGACAGCATAGGTCGGGTCACGGACTTGCCGGAGGGATCGCCGATGAGCGCGGTATAGTCCCCGATGATGATGACGACCTGATGCCCCAGATCCTGAAACTGCCGCAGTTTGCGCAGCACGACCGCAAACCCCAGATGAATATCCGGAGCGGTCGGATCCAGGCCCAGTTTGATCCGGAGCGGGATGCCGGACTTCTCTGATTTCGTCAGTTTCTGTTCAAGGCCGTTTTCCGGCACGATCTGCTGTGCGCCGCGTCGCAGTCGCTCCGCGTGTTCTTGCACTGCTGCGCTGAATTCGATAGTTTCCAAAACGTCGCTGTCTCCTCGATCTCTCTCATATCTTCATTGACGGGCGTCAAATCGGCATCGTTGCATCAGGATAGCACAGCAATTCCGGCATGTCAACGCGTCGTGCGCGTCGTCTTGTTTTTCACTTCGAAAAAATTGTTTCCGGCAATAGACAAGCCGTCAGAAGTGTGTTAGAATACTTTCGACCAAGCCGCATCGCCCGGCTTCTCTCAGCATAACAAATCTCTCGCGCTTCCAATGGACTAATATGAAATCTATTTGCTTTCCGCGCTCGGGTTATAGCCTCGCGCTGCCTACCCTCTGTCTCTTGGCCGTGCAGTCGGGCTGCCATCCGAAGCAGGATGCCGCCGCACCGAACGCCAATCCAATGACGCTCACAAAGGTCACAAAGACCGTGCCCCCAAAACCGACCGGACCTCTGGGACAGCCACCGCTTCCCCCAGAAGGAGTGCGCGGCATCTATCTGACCGGATGGTCGGCAGGGCTGCCAAAGCGCTTCGCCAATCTGGTCGCTTTGGTCGACCGGACCGAACTCAACGCCATGGTCATCGATGTCAAAGACGATGGTGAAGTCTACTACGACATGGATATTCCGATGGTGAAAGAGGCGAAAGCGCTCAATCATGCCTATAAGGTGGCGCCGGTGATCGCGACGCTGAACGAACATCATATTCTCCCTATCGCGCGCATCGCGTGCATGCGGGACAATAAGCTGGCGCTCGCCCATCCGGAACTCGCTGTGCACGACGCCAACGGCAACCTGTGGCACGACCGCACCCACCACTACTGGCTCAACCCCTACAAGAAAGAGGTTTGGGACTACAATGTCGATATCGCCCTCGATGCCCTGAAGCATGGCTTCAAGGACATTCAGTTCGACTATGTACGCTTTACGAGCGAAAGCAAGAACCTGCGTTACGATGGCAAGCCGGAGGGCGCCAAACGAGAAGATCAGATCGCGGCGTTTTTGAAATATGCAGGCGCAAAGATCCACGCTCAGGGCGGTTGGTTCACGGCGGATGTCTTCGGCCTGACCAGTCGTGTCAAAAACGATGAGGGGATCGGACAGCAGTTCGAAAAGGTCATCCAGGACGTGGACTACCTCTGCCCGATGGTCTATCCCTCGCACTACGCCTACGGCGAGTACGGCATGAAAGACCCGAATCTGGAGCCGTACAAGACCATCACGCTTTCGGTAGGCGACGCGCAGAAGCGGCTTTTCGCGAACCCGAAATGCCGACTTCGCCCCTGGATCCAGGACTTCAATCTACGCCATGTCCGCTACGGCGCACCGGAGGTCAAGGCGGAGATAAAGGCGCTGTCGGATCTGGGCATCCACGACTTCCTGCTCTGGAACGCCGGGAACCGCTATACGGAAGCCGCGCTCCAGCACAGCAAGGACACGACACCGCATACGCAGCCTACGCCGGTCGCGCCCACACCTAAAGAGCCGAAGCCGACCATCCCTGACGAAAAGCCGACGCCCATCAAGAAGCCCGGTAAGCCCTGATCCTGCCCCCTCGGGGTGGGCGATCTTGTGTTCCAGCCCCTGCCATGACCGGAACGCCGCAAAACAAGCACTGTATCGAGGAGGACACACGACATTATGGCTCGACCTGTTACGCTCTTTACCGGCCAGTGGGCCGATCTGCCGTTTGAGACGGCAGCGGCTAAAGCGAAATCCTTTGGCTACGACGGCATCGAACTGCCCTGCTGGGGCGATCACTTCGACCCCGTCCAGGCCACAGGACCGGATAGCGCCGCCTACTGCCAATCCCGTCACGACATCCTGGCGAAGAATGGCCTCAAAACCTGGGCCATCAGCAACCATCTGGCGGGTCAGGGCGTCCTCGATATCATCGATGAGCGCCACAAAGCGATCCTCCCCGCCCATGTCTGGGGCGATGGCGATCCCGCAGGGGTCAATGCTCGCGCCGCCGAAGAGATGAAACTCACCGCGAAAGCGGCGAAGAACCTCGGCGTCGGCGTCGTGAACGGCTTTACGGGTTCCTCCATCTGGCATCTGCTCTACTCCTTCCCGCCCGTCATGCCCGGCCAAATCGAAGCGGGCTACGCCTTGCTGAAAGAGCGCTGGACGCCGATCCTGGATGTCTTTGCGGAGAACGGAGTGAAGTTCGCGCTGGAGGTGCATCCGACCGAGATCGCCTTCGACATCGTCTCCGCTCGACGCACCCTCGACGCACTGGACAACCATCCGGCCTTCGGATTCAACTTCGATCCCAGCCACCTCGGCTACCAGGGCGTGGACTATGTTCAATTTATCTATGAGTTCCCGGAGCGCATCTTCCACGTCCACATGAAGGATGTCTACTGGTCGCCCACCCCCAAAAGGGTCGGCGTCTTTGGCGGCCATGTCAACTTCGGCAGCCCGGAGCGCTACTGGGACTTCCGCTCGCTCGGCCACGGCACGATCGACTTCGAAGAGATCATCCGCGCGCTGAACTATATCAACTACCAGGGTCCGCTCTCGGTGGAGTGGGAAGACAGCGGCATGGATCGCGAACATGGCGCAACGGAAGCTGCCTCCTTCGTTCGCCAGGCCGACTTCAAGCCCTCAGACATCGCCTTCGATTCCAACTTCGACAAATAAGGCGATCCGCTCCACTCCGTCCTCCAGAACCAGATCTTCTGGGGGACGTCTGCGTACACAGCGGCAAAAAATCGCTTCTGTGCATCGGATAGCCGCCGGACTAAACCCCTCCGCTAGAGGCGCTAAGCGCCGAAGACCCGTTGAGGCGGGCACGTTTTCCTCTGGGTCGATTGAATTCTCGTTCTTGGCTTTTGCTGAATCGAGAAAGCGACTTCTGGTCTGAAGCAGGACCTACGATCCTAAGGTGTCCAGGGAAAATGCACACGGATTTGATTTTTGGACGTGGGACATGCCTGATCTTCCCGCTTCGCGGGGTGCCCGCTTTAGCGGGTCTTGGGCACGCAGTGCCTTTAGCGGAGGGCTTCAGCCCGGCGTACATCGTTGGCGAGAACCGGCCCAGAACCACGAAGTCGTTGTTTGCCGACGACTTTGTTGGCCCTTGCAGCGCGTGCCTGCCCTCCCGTACAATAAACTGCCACCTCGCATTCACGGCACATCTGGGGAGAATACGCATGGACGCGACGCTGTTTCGATACTGGTTTGTGCCGAAACGCTGGCGCCTCTGGTCGGATGGCAAACGTTTCGGTTTCATGGCGTTCCTCTTTCTGGTTGTGGGCGGCCTCAGTTTTCTGCCGTTGCTGCTGCTACCGGCGCGCATCGGTGAAGGTTTCGACGGTTACTGGGCACAGCTTCTCGGACTGCTGTTTTTTCTGGTCGTGAACGTCGCCTGCGCACTTGCGGGCGCTCCGTTGATTACACGGGAATACGAGTTGGGATCCTGGGAATCGCTGGTGCTGACTGCCGTCGGTATGCCCAGAATCGTTCGCTTCAAATGGCTGGCACGCACCCTTTTCGCGATGGGCAGCATCGGAATATTCGTCCCGTTCTGGCTGCTCCTCACCTCTGTCGTGCTCTATCTGAACGATGGAGAGGATCGAGCCTACTATACGAAGGGAGGGCATCTGCCGCACACCTGGTCGGCGCTTCGATTGGGAATCTTCCTGCTCTGGCTGGCGATACGCATTCCCTGCCATGCGATTCCCTTCGTCACCCTCGGCGCGTTTATCTCCGCCTGTTGTCGTAAAACCCGCCGCGCCATCGGGATTACCCTCACCAGCGTGGTTCTGCTTCAGGTGGCGCTCATTCTGCTCTATCTTGCCTCCATGGGAGGAAATGTCTTCGTAACCTCAACCGCCAAAGGGTCCGAGGCCTTCCATAATTTCTTTTTGCGAATCGGGCTTCTCTGGCCCTTTCTCCCGAACAGTTACGACGACTATTCCGCCCATAGTCTGCTTTCGAAGAACTGGCAAAATGATCTTACAGGCGATGTCGTGTGGATCCTCGTAGTGCCTGCTGCCTTACTATTTTTTACCCTGCGCCTCTGCCGCAGGACAGAACGAACGCTCTCTCATCGGAAAGTGAAACAGATACCTCATGGAGTTTGAAGCAGCCCTGCACTATATGGAGGGCCTGATACGGTTTGGCTGGAAACTGGGGAATGAGCGGTTCGAGGCGTTGTGCGCCCGCCTCGGCAATCCACAAGACCGATACTCTATCGTGCATGTTGCGGGAACGAAGGGCAAAGGGTCTACGACGGCCCTAACGGCAGCGGTTTTGCAGCATTCCGGCTTTCGGGTCGGCAGCTACTATTCGCCCTATGTGTTCGATGTGCGGGAGCGGGTGCAGGTGAACGGAGAGATGATCTCGCGGGAGGATTTTGCGCGGCTGATCACGCTGGCCCGTCCTCATATCGAGGCTCTGGCGCAGACGGATCTAGGGCAGACGACCGAGTTCGAACTCAAAACCCTGATCGGATTTCTCTATTTTGCCGAACAGAACGTCGATTACGCGTGCATCGAAGTCGGGATCGGTGGCAGGCTCGACGCGACCAATCTGGTAAAGCCGACCGTGACCGTCATTACCAATATCGGCCTCGACCATACGCAGATTCTGGGAGATACGCATGGTCTGATCGCTGCGGAGAAAGCCGGGATTTTGAAGAGCGGTGTGCCCTGTTTTACGGCGGTAGACAATACGGAAGCGCTGGAGGTGATCGCCCGGATCGCCGCAGAGCGTACCGTCCCTTTGTCCATGATACAGCAAGGCGATGCTGATGGACCAACGGAAGATCCCACCCGAGTGTACTGGCAGTTGGAAGAGACGGCGGGCAAGGCCCTTGATCCGCACCAGGCCAGGTTTCGTATCGCAACCGCACAAGCGCTCTACACAGAACTCTCCCTGCGCATGCAGGGCGTGTACCAAAAGGTCAATGCCTCGTGCGCCGTCGCCGCCGCTGAGTGTGCGCTCCAGTCAAATGGCCACACGCTTTCCGTAGAGGCTGTGCGGGCCGCGCTTGCAGCAACTATCCTTCCCGGTAGAATGCAGGAGATCATTCTCCGGAGCGGGACACGGCTCATTCTGGATGGAGCCCACAACGGGATCGCCGCCGCCGCACTCCATGGCCCGATTGCCGCCCTACGAGCACAACTCTCTCTTCAACGCCTCTTGCTGGTTGTCGGGATGGTGGGTGGACACGACCCTGCGGAGGTTCTCGCACCCTTCGCGGCCGAAGCCGCTCGGATCTATGCCTGCCAGCCCGGCTGGAAGCGCGCGCTGCCTGCGGAAGAGATCGCCGCCGCCGCGCTCCGCTTCACGCCACATGTACAGATCATTGCGAGCGTTGCAGACGCCGTTCTGGCCGCAATAGAGGAGGCCAAGCCGGAAGACCTGATCCTCGTGACTGGGTCTTTCTACACGGTCGGCGAGGTTCCGATCGCTCTCTTGCCCCTATGATGACAAAGGTTAGTCGGCGTCAGAGAACGTCTTCAGTGTTTTGACTCGGTTTTTGCCGACCTTGTGCGCCGGTTACGCCGGTTACGCCGGTTACGCCGGTTACGCCGGTTACGCCGGTTACGCCGGTTACGCCGGTTACGCCGGTTACGCCGGTTACGCC
>JAYUMV010000297.1:0-3383 GCA_043762265.1 Chthonomonadaceae bacterium | reverse complement strand
GGCGATTGCCATGGGGAAGCAGATGCTTGTCGATAATCTGGGCGAGGCCCAGGTGCTGCATTTGATGCAGTAAGAGCGGGATGTCATCGACCCGCTCGGTGGAAAAGGAAGGGATCTCGTTCATCATACATGAAGATTACCCCCAATCCGGCATACGATTCAATTGTTGGAAACCGCTCAGAAAATGAGCGATCCATGAGATACAGAGCATCTTAGTGAATCCTGACCCCGCGCTTGCCGAAATTGTAGACATCAATCTACTGCGAGAGGAGTTGCCCAAGGTACATATCCTTGGCCCATTGCATCCGCCACTGATTACGGCAGTCATCACGGCGTGCTGGCTGCACGCGCGTTCTTCTCGTTAACGATACCTGGAGAAAGCAATTCCATTGCGCTATCCCATCAGCCAGAAACGATAGGTTATCTGATAGCCTAATATTGGAATATTTCTTGGGGATGTCGTTGCCCAGTGTCTTGATATACTGAGAGGACCAGCCATGCTAGAGAACGTTGGCCAGCCTGAACAAACTGCTGATAATACGGGGCAATCTGAGAATGCACCCGGCGACGGCGTGAGGCGACGCCTAAAAGCGAAGGACCTGGCGATTGCTGGCCTCCTCCTCCTCTGCATGGTGGCGTATGGCCTGCTCTTGGGCGGTCTGAGTCTCTCGCGACATGCCCGATACGCGACGACAACCTTCGACCTTGGAATTTTCGATCAAGCCACCTGGCTCATGAGTCGCGGTCAACCGTTGTTCATGACAACACGTGGGCTGCATCCGTTGGGAGATCACTTCAGTCCGATCCTATTTTTTATTGCGCTTCTCTATCGGTTCTGGGCCAATCCCGAGTGTCTACTGGTGGTTCAGACTGCTGCGCTTGCACTTGGGGCCGTGCCTGCTTACCTCATCGCAGTCCGGCATGTGGGCAGTCGTCTGGCGGCGATCTTGTTCGCTGTAGCTTACTTGGCGCACCCTGCTATTGGCTGGATGAACACCTTCGATTTCCATCCGGATGCCCTGGCGACTACGCCTATGCTCTGGGCGCTCTGGGCGGTTGATGCCCGGAGGCCCCGCGCACTCTACGCTGCCCTCTGCGCTATGTTGCTGTGCAAGGAAGTTATGGGATTGGTGGTGATCATGGTGGGGCTTTACGCCATGCGTCCTCTGGGCCGACGCGTCGGACTGTCTGTGGTCGTAATGGGTGTGCTGGGATTGTGCGGCTCCATGCTCACCCTCCGCTACTTCAACGGCGGTCAGAGTTCAGCCTACTTCAGCCTGTATGAACAGTACGGTTCAAGCGCGCCTGCCATAGCCGTCTACCTTATCACCCATCCCATACGTCTGCTCACCGATCTGTTGACGATGCAGAATATTACCTACCTCGTACAGATGGCGTATCCGTTCCTCTATCTGTCCTTACTTGCGCCACGTACCATGCTGGTAGCGGTACCCACCTTGCTCTCCAACATGCTCTCCAGCCGAAGTGCGATGCACGAACTCACCTTTCAGTACAACGCAATTACAACACCGATTTTTATGGTGGCGGCGGTCCAGGGCTTTGCAGTAGTTCTCCGATGGCTAGGAAGCGCGGGGGCGGTTCAATACGCGAGGGCGCAACAGGCGCTGACGATTGGGCTCTTGCTCTGCTTGACCATCGCCTGGCAGCAGGGCCCGATTACTACCGATAGCGACAGTTCGCATCTGGCTGGTCGGCTTAGTATGAGACAGGCGGCGGCGATTGATAAGGCCATCAGTCTGGTGCCGCTAGATGCCCCGGTGAGCGCCCAGACGGCCATCGCGGGACACATGGCGCACAGGCATGTCATTTACATGTATCCCAACCCATTCTGGCAGGTCTGTTGGGGCAATAGCGCGCTCGCCTTGCGCCAGCAACTGGGAAAGGATCTAGGCAGCGAAGAGCTTTCACAGGCGCTTGGGCGCATCCACGCGGTCGGAGACAGAATCGAGTATGTGCTGTTGGCGTCAGGATCCTCGAAATTTCCCATGGAGAACTCCTACGATCTATTTGCTCGACCGATGCTTTTCAGTCCAGACTATGGAGTCATCTGGGCACAAGACGATGTAGTCGTTCTTCGACACGGCGCCGACCATGCGGCAGGTCTCGCGTTGCTGCGGTCCGAATCCGCAGCCTGCCGGGATCTCGTCAGAATATTGGAAGGAAGGACGCGATTCTGAGAATCTGTATGCAGGCGCAGACTTGCGCCTCCGCTGGCAAGCGGTCGGGAGCGCGCGTATGGAACTGCGCGAGTTCCTGGGGAACTTACAACAACCCACGCTCGGAAGGAGCGAACGACAGATGAAAGGAGAAATGGAAAGGTGAATGTACAGTCAACACAAGCTGAAAATACGGTGAGCACGCGACAGTCGGTCATGAGGGTCCTGGACAGCCTGCTCATTGTGTTATTCTTCTGGTCTGTTATTGCGGTTATCCCCGCTCGCCTTCAGGGGCGGACGTCCATATCAAGCCTGGAAGCAGAGACCAACTCGGAGCTCAACGAATTTCTTAAAATGGGACATGGACCGGCTTCCCAATGACCGGCCATCGACCTAGGGCGATGGTCAAGGCGGAGGATAAGTGATGGAAAGAAGCAAACTGGCAAACATTTTGCGGATTGCTGCGGTGATATGGGTGGTGACAGTCGCGATCACATGCTCCCGCGAAATCGGCCCCCACCGATATCCTTCGATTAGCTACCCAGGGCTGTCTGCACAGGATTACAAATCCGCTGAGAAGTATGATAGGGATGACATTATACCGTATGAGGATGATCTCAAGTGGACGTCTATGGTTCGACGCACGCAGTCTACCGGCGCGACCAGCGCCGACATAGAGTGGTGCACGAAGCGCATCCTTGCGCCGAATAATGCGGTCTGGCACGCATTTCTGACAAGCGTACTCCAGAATACGCGCGTAGCATCGGCAACGGACCGCACCAACCTCAAGAACGCAACGGCGGCCTGTTTGAGGCGCAAAGAGAGGTTGGAAAGGAAAGCTGCGTGCCTGATAATCATCTTTAACGCCTTTGATCGGGACAAGGAACTTCTCCACGATCTCACCCCACTTACGAGCGACTCGGATGAGAGCATCCGCGAGTTTGCAAAGCGGGCAGTTCAAGTGATCGAGGCTCAATAACTCTGAGGTTGTTTGACGCTCGCCAAGGAGAATACTTTGGGAGCGAAACGATAGAACAGGAAGGAGGTGAAATCATGACAGAATCAACAGCTAAGAAACTCTACGTTGCTCCGGAAGTGCTGGACTACGGGAGAATCGTGGATTTCGTGCAATCGTATGCTGGAAGCGGTGGGGACTTCTACGGCCGAATGAGACCTGTGGAGTAGCCTGACGGCACTGTCGTGGGG
>JAYUMV010000296.1:0-3265 GCA_043762265.1 Chthonomonadaceae bacterium | reverse complement strand
GCTCAATCTCAAAGGACATAACGCTGAGGTTGAAGCTGTGGCGTTCTCCCCTGATAGCAAGCATATCATCACTGGAAGTCAGGATGGAACAGCCAAAATCTGGGATGCGGTAACAGGAAAGGAGAGACTCACTCTCAAGGGACAATCAGGCACGGTTAATTCCCTAGCGTTCTCTCCGGATGGCACGCGTATTGTTACCACTAACGGTATTATGGCCAAGATCTGGAATGCTGCAACTGGCCAGGAGACGCTCACGCTCAAGGGACACACCTTATCCTTGGAATCGGTGGCATTTGCGCCCGATGGTAAGCGTGTTGTTACCGGAAGTCAAGATGAAACCGCAAAGGTCTGGGATGCTGTAAATGGTCAGGAGATACTCACCCTCAAGGGGGACACGGGGACGATCAGAGCCGTAGCGTTCTCCCCCGATGGCAAATGTATCGTCACCGGCGGTACTAATGGAACGGCAATAATCTGGTATTCGGATGGGGCCGATTTTCCGAAGTCGATGGGGCGTGGGGAGGTTCGTTGATGTCTGAGGATCTGGAGCGTGTGAACGCTGAGATGGTGCATGTGCTGTTTATGGATCTGGTCGGCTATTCGCTGCACTCGATTGAGGAGCAGACAAGCCTTCGCCGGGAGTTGCGCGCCCTCGTGCAGTCCGCGCCGGAGTGGGCGCGTGCCGAGCAGAGAAGCGAGTTGATTCAACGGGATCTGGGGGACGGGATCGCGCTGGTGTTTGCGCGCGATCCTATCGCCCCGGCGCAGTGCGCGATAGAGATCGCCCGCGCCTTGCGGGAGCAGTATCCGCACTTGCGGCTGCGCATGGGCATTCACAGCGGCCCTGTCGTGCGCGAGGGCGCGGGAGAAGCGGAGAATGTGGCAGGAGGAGGCATCAATATCGCACAGCGCGTGATGGACTCCGGCGACGCGGGCCATATCCTGGTTTCCCAGACCAGCGCGGAGGTGCTCCGCCAGTTCTCCGCCTGGACGGAGGCCCTGCACGATCTCGGCGAGTGCGAAGTCAAACACGGGGTCCGTCTTCGCCTGTTCAACCTCGCGACTGTCGATGCCGGCAACCCGGAGCGACCTCAGCGACTGAAGTTTCCTCGGCCTCTTGCGATTAAAACGCCGGATGCCTCGGCAGGGCTGACAGAGCCGTTGGAGCCAGTCGGCGGGGCGATGCCCCTCGACTCACGCTTCTATATCGAGCGCACCACCGATGCCGAGTTCCATACGGCGATGGCGCGGCAGGATAGCATCGTGCTGATAAAAGGGGCGCGGCAGGTCGGAAAGACCAGTCTGCTGGCGCGGGGCCTCCAACAGGCGCGTGAGACAGGCGTCCGAGTGGTGTTGACCGACTTCCAGAAGCTGCCTGCAGTCCATCTGGAGACTCCCGATGCATTCTTCTTTGCGCTCGCACAACTGATCGCCGACCAACTCGATACGGACGTCTCTCCCCGGCAGATCTGGAGCGCTGACCGCGCACCGGGCGCGAACTTCGAGCGTTTTTTGCGGCGAGAGGTGCTGAACAAAATTCAGGCCCCCGTTGTCTGGGGACTGGATGAGGTAGACCGGCTGTTTACGTGCCCGTTCGGCACGGATGTCTTCGCTCTCTTTCGCTCCTGGCACAACGAGCGCTCCCTCGATCCGACCGGCCCCTGGCGACACCTGACGCTGGCCATCACCTACGCTACCGAAGCTTACCTGTTCATCACCGACCTCAACCAGTCGCCCTTCAACGTCGGCACCCGGCTGGCCCTGTCCGACTTCACTCGGGAGCAGGTGACGGAACTCAATACCCGCTACGGCTCCCCGCTCAAAAACGCATCGGAAGTGAATCGTTACTACGATCTGGTGCGGGGGCATCCTTACCTCGTACGTCGCGGACTGCATGAGATGGTAACACAGCCCCTCTCGCTCGACGCCTTCGAGACCCAGGCCGAGCACGAGGAAGGGCTGTTCGGAGATCACCTCAGACGCATCCTGGCTCTGCTTGCCCGCGACCCTGAACTCTCCGGCGTCGTACGTGACGCGCTGCGCGGTCAGGCCACTCCTTCCCCGGAGAACTTTCATCGCCTGCGCAGCGCAGGCATCATGGCCGGAGACGCTCCCGCCGACATGCACCCAAGGTGTCAACTCTATACCCGCTACCTCACGACGCACATCCTATGATCCGATTTACTCCATATGGAAGGAGACGATGCCTTCGGTGGTGGTGAGGAGCAGGTTGAATTTTTCGCGGTTGAAGGTGCGGGGGATCTGGACGCGCAGGCGCATCAGGCGCGTCGCTCCCATCACGTTTTTGTTGAGAGAGGCGTCGCCGGGAGAGGCGGTGATTCCATAGACGATGAACCCCTGCGTACAGAGCAGTTCCAGAACGCGGGCAGGACCGTTGGCAGTGTCCTGAACTTCGATATCGAGATTCTGGATCGGCTGCGCGATTTTCAGAAGACGTTCCAGTTTCTGCACCACCGTCAACGTTGCCAGAACGATGATGGTTGCCAGAACCGCAAGTTCCCCGAGGCGTGGGCTGGCGCCCAGCGTGATCCCGATGGCCGCGGTAGACCAGATACTGGCGGCGGAGGTCAGACCGCGCACCGTCGCCCCCTCGCGCAGGATCGCGCCCGCCCCGAGAAAGCCGATGCCGGAGACGATCTGCGCAGCGATATGGCCGGGATCGCCCCGCATTCCGCCCCGCACCCCCAGTCCGATCTCAACGGAGGTCATCGTCAGGATCGTCGATCCAACGCAGACCAGAATGTGCGTGCGCAACCCTGCCGGATTCCCATGCCACTGCCGCTCCAGCCCGATCAGCCCGCTGAGCAACACTGCCAGCAGCAGCGCCACCCCTTTGCCTCCGATCGACACCGGATCGACATGAAGCCCGAAAAACAGATCGCTCTCCATGCATCCCTCCTGCAAAAAACTTGACAGCACCGAGCCACAGACTCTATACTACCTCCGTCTTAACACTATCTTAACATTTGGTTGCCCCGTTTTTTGGCTGGCAAGGAGGTCTCCCTGTGAATATCCGTAAGGCAACCACATTGTACGAGCAGTGGCTTGGCACTTTTACTCCTTTGGTCACCGCAGATCTGATTCTCAAACATCAACAGATGGCGACTGGCGCGTTTCCGTTCTTGCGTTCTACCTTCTATCGCTGGATGCAGGTCTGGCCTGATGTCTGCCACGAGATGGCCACCGCGCCGGCCGTGCTCTCCGTTGGGGATCTACATGTGGAGAACTTCGGCACCTGGCGCGA
>JAYUMV010000295.1:0-3068 GCA_043762265.1 Chthonomonadaceae bacterium | reverse complement strand
TATCGACAATGATCTCCTGCGCGGTCAGCACGATACGGCAGGCGTGCTTGAAGGCTTCGACATCGAACTCTTTGTCCTCTTTGCGAAACTTCATCAGGTTCAGCGAGGCGAGGTTGCAGGCGCTGTCGTTGAGGAACATATACTCCGAGCAGGGGTTGCTGGCGTAGATACGGTCCGTGTTCTTGCAGGTGTGCCACTTGTTGATCGTGGTGTCGTACTGCATGCCGGGGTCGCCACAGATCCAGGCGCTGTCCCCGATCATCCCCATGATGTCGCTCGCCTTGTAGGTCGCGGCGACTTTCTTGGAGGTCACATAACGGGTGTTCCACTCCCCGCCCCGCTCGTAGGCCTCCATGAACTCGTCGGAGACGCGCACGGAGTGGTTGGCGTTTTGGAAGTGGACGCTGTCGTAGGCGCCGCCGGTGACGTTGAACGCGCCGCTGTAGCCGGCATCGATCAAGGCCCAGGCTTTCTTTTCTTCCTTCGCCTTGCTCTGAATGAAATCGGCGATGTCCGGATGATCGACATCGAGCATCACCATCTTGGCAGCGCGGCGGGTCTTGCCGCCGCTCTTGATCGCGCCTGCGAACTGGTCGAAGCCGCGCATAAAGGAGAGCGGGCCACTGGCGGTGCCGCCGCCTTGAAGCCTCTCATGGGAGCCGCGCAGAGTGGAGAGGTTGGTGCCGGTGCCGCTGCCGTATTTGAACAGCATCCCTTCGGTCTTCGCCAGGGTCAGGATCGACTCCATGGTGTCCTCGACACTGTTGATGAAGCAGGCGGAGCCCTGCGGGCGGGGCTGGTCGGGCAGGCCGACGTTGAACCACACGGGGGAGTTGAAGGCCGCTTTCTGGTGCAGCAGGATATGCGTCAGTTCATCCTGGAAGGTCTGGGCGTCGGTCTCGGTGGCGAAGTAGTCCATGCCACGGCCCCAGTCGGCCATCGTGTCGGCGACGCGCCCGATCAGTTGGCGCACGCTGCGCTCGCGCTGCGGGGTGCCGATATGGCCGCGGAAATATTTGGAGACGACGACGTTGGTGGCGAGCTGTGTCCAGGTCGAAGGGATCTCGACATCGGTCTGTTCGAACACCTTTTCGCCACGCTCGTTGGAGATCACGGCATCGCGCTTCTCCCATTCGACCGTGCTGTAGACATCGACACCTGCGACCGTGAAACGGCGCTCGATGGTAAGGCCGGGGGCGCCATTGGGGCGCACGCTTTTGTGCGTCCCGTTGCCGTTCGCTGCCACTTTCACTTTACCGTTGGATTTGCCGTTGCCGTTTGTATGACCGTTGACGACTGCGACGTTGGAGGGGGCTGTCTCCAAATCGTCCTGACGAATGACGGAATCGATATCGGTCTGGTGGACCGCCTGCTCTTCTTTCAACTCTTGAATCCTCCTGCGAAGTGACGAATAGGGTGAATGCTACGCGGGGGTTGGCCGATTCGTCGTGCGGGCCATTCCCAAAAAATTAGGGCTGTATGGGGAGCAGGTCGAGCAGTTGCTCCGGCCTCTCCGCGATCCTAGAGGGCAGTGCGGCGAGCAGATCCTCGCGGCTGTCGGTGCCCCAGCAGGCCGCAACGCCATAGACGCCTGCGTTGTGGGCGCCCAGAATGTCGTACTGGCTGTCTCCGACCATCGCGGTGCGCTCCGGGCGGACGTTCAGCGCCGCCAGCGCCTTCTGAAACGGTTCCGGATGGGGCTTGGTATGGGTGCAGTCGTCGCCCGCCACGACCGCTTCGAAAAACTCCGTCATGCCGATGGTCTCCAGATGATGGAGGGCCATCTCGCGGTACTTGGTAGTGACTATTGCCAGGCGGAGCCCCCGCTGCCGGAGTTCCTCCAACGTCGTGCGTACGCCGGGAAACGCCGCAATGTTGTCGCGTTGCGTTCGCATGTGCGCCCGGTAAGTGGTTTTGAGGGCCCCGAGTGTTTCCGGGGAACAGGGCGCATCGTAGTGTGCGCAGGCCGCAAGCAGGACGGTGTCGAGCGGTAAGCCGACACGTTGCTGCCAGACTTCCATGGGGGCTGGCTGCCCCAGGTGGGTACGGATCGCATAGTCGTAGCACTCCCTGATCAGGCCGTGAGTGTCCGCCACCGTGCCATCGAGATCGAACAACATTGCCTCCAGCGGGTGCGGGGGCGTTCGGGCGATTTGCGGGTCGGACATAAGCGTGACTAACTCTTTCGGGTGCTGCGACGGCGAAGCAAATTGACGATCTCTTTGAACTGGGTCGCGTCTTCGAACTGACGGTAGACGGACGCAAACCGCACATAAGCGACCTGATCGAGCGCTTTGAGACGATCCATGACCATCTCCCCGATCTCCCGTGAGGGGACCTCTTTTTCCAGGCGGTTGTAGAGCATGCGCTCTATATCCTGGGCGGCCTCCTCCAGGGTCTCGACGCTGATATCTCGCCCGGTGCAGGCCAACTGCATTCCGCGCACGATCTTGTTCCGGTTGAAAGGAACGCGCCGATTGTCGCTCTTGACGACGAAGAGTTGCAGCTCTTCGATCTCTTCCAGAGTCGTAAAGCGGCGACCGCACGCCTCACATTCCCGACGGCGCTTGATCGCGACCCCATCGTTGAGCGTGCGGGTTTCGAGGACATGATCGCGATTTTGAAGACCACAGAACGGACACTTCATGGGCTAAACGCCGACTCCGCTTCCGTCTCCTCATCCTGGTCGCCCCTGCATTTCGAGCGATCACTCCCTGCCTAGACAGAAAAGCAAGGATAGCAAAGTCGGCGAACCGCGCGGACAGAAATACTAGATGTACGGGTTTTGCGAATGCTGACTGCCTATATGTGGAGACTGGAGTAAGCATACACTACTACGGATAGGAAGTCAAGAGTTTTAGAGAAGAGTATCGGAAAGTTTTTCTCCGCCTTCGCTTCTCTTTCCATTTGGTCAATGGAGAGGGACTTAAAAGGGAGGGGTGATGTGGGTTTCCGTGGGAAGGGGAAAGGCGACCTGGACGCATCCGCCGCCTTCGGGGCGGTTGGTGAAACAGATCGTGCCGCGCAGATCCAGAGAGGTCAGGTTCAGAATCAGTTCCAGGCCGGTG
>JAYUMV010000294.1:0-12912 GCA_043762265.1 Chthonomonadaceae bacterium | reverse complement strand
ATGCGCTTTTCGTCGCCTACCGTACGAACCCGAAACTCGCGGAGGCGGAGCCCTCGACTTACAACCCCGACTGGTTTGGCCTCGGGCCATCGGGCGACGTGATTCGACTGCTCGTCGAACCCCTGCGCCCGGTGCTGAACGCGCCTATCGCCGATAACGTCGGAACCCTGCTTCCGCGTCGGTCCGCCTGGTCGGAGATGCTGCAGGCCAGCCGCGACTGGCATCGGCGCAACCGCCGCCAGTATACCAACCAGTCCATGATCGTGGATATGTATATCTATTCGGCCAACAGTGGGGTCGCGGCCATCGATCCCGCCCACGCTCTGCCGCAGGAGCAGATGCTCCATTACCTCTACCAGTCGATCGGACTGGAGCCCTGGCTCGGCAGCGATACCGACCACGGTCCGGAAAAACCTCTGGGCGAGCATTACTACGAACTGACTCAAAAAGGACTGACGCGTGAACTGGGCTATGTCGGCTATTATGGCGAAGTGCCGGACTGGGTCGCGCAGATCTACGATGTCACCCGCCCGAGGCCCGACCAGCCGGGTGATCCTAAGATCAAAGCGCAGATGGAAAAAATTCTGCATGCCCGCGCCGTCTTTCGCTATCCGGCGCTGGATGCGGACGGCAACCGCGCCATGCGTATCGAGACCATCGTGGGATGGCGCGATGCCCACTATCCGGGCGATATCGTCTATGCTGAGCGCCCCTCGTGGGACGGCACGGCGCTCTATGTGCCGGCAGCTACCCTGGACGCACAGAGCATTGGGAGCGTACAGCAAATGTTCGCTGACAACCAGTTTTTCGCGTCTGTGAAGTCGTCGATGCAAGAGCATGGGCTGCGTACCACCTCCGGCCTGATGGGGGCGCCGGAGCAGTATGCGCTCCTCAAAGCGCAGTCTCCTGTACAACTGCGCCTGCCGATGACGCCTGGTCAGCCCGACTTCGTCTTCGCCGACGAAGAGGACGGCGTGGTCGCCATCAAACACGGCGATGAGATCCTCTATGCGTCGCTCTACTGGCGGGCGCGCTATGCCATCAACAATCTGGCGCGTATCCACTACATCACCCCTCACTACGATCGGATCGCCGTGGTGCGACAGGAAGAACAGTTCGAGCCGAGCGGAATGACCTACACCGTTCCCGACTGGATCGATCAGGGCTTCTCCTGGAACACGCACGGCTATCCTGCCGATCTGCATCAAGCGTTCGCGGGCGAAAAGCAGCCGGTCGCCAAAATTCCCGCAGGCGTCCCGTTCAAGGTGGGAGACGAAAACTCGTTTGCGGGCAAGGCCGATTTCTATGTCTGCCGCTACGGCGACTACCTGATCGGCATGAACTGCACCTCCGACAAAACCTACACCCTGGACGCGCCGACCGGGATCTCCCACGCACCCGAACTCGTCTCTGGCAAAACTCTGACCCTGACGAAAGGCTCTCTCGCCGTCAAACCGATGTCCACTGTGGTACTCTATCTTGGACGCTCTCCGGGAAACCCGGCGACAAACAATGCGACGACTGCTACACTGGCTCGTCGTCCGTAAACGAACGACGATATTCGCTCACTGCAGAGGGAAAAACAGATGGACAGACGCGATTTTGTAAAGGCTGGGGTAGGAATGGCGACGGCGTTGGGAGTAAATGGCGCATCTGCGTTTGCTGAGACTGGGGACACACAGGAGAAAACGCGCAAGATGGAGGCTGCACCGCTGGCGCTCTGGTACGACCAGCCCGCCACAGAGTGGCTGCAGGCGTTGCCGATCGGCAATGGGCGGTTGGGGGCGATGGTGTATGGGGGAACCAACAAAGAGACGCTGCAACTCAACGAGGGCACGCTCTGGGCAGGGGGGCCGCACGACTACGACAATCCGGAAGCCCTGGCAGCGCTGCCTCAGATCCGGCATTTGATCTTTAACAACGAGTTGAAGCAGGCACAGGACCTCGTAAACGCGCATTTCATGGGCCGTCCGACCGGGCAGGCGCCGTACCAGACCGTGGGCAGCCTGGAACTCGACTTCGACGCCTCTGCCGCTGCTACCGACTATAAACGGCAACTCGATCTGGACACGGCGATTCTATCTGTGTCTTATCAGGTGGGTGGGGTGCGCTATCTTCGGGAGACGTTTGCGAGTGCGCCGGATCAAGTCATCGTGCTGCGCCTGACGTCGGATCAGCCGGGCAAAATCTCCTTTACGCTGCGTTATACCAGCCCGCAAAAGACTAGGGTGGGGAAGCAGGGCGTCGGAACTCTAGTGCTGGAGGGGAACGGTGCGGAGGCGCACGGTAAGGCCGATGCGGTGCAGTTTCAGGCGCTGACACGCGTGCTGCCGGAAGGAGGCCAGTGTGTGGAGGAGGCGGACAGCCTGCGGGTTGTCGGGGCGAATGCCGTGACCCTCCTGATCTCTATCGGCAGCAGCTACCGGAACTATAAGGATGTCGGCGGCGACGCGGCGCAGGAGGCGCAGCAGCCGCTGGAGAAGGCTGCGCGCAAGTCGTACAAGGCGCTGCGGCAGGCGCATCTGGCCGACTATCAGCCACACTTCCGGCGTTTTACCCTCCATTTGGGCGACTTCCCACTCTCCGCGCGCCCGACCGATGTCCGTATCCGCACTTTTGCCCAGGATCACGACCCCTCCCTGGCCGCTCTCTACTGCCAGTACGCACGCTATCTGCTCCTCTCCTGCTCTCGCCCGGGTGGCCAGGCAGCGACACTGCAAGGGCTCTGGAACGACAGCATGAATCCCCCGTGGGGCTCCAAATACACGGTCAACATCAACACCGAGATGAACTACTGGCCCGCAGGCCCCGCCAATCTGCTGGAGTGCTACGCGCCTCTGTTCGAGATGGTGGCCGATCTGACCGCCACCGGCGCAAAAACGGCGCAGACGCAGTACGGCGCAGGCGGATGGGTCTGCCATCACAACACCAACGGCTGGCGCGGCGCGGCTCCGGTCGATGGCGCGTTCTGGGGCATGTGGCCCATGGGCGGCGCATGGCTATGCAAGAGTTTTTGGGATCACTACGAGTACACGGGCGACAAGAAGGCGCTCGCGCTCCACTATCCGATCCTGAAAGGCGCGGCGCAGTTCTTCCTGGAGACGCTGGTAGAAGAGCCGACCCATCATTATCTTGTCACCGCCCCCTCCATCTCCCCGGAAAACGCCCATCATCGCGACGTCAGCATCTGCGCTGGACCGACGATGGACACGCAGATCCTGCACGACCTGTTCGAATCCTGCATCCAGGCCTCGATCCTTTTAGACAAAGATGTCGAGTTCCGAGAACGCGTCCAGCAGACGCAGGCGCGGCTCGCCCCAATGCGGGTCGGCGCGCAGGGACAGTTGCAGGAGTGGCTGGAAGACTGGGACGGCAAGGCACCCGAGCAGCAGCATCGGCATGTATCGCATCTCTACGGACTCTATCCCAGCAGTCAGATCACCCGCCGCAAGACGCCGGACCTGTTTAACGCCGCTCGCAAGAGCCTGGAGATCCGAGGCGACGAGAGCACCGGATGGGCGATGGCATGGCGCATCAATCTCTGGGCGAGGCTGGAAGATGGCAATCATGCTTATCACCTCATCACCGGACTGCTGACGCCCGCCCGCACTGCGCCCAATATGTTCGACCTGCATCCGCCGTTTCAGATCGATGGCAACTTCGGCGGCGCGTCCGGCATGCTGGAGATGCTGGTGCAGTCGCACAGCGCCGAACTGCACCTCCTGCCCGCGCTGCCCTCCGCCTGGCCTGCGGGCGAAGTGCGCGGCCTCCTCGCACGCGGCGGCTTCGAAGTCGAACTGCGCTGGGCAGAAGGCAAACTGCACGAGGCCCACATCCTTTCGCGACTGGGCGGCCCCTGTACCGTACGCCTGAAAGAGCAGGTGCAGACCTTCCCCACCCGCGCCGGGCACCGCTATCGGTTGGATGCTTCGCTTACCACGCAGGAGGAAAAATTGTCTGGTTAGGCGTTAAAAGTGAGAACAAAGGATTGGAAAAGACTGAGAAGGAGGAGTTTGATGGCAGTAGGTTTAGAGGAGATCTTGGGGAGTCTGTCCTGGTCTCAAAAGTTTTTCCGGGCCCACCTGAACGGAATCCAGGACGCACAGTGGGATTGGAAGCCTTTTCCCGCTTGCCGGTCTATTCGAGAGATACTGGTGCATTGGGCAGAAAACGTTTCCTCGGCCGATACCGCACTGCAATTGGCGTTGGAAGAGGCAATACCCGAAGTGGATGTCGTTCAAAGGCTGATGAAAGAGGCGAGCTTGCGCTATGTGGGCAAGTACCGTCAGCAGTACGCAAACACTTCGCTGGATGCTCCCTATCGGAACACGATCACGGTGGGAGACGTTCTGGCAGGTCTTTCGGGGGAGGACAACTACCACGCCGGACAGATCGCCTTTATTCGACTGGCGACAGATCCAACCTGGGACTGGGTCAAAGCGGTTCACCAAACGCCAGAAATGGAATAACGTCGCTGTTCGGTTGTTTCTTGTTCGGACACCCCTTCCCTGGGAGTGCAGCGAACACATCAGGGCAGGGGACGTGGGTTAGGTTCGGGGCAGACAAGTCTCACCTGAGCCGCCGGGCTAAAGCCCTACGCTAGAGGTTGCTCCGCAACCCAAGGCCCACTGAACTGGGCACCTCCGCTTGCTGAAAACAGAAGGAGTGGGAAATCGCGCCTGCTTCGAGCGGAGTACGACCCGACAGCAAAACCAGAGCAATACGATTTAAGGACCGCAAACAGGGTGCCCGCTTCAGCGGGCCTTCGGCCCCCAGCGGAGGGCTTTAGCCCGGCGTGCCTCATCTAAAAGGTATTGGGACTAGGTTCGGGGCAGAAAGGGCGGATGCAAGGGGTGCGAGGCGGGACGATACTGCACGTGAGGCGCCGGACGGACGCCGGGGGTGCCGGGGCGTAGGGAGCAGAGCAGACTGAAACCGGCCAGGGCGAGGAGCCAAGCGACAACCGTTCCGAGGCTCATCAGGGCAACGGGGGGATGCGTTATCAGAGTGGATTGGGGCGTTTCTAAGTCTGTTGGTAGGGCCTCTCCGGCTTTGTGGGTGGGTATCAGCACCCCGTCTGGTTCCCGCCGTGGCAGGTTCTCTGTCTGCACCTGACCGGAAATCACCTGCGTGTAGAGTTTGAGGTCGCCGACCCGTCGCCATTCGCCATCCGTCATCACGCGTGACGTGATGAGATCGTTCGGGCTGACCTGCCCGGACGCGATACGCCCCAGGAACTCGTTGAACTCCAGCACAGTCACCTCGCCTTGCGCGGTCTGAACCGTGATTCCCTGTCCTTTTTGTGCAAACGCCCAGTCTTGCAGCATGGCCTTTTCCTTCCGAGACTCTGCGGGCCGCTTCCGTTCGGTTCTCCCACAGCGCTCTTGCCACTCCTACTATCTCTTTAAGACGACTCCACTGACCAGATATTCGTCATCGGCGCCCCAAAATCCCTCCCACTGTGTCGCGCCGATTTCGCTCAAGCGCGCCTGCGCTGCCGGACCGAAGTGCATTTCGACGGCATAACGCAGCCGCAGTGCACCGAGTTCCGCTTTAGGCAGGCCATAGTTGATTCCCATGCCGATGCCCAATTTCAGCCCGGTGCCGCAGGCTTTCGAGGCCGCCTCCATCAGGGAGAAGTGGGCGGCGACCCGCACCCGCAGTTGCTCTTCATCGTCATGCTCCGATCCGGCCTGAAACGCTTCCCATTCGCTCTCCGACATAAACTGCTGGGCGAAACGCATCAGATAGGCTCTGTCTTTGCCCGCCTGTCGCAGTCGAGGGAGATGGACCACATCCACGCCGATCCCAGCGAACTCCTCTCCGTACGCCGCCAGCACGATATGCGCGTCTCCATCGTTGGTATTGGAGATATGGAGGTGCTGGTCTTCATAGCCGTTTTCCAGCGCCCAGGTCTCGACATCGCCCTGAAACGCGATCGACGGCTTGCCCCGTGCATCGTTCTCCCAGTGTAGATCGTGCGGAGCATGGCTATTGGGAAACCCCTTACTGCGGAAGAGCTGATAGACGGCGGCGCGGGCAGCGAGATGCGTGAGGCCGAAGCGCATAAAACGCCTATCCAGCTTCGGAGACTGGCGCAGGGTCTCGCGTGTAAAGCCGATCCAGCCGAGCGTCACCGGCAGATTGGGATTCATGGCCCATTCGACGGCATCCTGATGCAACAGCGTCTGCGTCAGGGTCGTCTGCATCAGCTTGGCGTTCAATACTTCGTTGCCCGCGTCCATGTCGCGCTATCTCCCTTCCGTCACGGTCAGCGTCTCTCCCGTCTGCATTCGGTGGATCGGACCGATGGGCTGGACGCGGCCGCTCGGCCAGCGTATCTCCACCCGGTCGGCCTGCGTCGCCTTGCCGAGGCCGAACAGCAGGCGACGGTCACTGGCGGAGAGATAGGAGGAGCCGCTATGCACCTCCTGCGTCTGCGTCTCATGCCCTATCGTCACTCGCACCCGCGCGCCGTAGGCATCCCGGTTGCTGGTCGTGCCGACCAGTTGCAGGCGGATCCAGCCGTTGCCTGTGTGGTTCTCGTTGTGCAGTAAGGCCGCCGGGCCGTTGTTGGACATCAACAAGAGATCCGGGCTGCCGTCGTTGTCGATATCGCCCCAGGCCGCGCCGCGCCCTACGCGCGGGGTGGTGAGGGCCGTGCCGCTCTGGGCGCCGGCATCCGTGAAATGGCCCTGCCCCGTATTGTGAAACAGCAGGCTTGGCTCGGCATACGTGACCCCCGCATCCCTTCTGCCTATATCGTCGTCGATATGGCCGTTGGTAATGAAGAGATCCGGCCAACCGTCCAGATCGTAGTCGAGAAAAAAGGCTCCAAACCCCAGATAGGTCTGGGTGGCGTTGCCGACTCCGGAGCGCGCCGCCACATCGAGAAAAAGGCCCGATTCGTCGCGCCGATAGAGGGTCAACTGCTCGCCCGCGAAGTTGGTGATCAGAACATCGAACGCGCCGTTGTGCTGTGTGTCCGCCGCATCGATTCCCATTCCTGCACGGGAGATCCCCCGCTCGGAAAGCGCGATTCCCGACTCGACTCCGACCTCTTTGAACGTGCCGTCGCCCTGATTGTGAAACAGAAAGTTCGGCTCGGTATCGTTGGCCACGAAGAGATCAGGCCAGGCGTCGCCGTCGTAATCGCAGACGGCCACGCCTAAAGCCTTGCTATGGGCGTTCAGGATGCCTGCCTGCCGGGTAACATCCTGAAACTTGCCGTTGCCAAGATTATGGTAGAGACGACACGACTCGCCCAGATAGTCGCGCGGGCGGGCATACGACTTGTGCGTACCGTCCACGCTGGCAAAAACGTCGGTCCGTGGCGACCACTGCACATAGTGGCAGACGAACAGGTCCAGTTTCCCATCGCGGTCGTAGTCCAGCCAGGCTGCGGAAGTGCTCCATCCCGTATCCGCGATCCCGCTTGCGGCGGTCACGTCCACAAATTTGCGCCCGCCCCGTCCGTTCGAGACGTTGTGCAGCAGGCGACTCTTGCCGACTGCCGTGAGGAACAGGTCGTCGTAACCGTCGTTGTCGTAGTCTCCTACGGCGATGCCCATCCCGAATAGCGGCACATCCAGCCCGACTTCGTGGGTCACGTCGGTGAAAGTGCCGTTATGGTTGTTGTGATAGAGAGCCATTCGAGCGTGCTGGCCGTGCGACTCCCAGGTGTCGCCATTGAGGAGCAGGATATCCTGCCAGCCGTCGTTGTCGTAGTCCAGAAAGGCGCAGCCGCTGCCCATCGTCTCCGGCAGCCACTTCTTCCCGGCCGCGCCGTTGACATGCTGGAAGTGCAGGCCCGCCTTCACCGTAATATCCGTAAAGGTGATTGCCGGAGCCACCGCTACAGGGGCTCCTGGCGGAGGCGTACCGGTTCGCCCGCCGCATCCCACCAGGAACAGGATCCCGATCAGGTTCAGCTGGACAAGTCGCCACCCCCAAAAAAGAAGACCTTTTCGTTTTGAAGAGGCAACGTGCAAAATCAAAGGGTTTATCCCTCACGCGGACTAACGACCGAGATCGGTTAGAACGGCGGCGGCGGCGCGCTGACCGGAAACTAGCGCGCCGTTAATAGAACTGGCGACAGTAATCTCCCCGCCCAGAAAAAGACCGGGGGTGCGAGTCTCGGTATCGGGCAGGCGATCAAAGATGCCGGTCGGCTGACGGTACTGCGCCCACGGAATCCGATAGACCTGGATCAACTCCCAGTCGTCGGGGTTGGTTTTCGGGAAATGCGGGGCAATCTCGCCTTTGGCTCGGCGGGCCAACTCGTCATTCGGCAGATTCGAAACGCCCAGAACGCTCACCGAGAGCAGACATTTGCCTTTGGCCGCATACGAGGGCGCGACGTTCGACATCATCGTGGCGTTGTTGACGAGCGCCTGACCTTCGGCATGCGCGTTCGGCTCGGCAAAGAGCAGCAGCGACTTGTGCGTGTGCAGCGGCTTCGGGACCAGGAAGTAGAGGCAGGTCGTGCCGCGCGGCTCACTGGAGAGGGGAAGCCCGGTCAAGCGGGCTGCGACGCTGCCGTCGGTCGCGACGACCACCGCATCGGCCTCCACAGTCTCTCCGTCTTCCAGACGTATACCGGTCACACGCCCCTCTGTCCGCAAAAGTTCCACGACCGGACTGTTCAGATGGACGCTGTCGGACGCCAGGTCTTTCGCGATCTGCCGGGGAATAGCTCCCATGCCCTTCTCCGGAACGGCGGTGCGACCATCGACCAGCATCTTCCACATGAATCCGAACGCGCGCACGCTCGTGTGGAGACTGTAGTCCAGGAAGATCCCGGCGAAGAAGGGGCGAATAAAGCGATTGATAAACTTGTCGGAGAATCCGTATTCGCGCAGATAGTCTTCCATCGACATATCCGGATATTCGGAAATCTCCTTCAGAGTGACTTTGCGCATGTCCCTCCGCAGACGCAGGACACGCAGCTTATCCTTAATAGTGATGAGGGGAGAGATGGCGGATTCCAGCAGTTGGCTGGGCTGTTTGATCGGATCGCCGAGATTGTAACTCTCTCCCCGCCAGTAGACGACCGCTCCTGCATCGAAATACTGGAGGCCGAGTTCGTCCATATCAAGCTCTTGCTGTACCGCCGGGTAGGCGGTGAACAGAACCTGAAATCCCCGGTCAAGCCGACAGTTCGAGACGATGTCGGTCCGCACTCTGCCCCCGACGCCATCGCTAGCCTCATAGATGTGGGCATCGACGCCAGCCCGTTGCAGCGTTCGCGCGCAGCATAGCCCTGAAAGCCCGCCTCCGACCACGACAACCTTCTTACCTTCGCCCATACAACACTCCATCAGACAGGATTAACAAAATGAACAGGATTTTGGCAGGCAGAACAGCCCTCGTTCCTTGAGGCGTTGCACAGGTTCCGTCTGTTGCCCGTTTGCCTTTCCCTATCGGTATGCCGTAGGAGAGTATACCACTCGCACCGCTTGCATTGTCTTGCAATGTCGCAGGAAAGCCGCTACAATACGATCAAAGGAGAGACCAGAATGAAAACGGAGGAGTTGAGCGCCCTGCAAACACGCCTGGAAGAGGTGGTACGGCAGGGCTGGAAGGAGCGTGACCCGGAGGTTCAGGTCACGAGCGTCCTGCGAGACGGCAACAAAATCGACATGACGGTGGTCTCGAAGCTGTTCGCGGGGCTGGAGGGACGCGACCGCGAAGCGTTCTTCTGGCCCGTCTTCGACCCCGTCCCCAAGTATGACCTCCTCTACATGACCTACTGCCTCCTCCTCACTCCGGAAGAGGCCAATCGTCTTTCTTCCTCTTCAGGAAGCGACAACACGGACGATTGGGCGTGAGTTTTACTTGAACTCTTCTTCTGTGAGTGCCCGGAGTTGCGGAAATATGCCGAACGTGATCATCTTCGACTGCTTTTCATTCGCGTCTGCTTCCTCGGAAATAACCATTACCTTGTATCTCCGGGTCTTCGGCAATTTGCTGAACTGCTTGACAAGTTGATCGGGTGTGCCTTCATAAACCTCTGCATGTGCCATGTGTCGTACCTCCAGTTCCATCTTCTCTCTATTATATTACGACCTACAGGCGAGAGTGACAACTCCCGAGGTGGAATGATCTTTGAATAATTGGTACCGGGCATTCGAACATTACCAACGCGTGAACGGGGAATCAAGGGATGTTATCCCTCGCTACGCGCCTTCGGCGGATCGTCCTCACGGACGAAGCAACAGAAGTGCCTGAGTAATCTTGCTTTCTATTGCACGGTTGACGTCAATTTCTCAAAGTTCATCACGCCGGGGCTTCTTTGGCTCAAAGCCAACGGTGGATTGCCCTACAATGACTTGGTCTGCTCGTTTGCGCTCACGCTCCGCATATCGTCGAGGAACTCGGATGCTGGGGAGACGCTGGTGACGAGCAGATGATCTCTCGCCCGCGTACAGGCGACGTAGAGCAGATGGCGCTCAGTCTCATAGACCTCTTGAAGATCTGCATCGTCGCCGACGGACTCGATACGCTCCTGTAGGGGCAAAACCTCGTCGTCACAGGCCATGACGACCACGGCGCGGAACTCCAGACCTTTGGCGAGATGCATGGTGCTGATGGAGACGTGGCCGCTTGCGGTTTCGACGTGGTCATCGAGCACCTTGAATGTCATTCCCGTTTGCTGAACAGCGGCTCGCGCCCGATCCAGTTGCGCTGCGGAACGGACAAACACGCCGAACTCATGGGGGAGCACTCCCGCTTTCGCCCGTTCTGCAATCCAGTCTCCGACGGTGCGGGCCTCTTGGTTTTCGTTCGGGAGCGAATGGACGACAGGAGGAGGGCCATTGAATACCGAAACCGTATCGCTGCGGTCTTCGCTGTTGCCATCCACATCGGTCACGACCGGACCGAGCAGACGATCTGCCTGCATTCGAATTTGATGGGACGTGCGGTAGTTGACGCGCAGGGTGCGCGAGCGTCCGCGAATGTCCACGCCGAGCGCCTTCCAGGAGCAGGGCTGCTGGAAGATGCGTTGGCCGAGATCGCCTGCGAAAAAGAGAGCGTTAGGCCGATTTGCGCCCAGAGCAGCGAAGAATCGAAGGTGGGCGATGCTGAGATCCTGTGCTTCGTCTACGATTGCGAAGTCGAACACCACGTTCGTTTTCTTCGAGAGCGAAACGGCCAGCGCACTGAACAGTTCTGCGTGGGTGATGAGTTTGCGCACTTGCAGTTCAGCGCGAACCCGCTCGAAGATGGACCACAATAACGTACGCTGCGCCTCCGGCAGTCGCGTCTTTCTGCCGAGCCGCGCAACCTCCCGATACGCTTCCCAGGTGTCCAACTGCCATGCGTCCACCACCTGCTCCCACTCAGTGACAAGGAAAGAGAGGCCGAACTTATGGCCGCCGACGGCCAGCGCAGCCTCTCTAATCAAGGCGCGTATCGCCTCGGGGGCGGCCAGCGTCGCCGGTCCGACGTGCGTCTTGTAGAGCCGAAGCCCCAGGGCGTTCAGGGAGTAAACATCAATGCGTTCTGCGAGTCGGGGTTCGTTGCCAAGCAGGCGTTTCAGTTTGGTTTGCAGCGCGTTTGCAAGGGTGTCGGAGAAGGTCGTCAGCAGTACGCGAGCGTCGGGGTAGGCGCGGGCCAGGTGAGCCGCACGGTGCAGCGCCACGATGGTTTTGCCGGTGCCTGCGGAGCCGGAGACACGGGCAGAGCCGCTATAGTCGCGCTCCACCCACTGCTGCTGTTCGGGGTGCAGGAAGACGGTCCACTTCTCCCAGGGGAAATCCAGGGCACGCTGCAACTCTTCTATATTGGTCATCACCCGGAACCGGCGCAGGGCATCGGGATGGTCGAAGGGATTGGTCGCCGTCTCGACGGGCTGGGGGATGCGCGGCTTGCCGCCGGTCGCCAGTTCCAGCAGAGCCTCTGCCGCCTCGGCAGGCAGATGGTCGGTCAGTGCCAGCAGGGTGTCTTCCGTCACCTCCTTGACATCGTTGAGCCACTCGGCGGGCACCCCAAAGCCAAGCAGTTCCTCATCGGAGACGCGGGCGAAGAGCAGCTTTTTCGCACCAACGGGTTTCGGCGGCGCGACGATCTCCGTCTCTACATACACCGGGATAACGATCTCTTGAATCGTCTCCCGTATGACCACCAACTGCGCCGCACCCGTTTTGGGATGCGTCTCCAGTTTGCGCCGCGCCGCCCAGTCATACGCCTTGTCGTGGTGTCCGACATAGCAGAGCAGCAGACTCGCCTCGCTCTTGTGAACAATCAGCCGAATGTCGCTCCCGACCCGCACCGACCAGAAGTTCTTATCCTTCGCCTTATCGAGCTTATGGAAACTCATGCCGGGACTGGCAGGATTAAGCTGCAAATCGAACGCCGTCATCTTGACAGCCTTCTGCTCCTCACCCGTCAGGCGAGCCAGACTATCCGTAAAAGTATCCGCAATGCGAAAATCCATAGGTTGTTATCTGCCATCTAATTATGAAGTCAGCTTGCGAAGACCAGAGATGAACTTCTGAAAGCTGGGGGAGCCATTTCTCTCTGTCTCCATATGTGCGCCGATCTTCGTGGCCCACTCATGTTTCAAGTTTCCAGCCAGCGGCCAACCAACCTTCTGTACTGCTTTCAGACCGCCTGGATAGACGGCTTCAGCAAGCAGTTCCCATGTGCCGCATACACTGTCCTGATCATATCTCGCAAGCGGGGCTCTTTTGGCCCTTGGGTACGCTGCCTGAATCGTCGTAGGATCACCAAGATACCACGCCTCAATCTCCTCTATAGCGATCCGAAACATCGTGTCGGGCGCTTCGCTGTCTACGGCCACAGCTTTCAGTTCGGCCAAAAAATCCTGGCAGTTCTTCCGATCTGAATCGACAACTACAACGACGGCATCGATACCCGGCGTGCTTTTGTAGCCCCGCAACAGCCTGG
>JAYUMV010000293.1:0-4429 GCA_043762265.1 Chthonomonadaceae bacterium | reverse complement strand
CGGCGCAGGATCTCCACCGTCCCTTTCGCCCCGTCCTCCAGCGCGACCGTGTCAAAACCCTGGCCGGGGCCAAGGCGCGACGCGGCGGGAGAGACGGCGGGCTTGGCGGAGGAGGTGACGCCCGGCAGGCCGCCCCACTGCCAACCGCGCTCCACGCTCATCCCGCTCTTTTCCAGGCGGTCCGCCAACTGCTGCCCGACATCGTAGCGCAGACCGTCCGCGAACAGCCAGCAGCATCCCTGCTTCGGCGCTGCGGACGCGCCGGGCAGCAAGGGGAGCAGCGGAGAGCGCTCGACCGCCGACTGGAAGGCTTCGGCCAGCGTGCGCAGCCACGGCGGATACAGGCTATTGACGGCGCACTTGACCGCATTGACCGTGCTGCTGTCGCCGGAGACGCGGAACGCCTCCATTGCTGCCGCGTCGGCTTTCCAGCCGCCTGCGGTATAGGCGTCCGCGATCTCCTGCGGCGTTGTGCCGCCGATGGGCAGCGCGGTCGCGGTCGCCAGGGCGACGAGGGCCGGAAGCGTGCAGGCGAGAGGAGCGTGCCCCAGATCGGCCCAGACCCAGTCGCGCCGTTCGCCGTGGATCTGCTCCAACTCCTGGATCTGTTTGCGGGCCTCGGCAGGCAGCGCCTCTTTCAGCGCGGTCAGGCGATCGCGCAGGGCGGCCTCTTCCGCCTCGTTGTCCTGCGGCCAGGAGGAGGCGTGATGAAACAGGCTGTCCGCCTGGGCCGGGCGTGAGCGCCGCAGCAGGTCCGGCAGTGCAGGATAGTGGCGCGGCGCTTCGGCAAACCGCTGCCAGACTCCCTGCCAGGTTCCCTCGCGCTTTCCCAGGAGCGTCGCGGCGGTCACCTCGCCCTCCGTGAGCGGATCGAAGCCGAACTGCTGTTTGCAGGTCGAGCGAAACGCGGCCCACTCTCCCTCCGAGAGTTTAACCTTGCGGCCTGCCGGATCGTTCATCCAGAGGAGCAGGTTGCGCACCGGCTCCGGGTTGAGGATCAGGTTGAGCTTTGCGGCGGTCAGCGGCGACTCGGCGCGGAGCGCGGCTGGCGACTCATCGACCAGTTTCAGGAGGGCGTGCTGGAGCGCCTCCCGCGTCGCGTTATCCGTAGCGACCTCGATCTGAAGATCGTCATAGCCCTGCAGGAATCCGGCGATGGTCCAGTCCCGATGATTCTTATGCGTCCAGAGCGCGCCTCGATACTGCAACTCGGCGAGCGGCTGCAGCGGGCGCGGGCACTCATCGACCGCGCGCAGATCCTGGCGGCTCACACCGGGCAGATAGAGGATCGGCGTGACCTCGGGCGGCCAGTCGTGCGCTTCCGGCAGCGTACGAGCGACCATACAGCGCAGCCAGATGGCAGGCCCGGTGCGCGTGGCAGGATTGTAGGGGCCGAGGGTCAGAATAGGCAGATCCGCCCGCAGGCGGGGCAGAAGCGGCTCCCACTGACGCGCCGCATCCGTCCACAACACCACGACCGGCGCAACAGCATCCGCCTTATTATATTGGGCTGCCTGCTCCAAAGCCGTCCGCAGAGCGGCATACAGTGTTCCCGTCACATTCAAAGCCTCTCCTCGCTTCTTTCATTATTAGGTCGTTAACTCTATTACGCGATGACGTAGCTACGGCTTGGCTGCTTCTACAGTGCGATAGCCCTGCTCTGGATGCTGTTTCTGCTCAGGATAACGGTACTCTAACTGTCTTGCGACAATCATCGGGCCAAGATAGTGATTCTGTAAGGTCCTCGGCTTGCGGCCAAGCAGATCCGACAATTCCTTCTTTGTGCGGTAAGTTTCGCGGCACAGTTCAAGAATAAGGTTTTTGATCTGTTTGGATGGAGCATTCAGCGTCTTGCGCACAAGAGTCGCGGCAGCCATAACGTCGAAATGTTGATAGCTCTCTCGCACAATGTTGATAGCTGGCACCGAGAATGTTGAATGCTCTCGGCCTTATGTTGAGATGGCTCAGCGCTATGTTGAGATATATCTCCCTGCTGTGGAACCGATCAAAGGACGTTGTCCTTCGCTACGCGGCTTCGCCGGGCCGTCCGTTCGGACGGAGAAATAATAGCATTCGGGTCATTTGGCTTGCTCAGAGCAGCAACTTCGAGCCATCGTTTCAAATGGGCGTTTGCTGGTCGCAGTACTCAATTAGGTACGGCCTTGCGTTTCTTGACACACAAATGCAGAGGATCGTTTCTTTACGGAACCCTTACGCGTTAAGGGAAATACATGTGGCGCATATTGCCTCAATTAGCCCTAGATGTAGGGCTTTTCACAGAAATCTGAAGTTTTTGTACTCGTGTCTTACGCGGTGCTTACGCTTTAAGCATCTTCAGGGAGTCTCGGGGCGTGCTTGTAGATGATCTAAGCACGCTTGTAACGTGTGGCTGCCAACCTGTTCTGCGGCATCAGAAGACCATCTTCGACCATTCCCTTAAGCAGACGGTAAATACTGTCATCCGCTGGCCGGGAAAGTACGTTCGCTGCTTCACTGCGGTTTATCGTGCCCTGTTCATCTACATAATTCAAGATGCGTGCACGCTGCTCCTCAATTGTAAGCCCTACCTGATGTCCAAAGGCATCCGGCTTTCCTCGATCTTCCTGAAATTTTGCAGACAGCACCAGACGTTGTCCACGGCCATGACCGACACGAGTAATCAGCCCTGCATCGATCAACTCTGTAATGGCTTTGCGGCCAAAGGTCTGATCTAAACCTGGCAGGGCGGCAATCAGTGTTTCCCGCGTGGCCTCGCCTTCCATAATCAACGTATGCATCAGACCCCCGTGAATGACCCGGAGGCGTAGATCTTCTTCGCGCGCAAAATAGGTGAGCATCCAGTGAATATTTTCGAGTGAGCCCTGACCGCCTAATAGGGTCAACCGAACCGTATGGGAACTCGAATCCGCATAGGAAGGCATCGGGCGTAGAAATCGAATCTGATCCCAAAAGATACGGTCTACGCCTCGACCGGAACGCTCCATCAAACCAATATCGGTACACGCTTGCGCCAAACACTTGTTCCGCGCACACGGCTCGTGAAAAAGAATATTGTCGGGGCGCACGTCACGATAAAAGCCGCCGCTATTGGTGATCGTAAAATGTTCCGGTGTAACTTGGATGATGACCGGTTCCTGCATAATATAGTCACGATGTATGAACGCATTCATAACCGCTTCGCGCAGGGCGTCGTCTCCATAGGCAGGAATATCGACTCGGAAGTTGCCCTGCATCCATTCTCGCCTCGGAACGACCCCCTGAAAAAGTTCTGTCAGGCGTTCGGCAAGATAGATCAAGCAGTGATGATCCAGTCCAGGACGGCCTGTAAAAAGATTGAAAGGGATGGATCCATCCGCCGCGAAAGCCTGAAATTGCGCTGTATGGGACGGTATATGGGTGCGAAGAATTTCGTTGCTGCCAAATAGGATCAAGGCTGCATTGGATAAAACTTTTTTCCCGTTCACGGTGCCGATCAGTCCGAGCGCGTCCATCTGTTGTTCGAGAGTATTCACCTGCCGCAGATGAGGATTGTTGATCTTGCCCTCTGCAATCCGACGCCTTAATATCGACACGGCGAGAGGATTGAGAAATTTTTCATGGGCTGTCCACGGCAGATCGGACAATAAGGCGGAGGAAAAATCGTTGTGATAGCCCCGCTGCGCTTCCCATTGCGGCAGGTCTGCGAGAGGGAAAGCAATGTTTTCCGGTCCGGACTTACGGCCTGTGTCTTTACGAATTTTGAAAACACCACTGTGTAACTGTTGAGGCGGAGGCGTGATCGGATGCACATAAAAGACAATAACGCTGCCTTCCGGGGTCTCGTACCGATGAACTTCCAGTTCCGGTTCACGCACTAATTTGCGAGCCACGCGGTTCCGAAGCAACGGCAATCTTGAGTCGCGTGCCGGATTGATACCGAGAACCTTGCCTCTGTTATCGACGCCCAGAAGCAGATACCCGCCCTGCTGGTTGCTCATTGCCATGACGGCCTCAGCAATGGCCTCATCCGGATAGGGACCACGTTTGTTTTGGGCGTCCAGGTCGCGTTTATATTCGATGCGGAGGGTCTCCCCTCCCAAAAGACTGTCGAGCGGCGGAAATACATGATTCATGGCTGGCCTCCTGCTTCTGTCGGAAGCGCGAGGGCGCGAGCATTCTCCTTGACTGTCCGGGTCAGGTGAATGTCGTTCAGGCGTTCGGAACCGTCTGGGTTGGTGCCGCGATCTTTGTTCCAGTTGACGGAGAATTTGGCGCGGAGGATACCGGCGGTGACGAACGGGCGAATGTTGAGGCGAACGCCGTCGTTGATGTCGGGGTCCCAGCCGAGGGGCTGTTGGTGCAGGGGTTTCCAGCGCACGTAGATGTCGTGGGGCGGTTCGCCGTCCGCGATGGCTTTCAGTTTCGCTTGCAGGCCGAGCGCGGCGACAAG
>JAYUMV010000292.1:0-39782 GCA_043762265.1 Chthonomonadaceae bacterium | reverse complement strand
CCGTTCGCGCGGCGGGCGGCGAGACGAAGGCGCAGGGCAAGGTGCTGATGGCCACGGTCAAAGGCGATGTCCATGACATCGGGAAGAACATCGTCGGGGTTGTGTTGGGCTGTAACAACTACGAGGTGATCGACCTCGGCGTCATGGTGTCGTGCGACAAGATCCTGAACGCGGCGAAAGAGCACGGCGTGGACATCATCGGATTGAGCGGCCTCATCACCCCCTCGCTCGATGAGATGATCTATGTCGCGAAGGAGATGGAGCGGCAAGGCTTCACCATTCCGCTCTTGATCGGCGGCGCGACGACCAGCAAGCCGCACACCGCCATCAAAATCTCGCAGCACTACAAGCAGCCTATTGTCCATGTGCTCGATGCGTCTCGTGCGGTCGGCGTGGTGAGTGGCCTGCTCGGAGCGGAGACAAAGTCGGCCTTCGTGGAGCAGAACCGGTGCGAGCAGGAAAGATTGCGGGAAGAGTACGCGAACCGGACGAAAGAGCGGGCGATGGTCTCGCTCGTCGAAGCGCGCAAGCGTCGCACGCCTATCGTCTGGAGTAAAGACGATATCGCGGTTCCAGAGGCGCTCGGCATTCGGGAGTTGAAAAACTTCCCTTTGAAAGATCTCGTGCCGTTCATCGACTGGTCGCCGTTCTTCCATACCTGGGAGCTCACCGGACGCTATCCGGCGATCTTCGAGGATGAGGTCGTCGGCGAAGAGGCAAAGAAGGTCTTTGCCGATGCGCAGAAGTTGTTGGCGGAGATCGTTGCGGACGAGAGTCTGACGGCGAATGGAGTCTACGGGCTCTTCCCTGCCAACAGCGTGGGCGACGACATCGAAGTCTACACCGACGATACCCGGGCAGAGGTGTTGATGACGCTCCATACACTGCGCCAGCAGATGGACAAAGGGCCGGAGACGGTCAACTATGCCATCGCGGACTTCGTCGCGCCCAAATCGACGGGCTTGCCCGACTACGTAGGCGCCTTCGCGGTGACGTCCGGAATCCGAATGGAGATTCTGGTTAAGAAGTTCCAGGCGGAACTGGACGACTACAATGCGATCATGGTCGAAGCGCTGGCAGACCGACTGGCGGAAGCTTTCGCCGAAAAGCTGCACAAGATCGCCCGCGATGCGTGGGGCTATGGGCGGGCCGAGGCGCTCAGCACCGAGGACTACATTCGCGAAAAGTACAGGGGCATCCGACCCGCGCCAGGCTATCCCGCCTGCCCGGATCACACCGAGAAAGCTCTGCTCTGGGAACTGCTCGGCGTAGATGAGCGAGCGGACATTCATCTGACGGAGAGCTATGCGATGTATCCGGCCAGTTCCGTAAGCGGCTTCTACTTCGCACACCCGGCGTCCCGCTACTTCCCGGTCGGCAAGATTGAAGCCGACCAGGTAGGCGAATACGCAAAACGCAAAGGCATGGAAGTTTCGGAAGTGGAACGCTGGCTCTCCCCGAACCTGAACTACACTCCGAAAGATTAAGCGACGGAGACATTTTCGGCGATTGGGCCGAAGGCGGGATCTTGCAAAACGGCAGCGTGTGCGATAAAATTTTCATCGCACACGCTGTTTTTGTCATGGAATCATGCGGAAATTGGCCCGCCGTTACCGGACATGGCAGCAGTGCCATGACCTGGACAACTTAGGATCGTATGCCCTGGATCGATCCAAAAGTCACTCTCTCCCTTCCGCAGAAGCCACGGACGAAAATTCAATCGAGCCAGGGTAATGCGTGCCCGCTTCGGCGGGCCTTGGGCGCGTAGCGCCTCTAGCGGAAGGCTTTAGCCCGGCGGCTATCCCAAATGCCGAACTCGACGCGAACACGGTAGAGTTATCCTGGATGGAGTTCGTAGTCAGTGCCGTTTGCGATCTTGATCGTCCATTCTCGCACACTTGCGTGCGCCTTCTCGTTTTGTTTAAATTGCTGCCTCGGCGACCTGGGCTGTTTCGGGGTGTTGCTCTTTGCCGTCGAGGATACAGGTAACGCTGGTATGGCCCATGACGTTGATGGTGGTACGGCAACGGTCGAGGAACCAGTCTACGGCGAGCAGGAGACCGATGTACTCTTCGCGTAGGCCGAGCGAACGGAAGATCATGAGCATGGTGACCATGCCAGCCTCCGGGATACCGGGCGCGCCGACGGACGCCATGACGGAAGTCAGCATCACGGTCATCTGGCGTGGGAGCGCGAGAGGAACGCCTGTCAATTGTGCGACGAAGACGGTTGCCATCGTCTGGTAGAGGGCGGTGCCATCGCGGTTGATGCTGCCCCCGACCAGGACGCCCATACTGGTCGATTCATCCCGTACTCCGGCGCGTTCTCGCATGCAGCGGTAGGTGACGGGCATGGTCGCAGCGGAACTCGCGGTCCAGAAAGCGGTCAGGAAGGCGCTGCGACCGGATTTCAGGAAGTTGGCGGGGGTGACCCAGGAGCCCATACGCAGCCGGAACAGGTAGAAGAGCGCCTGGATGAGGAGGGCGAAGAGCACCGTCGCGACGAAGCCCCCAAGCGACCGCACCGTCTCGAAATCCTTGCGTCCTACAACATTGGCGATGATCGCGCAGACCGCGAACGGCACGAGCGCGATGACCCATTGAATCATTTTGGACAGGGTGAGGAGCGTGACCTCGGCCAACTCCTCGGCTACTTTATAGCCGTTGCGGCCGTCGCGTTGCTGTTCGCGCCGGACACCGCGCAGCGCTATCCCAATCCCAACTGCGGCGAGAATGACATAGACGATGTTGTTCTCGGCGATCGCGGAGAGGATGCTCGGCGGCATCTTCTGCGCGAGCGAGTGCAGCGAAGCCTCGTTCGCGATCTGATTGGTCCCAGCGCTCGTCACATGCTGACCCGGTTTGAACACGTTAACGACGACCAGTCCGACAAAAATGGCAAACAGCGTATTCGTCAGCAGCAGCACCACGAGTTTCCGCGCCATCGCCGCATTCACATTCGCCTTGAGGAAGGCATGGATGATCGCTACGAAGATAAGCGGAGTGGCAAGCGCGCCGAGCAGCCGTAGGATAATCGCGCTGACAGGCTCTAAGATCGTGGCTTTCTCCCCGAGCATCAGGCCCAGGAGCAGGCCGACCACAAGCGCTGTGATGATCCGGCCGGTAAGGGTGTAGTGATCCCACCAGGTGTGAATCTGGCGGAAGGTCGGCAGTGGGCCGAACTCGTGGAAATGGAACCAGCGACGAAGGCGTTCTCGGAAAGTCTCGGCGGGGAGCGTTGACCAGTCGAAACGTAACATCTGTTCGTGAAAAGACTGCAGCGATTTGACGTCCTCTGCGCACCGCGGGCAGAGGGAGATATGGGCCTCGACCACTTCACGGTCCGTGGCGTCGAGTTGGCCGCGCACGTATCCGGTCATCATGACGTCGTCCAGGCAGTGCGACTCGTCGCGGGCAGGGAGAAGCGATCGGCGCAAAGTGCCCGTATTCTCTTGCAGCGCGTGAAAGAGGGCATCACGACAGGAGACGCAGTTGGAGAGATGGGTATCGATCTCCATTAGCTCATGTGCGTTGACGATGGCTCCGGTACAGTAGCGCGTCTGTTGTTCGAGCGAGAGGTGATTAACCATGGTGGTAGCTACATACAGACGCCGAAACCGGAGTCAGTCTACTGCATCGGGGAATCAAAAATGGGGTTCCTTTCGAATTCTTGCCGGAAAGCGCATTCACTTACCTTCTTCCGGAAGCTACCGATTGCTATGCTGTTCCGGCTCGGCATCCTTGCGCGCGAGCCAGCGAAAAATGCGTTCTCTCGCACATTTGCGCAGGTTGGAGACCTGTTTGGGAGTGATCTCCAGTCGATCGGCGATCTCCTTGTCCGAGAGAGGCAGTTGCTGCCAAACGGCGGCGAACTGGGGCAGAGGCAGCTCTACCGCTGCCGCGATCTCCGAGACGCGGCCAAGGAGCAGCACCTCTTCGCGCGGCATGGCGAAGAGGAGGGCCATCCGCTGCCGAGGCGGCACTTCGCAGAGGATATTCCAGACGCGCTTCCGGAATAGCTCACTGGAGAGCGCCTCCATCACTTCGGAGGCGACATCGTGGGAAGATGGCGGAAGGAAGTGATCTACATCCCTTTCTGCAACCATAGCCAGTCCCTCCAGGGAATGAGGAACATGATCGGAGATGCCCTGCAAGTGCGCGACATGACTCGTCAATTCGTCCAACTCCAGAGGCGTTTCCAGCCAGCGAAAGAGGCGTGCAAGCAACTCGGGTAGCGGTACATGTTCTGGAGAGCGGTGGGCGAAAATCAGGCTGCAGAGGGCATCCGGGGAGGAGCAGAGAATGTTGTAAGCGGGCGTTGGCTGGAAGTTCTGGCCTTGCCAGGTGAAGAGTCCCCCCAACCAGCGCAGACTGAGCCGCCAACGCGCGAAGATTTTGGTTCCGGCCTTGTTGTCGAGAAGGTAGAGGATCCGGCGCTTGAGGCGGCACCAGTTGGGCTTGGTGCGGCGGATATGGTCTTCAAAAACGGTGTCCGCAACGGTCAGCGCATAACTGAGGTAGTTGCCGATCCGGTGATCCTGCTGTTCGCGACTGCGGCGTGTCGCGGTAAGGAGGCGTTCTACCGTTTCGATATAGAGGTCTTCCAGGTCGTCGCCCGCAATATGCTTCTCCTGCAGCCGTTTGCGAATAGCGGGTCGGACGCACTCCATGAGCGAGGAGAGCGTGGTTTCACAGGCGACGTCTTTCGTGTAAAAGCGTTGCGTCAGTGTATTTACCTGAGAAATCGTATCCGAATGCTGCATCAATGCCTCTTCAGGACCAAATCGAACGGGTCTGCAGAGAGTGGTCCGTCCACGAATGATACCACATTGGATGCGTCTAATGCGGTACTACGACCGCCTTGACGACACGGCCTGCTTCTACATCGGCTAATGCCTGCTCTACCTCATCCAACCCATAGCGTCGGGAAATGAGCGATGACCAGTGCACACGATTTCCAAAGCGGGCCGCAACCTGCATGGCTCTATAGACATGAGAGAAATCGGACCCCCAACAACCCCGTACTTCCAGGTGTTTTTTGTTGATATGGAGATGCGGATTGAGTTCGATAGTTCCATTGTCGGTATACTGGCCTACGATGATGTAGCGTCCGGCATCGCGTATCAGTTCGCAGCCTTCCAGAACCGCGCGCGGGTTGCCGCTCGCTTCGATGACGATGTCCGGCCCGCGCCCGCCTGTGGCATCGCGCACGGCCTGTGCGCGTTCCGCAGAGGAAGTCGTAGTCACGTCTATGGTCCAGTCGGCTCCCATCCGCGTTGCCGCCTGGAGACGATTTTCCGGCGCGCCGATGACGCCGACCCACCCGGCTCCGCTCAGCATCGCCAGGGCCGCGCAACTGAGGCCGACCGGGCCGCTGCCCTGTATCAGCACGCGGTCGCCCAGCGTGATGCGCGCAAGCTCGATCGCATGAATGGCGGTCGGGAGGCCACAGCCTCCGCCGATCCAGGTATCCGGTGAGACGCCAGGGGCGAGGCGCAGGATCTTTGTGCCAGGCCGGAGATAGAGGTATTGGGACCAGCCGCCGGAGAGACCGGGAGCATCCTCCGCGCCATAGGTGATGCCATAGACGCGTCGGTTCGGGCACCGGGTTCCTGCCTTGGCAACGAGACAGTACCAACAACTCCCGCACGTTCCGTGAACATCGAGGAACGTTACCACATCGCCTTCGCTAATCACGCCGCCGTCCACATCGACCACGGTCCCGGAGACGGCCTCTACAGTCCCGACACTGACATGGCCGGGGATGAGAGGATAGGGGACCCCCGCCAGCCGACCGTGTTGGAGATGAACGTCGGTCCCGCAGACTTCCGAAGCGAGGATGCGGAGCAGGACCGAACCGGGTTCGAGGTCGGGTATCGGATAGGTGCGGATCTCCGGCGGGAGGCCAGGAGCGGGCAGGACCGCAGCGACCGCAAATCCATTATGGGGCATGACTGGCTCCCGTCCGGCTGTAATCGGCGAGCAGCAGCACGATCTTGTCTTGAATAGAGACCGGAAGCGCATTGGTAGAGAGGTGGTTGTTCATCAAAATCGAGAAGACGAGCATCTCGCCGTCTTTCGTGGTGATATAGCCGGTAAGGCTGCTGGCACGCGAGATGTACCCGGTTTTGGCGTGGCAGTTGTTGGTCGCCGCCGTGTTTTTGAGACGGTTGCGCAACGAACCATCGACCCCAGCGATGGGGAGGGAGTCGTAGAATACCGGGAATGTCGGCTGTGTGTGGAGGTACGTGAGCAGTTGGACGAAATCGCGGGGGGAGACGAAGTTGAATCGGGAGAGGCCCGATCCGTCTGCCTGATTCAGATGCGTGATATCCATGCCAATGCTAGCGAAGAAGGCGCGGGCAGTCTGAGCTCCTGTGCCGTCCGAGCCAGCCGTGCCTTTGCCCTGCTTGATCGCTCCCACGGTCTTGAGAAGACACTCCGCGATCATATTATCGCTTGGCTTGTTGAGCAGTTTCAGGATCTCGACGAGAGGCACCGACTTGTGCTCCGCGAGAGAGACGGACGCGGTTGCAGACGGCAACTGCCTGCCATCGATGCGAATTTCCTCTTTCGCCAGCGCCTCCCGAAAGGCGCTCAGGGTGAAACGGGTAGGATCTTCGACAGTGACCGGGACCTTGGGCGCGGCCTCATCGGTCGTATCGAGCGCCACGGCTCCGGTAACGACGAGAATGTTTTGTCCACGTGTACGCTCCACGCTGATCGAGGATTTTGTCTTGGCGGCAGCAGTCTTAGCCTGGTTCTGAACCGTCATGTACTTTTCGGTGGGCGTGACAACGACGCGAACCGGATCGCCTTCTTTCTTGCCGGGAAAGACGCGGACGCTCACCAGATTTTCGTTCAGGTTGAGGGCGCTGATCTGCGCCGAATAGTAGTAGGGCTCGTCGTCCCAGGTCCAACCGTCGCCCAGCCACTGGTGGTCGAAGAGAGAGTCATCGGCAGTGACCGCGCCTTCGATTTGCTTGAGGCCTGCGGTCTTTAAGGCGTGCGCCAAGTTGGTGAGGTCACCTGCAGAGAGAAGCGGGTCTCCGGAGCCCACCAGGGTAAGGTCGGCGTGCAGCACGCCCCTGCGATCCGGGCTGACGGCGGCAACGACTTTCGTATTGTAAGCGAATTCGGGGCCGAGCAGCGACAAAACGGCTCCCGAAGTTAAGAGTTTGTTGTTTGAAGCCGGGAGAAACACTTTGTCCGCATTACGCTCGTAGAGGGTGGTGTGGTCCTTGAGCGACTGGATTAGAATGCCCTGAAACCCGGTTTGAAGCGTCTTGTCGGCGAGGAGGGAATCGATCCTCGCGACGAGCGTAGAGTCGGTACCGGTGCCAACGTCGTCTGCAAGGCAGCGACCCGAAGGCGCTAAAAACAGAGATGTCCACGTTGCGGCAAGGCAGACGGACGCGAACAGGGTAGAAGAAGTTCGTGATTTCATGAGAAATATATTCTGCGGGACAGGCATGCTTTCCTGCCGGTGATCCGCTTGACGGGAGACTTTCAGGTTGACGAGAGGCTTTCAGGTCTGCTACCATACGGTAGGATATCGAATCAGGCGTGTTTATGTATAAGCGCGAGGAGAAATGCAGAAGATGAAGCATTTAAGGATCGGCAGAGCGGTCGTTGGGCTGGTAGTCGGCCTGACGTTTTGGAGTGCGATTGCAGGGGCACAAGAAAAGAAGGATCCACCCAAGGATCCTCCGAAGGTTGCGCCGCCCAAGGCGACGGATACGAAAGCGCCGGGCCAGGGCGCTACTCCTGCGGTGCCTGCGGCGCCGACCGTGGCGGATCTGGAGCGAAAGGCGGCGGCCTTGATCGAACAGGGCAAAGGGCAGGATGCCGTCCCCTTGCTGAAGCAGGCGATTGGTCTCGATCCCAAGAGTATTCAGACGCGCATTTTGTTGGGGCGCGCCTATATGAGCCTCAAGCAGTTTTCTGCTGCGACCCAGGCGTTTCAGGCAGCGGTCGATCTCAGCCCCAAGGAGCCGGAGTTTCTCTACTATCTGGGGCTTGCACAGGTAAACGAAGCCAAATATGTGGTGGCTCGTGCCAGTTTTGATCGGGCGCTGGAACTGTCGCCCGCAGATCTCCGCTATCGACTGGCGGTTGCGGACTCGTACCTTCAGGAAAAGGACTATCTGCCCGCTCGTCGATCGCTGCTGGAAGCGCTGGGATTCGCGCCGGACAGCCCGGACGTGCATGCCCGCCTGGGAGATCTGAACGAACAGGAGAACCGGCATATGGAGGCGCTGGAGGAGTACGACGCGGCGCTACGGATCGATCCTAAGAATGTGGGCGGCATGTTGGGGCGCGCCTCGGCGCTCTCCGGTTTGAAACGATTTCCAGAAGCGGAAAAAATTGCTCGCGATCTCATCGCGCAAAATGCACAGAGTCCGGACGCGCACTCCACTCTCGCGCAGGTTCTCGATGCGGAAGGCAAACATCTGAGCGCGATCAGCGAGTATCGGTTGGCCCTAGCGGCCGCTCCCAGCTCTGCATCGCTCTGGGGTAATCTTGGATGGTCCCAATACGAAGAAGGCCTGATGGATGAATCGGTGACCAGTGGCCGCAAGGCGCTGGCGCTGGATCCGAAACAGGCCTACGTGCGGTTTAATATCGGATTGGCCTATGCCGCGCGTGACCAGTGGAATCAGGCCGCGAAAGAGTATCAAGAAGGGATCTCCATTGCCGCAGTTCCCGACATCCATTCGGCCGCGAACGATCTCCGCGATGCGATGGCAAAGGGTCATGCGACTGCGGCGGTCAAGCAAGCCCTCGATCTGTTGACAAAGGCGGAACTGCGGGCAAGTGGCCTGCCGGATGATATCCTGGCGCTGCCGGGCGGAACGGGACGATAGTCCCGCTGGGCTGAAACGTTGCCCTCTCGTATACTGCGGGCGAAAGGTGAGTCGGAAGCAGAGATGCCTCCCGACTCACTTCTTTTTGGGTGGCCGCGCGAAGAAGGGATTTCTCATGCTGGAATTGGGAACCGCTATAGAGGAGCCGTCCTGCGCTACGAACGCGACATGACCATCTGCATAGACCACGAGATTACCGATCTTGGCGGCGTTGCGGGTCTCTTTCGTGCGCGGGTTGGCATGGCGTGGGGGCGAGGGAAGGGTAGTCAGTGCGTCCGCAGCATTACGTTCCGGATTGGTCGAATCGAAGACCAGGATGGTTGTGATGGGAGACGCGATCTTCGATGTGCGCGTCCCGGAGAGTTTGCTGTTGAAGGCATACCCGAATGCCTTCGGATTGACGACCCGCAGCGCCGGACATCGTAAGTCCGTCTGCCCACTGGTCATATAGGGAGTTGCTGTGTCCATCCAGGCTGCGGCCAGGGGGAGTGTCTGGTCGTAGTCCTGACTATAGAGGTCGAGGGCGCGATGAGCAGTGCGGAGGTTCTGGAAGCAGAACTGGGTCTGGAAGGCTCTTCGGCCACTTCCAATCAGGCGGGTCAAACCTACACCGATCAGCATGAGGAGCAGCACGAAAAGGCATCCGCATCCGAGGAGGATCTTGCCCCACAGGGGGAAGGAGGACGAGCGTGGCGGTATTGAGTAGACGGGCGGCGGCGCATAGTTCTGTTCCTGCGGTGACTGCATGTTGATTGGATCCTCGATGTACTATGCCTGGATGCCCGATGGAGGCCGGGCTATTCCAGGGGAGTTATTGTTGCACGCGGCGGACTCACGAAGTCGAGATAGCGGCTGCGAATGTCGGCGGTGCCCGCATCTCCTGTATGAATCACAAGACGATAGCGAAAGAGCAAGGTTTCACCTTTGGCGAGGCGATGTTCTCCGTGCTTGACGCCTCCCGTGTACGCCGCGTACCCAAACGGATTTGCGGTCATCAGGCCGTAGTTGCGCACGTGCCAATGGGTGGGGTAGCGGAAACTCAACGGATGGTCCATGACAGCTAAGCCCTGAATGGTCTCTGCGACCGGACCGGAGTAGTCGCACCAGTGCGCAGACTTGCCCCAGGTCTCGACCTCGTCCAGCCCTCCGTAACTGTTCTCGATCTGTCCCCCGCGTGGTACGTCCATCGTGCCGACGATGCGAACGGAGAGAATGCCCCCTTCTTTCGTGTCGCCGAAGAGAACGGAATCCTGCTCGGCTGTCAGGTCGATGGTAAAGTCCAAGAGCCGGAATTCCGGCGGTGTCGCCCACGCAGTGACTTCGAGGCGTTGGGTCAATAGAGATTGGCCGGAAGGCGCCATCCAGGTTCCGGTCGTTGTGAACTGCCCGCACACGTCACCACTGGAGGCTGTGAGAACGGCATCATGACGGGTAGAACCGTGCCCGGTCTCCTCGCTCCAGTTGTCGATGCCGTTTACATCGCCATGGGCGATCCAGAGGGAACGGTGGTGCGGATGATCCTTCGACTCGCCTGCGACATCGGCGCGCATCGGAAAGGCGCGGGTGACTTCCAGTCCTTCCGAAGTGAGGAGTGGGTAAAAGTAGGGACGCGCTGGTACGTCGGAGTAGTGGTAGGTGGTGAGCGAGTTTCCGTCTACAGTGATGGAGATGGCCTGGCTGTCATCGAGAATGGCTACTCTCGGGGGCGAGGCGCCTTCTTTGTCTTCTCTGGGCAGAAGCGTAAGGTCGAGGGTGGCCCCGGCGGGGAGAGAGGGGAGCATAAAGACGCCTGTGCCGTTCGGTAAGACCTGGAGCGGTAGAGGCGAGTCGTCGGCGGTGCGCAGTTCCCAGGCCTTTTCATCGAGGTTTTCCGGCAATGACAAGGTCATGGGACAGGAGCGCCTCTTATGGCGACCCGCTTGAAGGGAAATCCGGTAACCCTTAGATCCCATTTTCGGCCTCCACGACTGCCATGCATCGCTCCATATACGCCAGACTCTCGCGTGCAATGGTGTAGGGGTCCGGAGTATAGTCGAAGACCTCGACGGAGATATAACCGGAATAGCCGATGGATTTGAGGGCCGAAAGAATCGGAAGGTAGTCCGTCGTGCCGAAGCCGGGACCGCGTCGGTTGGCGTCGTTCGCATGGACATGCGCGATGTAGGGCGCATAGGTGTGGATCAGATCGGTGAACGGCGCAGTCTCGCTGGAAGCGCTTTTGACATCGAAGATGGTCTGAAGGGCCGCATGGGGCCACTCCTGCACGATGCTCGCGGCGCTCTCCAGCGTGAGCAGGAAGTCGGCCTCCGGGGCGGGAAGAGGCTCCAAACAGAGCGTGATCCCCTGCTGTTGCGCGATCGTGAGGGCAGGCTCAATGCAGGCTCGAAGCCGGTCTTTAGCCACCGAAACCGCCCGTTCGGCAGGGACATCTTTGGGGAGACGTCGTTGTGACGGCGACCCTAAGACCAGGATCTTGCCGCCGAGATCCGCGCAAAAATGGACGAGGTCGGTCAGATAGCGGGTAGTTCGTTTCCGAATGTCGGTATCCGGGTCGGTGACGGACAGACCTTGTGGAGAGACGAGCAGCCAATGGAGGCCGACAACCTCCAAGCCAGCTCGCTGCGCGGTACCGGCATAGACGTTACGCGCGTGGGAACTGATCTCAGCGACATCTGCGGCGAGCGTGAACGGTGCGATCTCGATCCCCTGATAACCGATGTCGGCGACCGCCTGGCACGTTTCGGCCCAGCCCAGGTTCTGGAAAGTTTCATTACAGATTGCGTATTTCATAGGGGACAGTTCCCCCTTGCAAGCAAGGTTTCCTGCGCAAAGAAGGCTCGATTTCAGAGAAGGGAAGGACCTTAAATCGATCCGGGCGAAGATAAGGAACATTCCTTCTGTGTGGCACGTCGTACGACCGGAACGAGGAAGAACAACTTTCCTCTCTACGTCTAGGAAGTTGCGATACAGGCACAAGGAGAACTCGATGAAACGATTTGCATTGGTTGGGGCAGCGGCTACGTTGCTCAGCCTGGGACTTTTTGGTTGCAGCAATACTGCGGATGGCGCGGGTAAAGACGTTGTTCAAGATGGACAGAAGGCCGCTTCTGTGGCGAACGACGCTGCGAATGCCACCAAAAATGCAGCTGATAAGGTAGGGGATGCGACCAAGCAGGCGGCAGATGCGACAGTAGACGCCACGAAAAAGGCTGCTTCCGATGTCGGCGATGCGACGAAAAAAGCGGCGGTTGCTACAGCGGATGCCACCAAGGATGCGGCGAATGCAACCGTAGATGGCACCAAAAAAGTCGCAGTTGCCATGGCGGATGCGACGAAAGATGCCGGTAAGAACGCGACCGGCGCACTCGAAGTCACCCCAAAGGTGAAGCTCGCCATTGTTGCGGATAAGGATCTGAATGATACGCACAATAAAATCAATGTCAACACGAAAGATGGCGTCGTTCATCTCGTCGGCACTGTCGCGAACGGATCCATGAAGAAGAAGGCAACTGCGGTCGCGACGAAGGCCCTGAAAGACCTGAACGCTACCGATACAGTCTCGAACGAACTGACCGTTGGCGCGCCGTAACTTTCACCGCTCCAAACAAAGCCCCCTATCTTCTCTTGGAGGATAGGGGGCTTTGCCATGTCCCAACTTACAAAACTGCCGATACTTCGTACACGTCGGCATCGTCGTTGCTGTACACTTTTGTCAGGTAAGACGGCAACGGCAGTCGGCCTCGAAAGAGAGGCAAATTCGCGTCTGCAAAGGTATCCGATGACGATTTTTGTGAGAAGAGCAGAAACCGCACCTTCATTTTTTTGAGCAGGGCGCGCCTCTCCTCATCGGTCGATTTTGCCAACTCCAAGTTGCGGAGATCCTTGAGTTTGCCTCCAAAGTCCGGCGTCTCGCCCCAATGACCGCAATAGACGCGACGATGAATTAGACCTGGGGTGAAACAGGCGACGCTCTCATCGGAACTGCGGATGGAGCGCTCGCCTGCCGATGCGATCCAGGGCAGCGGTTGAACTGCATCCCCTTCTGCGGAGTGGTCCCGTACCCACTCCAACGCTGCGATCTCGCCGTTTTGAAGATAAGTACGCTGCAGCTTGGTCTGCGAAAGATTTTCTTCATAGTTGTCGAGGTCACGCTGCAAGAAGATGAGATTGGTGAGGCTGAGGACAAAGGTGAGAACCGCCATTTTGAAAGCGACTTGCCACGGGCGGGCATTCGGTTTGAAGCGCTGAAGGAGCCAGACGGCTCCGATTCCCGCCAGAATGGCGATAGGGAAATGCACCCCTTGCATCAGTTTGCGTTGAAAGGTGGTCGGCAGGTAGGCGACCACGATATTGGTGACGGCCCAGATAATGAGCAGGGCGCTCGCATCCCGACCGGTAGTCCACGCTGTTCCAGTAGCCGTAGAATCAGCCACCGCAGATTTCTGTTTGTGTTTTAGGAGTAAGAAAGCGGCACTCAGAGCGAGCAGAAATGTTAATCCGTAGCCCATCAATATCCAGGTCAGAGCTGGGGTGAGCGTTGGAACCTCGGCGCGGGCACGGAATACCGCCTCCGAAGTCAACTGATGGTAGATATAGAGGATGGAAGGAACAGTGATGGCCCCTGCGACCAGTGCCTGTATCCAGGGCGTGCCACGGTTCGATCTCTCTTCCTGACGCGGGAAGACGGTCAAGTAAATTAGGCAGACCAACCAGACGGCCGTGAGGGAGAGAATATCGTAGGTATGGATGGCGCCCAAAACAAGACCACAGAGGCCAGCGCCAACTGCGTAGCGCATCTTTCCGGTTCGTGCGCCCATCATGAGGAGTGTGAGAATTCCTACCTGCAACGCCATGGCGGCGCAGAAGAGAGGGCTGAGGTAGAGGGACAGATAGGTGATCGCCTCCGGTTGCCACAGATCTACAGGGGTCTGCATCAGCGGATTCCCCGCCCAACTAGGCAGCCAGCCCAGTCCCGCGGAGAAGCAGACGAAGAGCAACGCGAGGATACGCGCCTGGGCATTGGTGACGGTAAGCGTGATAAAGTTCCAGACGACTCGTAAGAGTACAAGGCCGAAAACGAGACGCGATCCGTGATAGACCGCGATGAGGGGCAGATGTGTCCAGCCTGCCAGACGACCCAGTATGAGAAAGAGCGGATTGAGGGCCATGCCGTGCTGGGCATCGGTCGTGAACAGATTCAGCGCCCGGTACGACCCGTCCGCCGCCTGCCGCATCCAGGAGAGATAGACGCAGCTGTCGTCCAGATTGTAGCCGAGCCACATGAACCGTCGCCCATCGGCCTTACTCGCCCCGATGAGGTAAGGGATGATCGTTGTCAACACCGTCAGGGTCGAGATGACCCAGGCGATGCGGTTCTGTCGGCGCACATCGGGTGTTACGGAAGCCGATTGCGTTTGGGCCTCCGGCTCGGTTACCTCCGGTTCGGACATAAGGGGTCAGGCTCCTGGCGTGTGGGCAGCGACGGCCGTCCGACAGGCTCGCTCTTGGGCCGCTATCTCGTCGGGGCCAGCAAGCACGCCGATCTCAAGGTGATATTCGCGCTTCTCGCCGGGGGCCAGGAACTGAAGTGTGCCTTCTGCGCGATCGTGCGGACGTCCCATTACCATACAGTTGGCAGGCTCCATTCCAACCACGTAGGTTCCGGACCCCATCATCTTCCATTCGATAAAGCGCGGCAGCTCGGAAGGCGAGTACGTGCAGTAGACGCCAATGCCCGGATCGCTATTGTCGGAGGAGGGAGTCGTCTCATCGACGATGGCGGTCGTGACACGTCCGTCCTCGGCCTGTGCGAACTCGTGAAAATAGACCTGTTCCTGGAAACCCGCTTCGGGCGCTTGAAAGTGCGTATAACGATCCTGGCCTTTGATCGCCTCGGAGTCGCGCGGAGTTGCCGTGATTGTCGGCGCTAAAAGGCGCGCCTGATCGTTTACCACCGGGAAACCGATGTTGATGTGGTAGAGCATCATGTGTTCCGTGCGCTGTGATCCGAGATTTTCCACAACATCGTGGAGAAACAGCCGCTTCTCGCCCAAACGGGAGGTGATGGTGCGGGTCAGTTGCAGGTTTTCGCCGAAAACGGTCGCCTGCCGCATCTTGCCGCGCACCGTCATAACGTACTCGTCGCCCTCCCATTCCCCGTCCCAACTTACATTGGTCGCAGGCAAGTTGCTTATGCGTCCGTGCAGGCCGTACTGCTGACCATCCTCCGTTGCATTCGCTCCGGCCCAGGTCAGGCCGCAGGTGACGACCAGTCCGCCATAGAACCCTCGGAGCCAGCCGCGGCCATTTTCGCCCTCATGGTCGAAATGCGCGGCATGGGTGTCGGTGGTGGCTGATCTCCACGCGAGCGACCGACCGTTGTAGCTTGCAGATGAGATGTCCATACCTCGGCCCGGCAAGACCGTATAGCCCAAGCCGCTGCCAGTGGTGACATCGAGGGCCAGGACGCCGTCTTCCAGCCCTTCTATCAGGCGGTACGGTTTAATACGCGCTACTTGAGAAATATCGCCTACATGGGCCAATAATTCCGCTTTGTCATAGCGATTGCCATAAAGTTGTGCCATCTGGTCTCCGGTTCTCCCACCACTTAAATGTATCTAAGGTGTGGTTGGAAGGTTCGCAATTGCGGGGGACGATTCCTCTTTTGATCTGGCAGGTCCTTTGCTCTTGCATAACGCGCCGGATTGGAGTATAATAGCGTCGTACCGAGGGAGGACGTCCCCATCGCCCTCCGTTACTCGCATCGTGGGGCGGTAGCTCAGTTGGGAGAGCGCTTCAATGGCATTGAAGAGGTCAGGAGTTCGAGCCTCCTTCGCTCCATATCATCGTTCTGGTTTTCCCTGTCGAGGGCGGTCGGCCATTCGCTCCGTCTTCCTCGACTCTTTTCGCTTTTTGTTTCTCCTCTGTATCTCAAGCCTTCTGGCAGTCGCACCCGGTCGTTCCCAGCAATCTTCCCCGCAAACAGGTCCTTCCACTCCCACGGATGTTTTTCTGTTCATTCACCAGACGAGTCCAGGGTCGGCGCGCATTGGACTGTCTTACCGCAAAATCGTCCCGCACACTCAAGTGCAGAGCGAAATCAAGAAACTGCTTGCGGTGTCGGGTTGGAAGTTGAGCGGAGCGCCTGCTATCGCCGACAAGTCCGTGCGTCCAGACAATCCAGTTAGGTTTCCGCCCAAGACAGGGGTGGAGTTCTCTGTGTCCGGGGCGCCGCAGTTCCACGACAACGCCCCGATGTTGGCCCCTTATCTTCGAGCGTTCCAGGCATGGGATCATCTGGAGATCCTATTTGTGACTTCCGATCTGGTACCGTACAACGGGGTCACCAATTTCCGGAGCCCCGAAGTGGATGTCACCCTGGCAAAGACCGACGGAATCTACGACTATTTAGTCGCTATCCACGAGCATTCGAAAGACCTGCCCGCCTTGATTCCGGATGCCCCCAATACCTCCAACCCAATCGTCGGCAAAACCTCCTCGTCTGGCGACGGTCAAAACCCACCAGAGGCCAATGGACCGATCGCGTCGAAATCCCCCGCGCTGTTCTTACAGTATCTCTTTATCCTGATCGGAAGCGTGCTTGCGGGCGGCGTCGGCCTCTATCTGCTGGCCAGACGTCATCAGGAAAACTTAAAACTGGGGCGGACGAGGTAAAGAACCGAAGAGGATTCCTGTGGTTCCCTATGGAAATAGAGGGTTGGGGAAGGCAAGAGGTGTTCCGGCAAGACCGGTGTCCACTATGTCCACTGTTCCAAAGGAAAGGACCTATCTATGAAATATGATCTCGATGAAATGATCTTGGTAGCAGGCGAATTGAAGGCTTCGGATCTCTTCATTAAATCCGATTCCATCCCTTCCATTCGGCAGCACGGCAAGATCGTTACCCTGGACCATCCTGTTCTGAGCGAAGAGGAAGTACACGACCTGGTCTATAGTAAGATGACGCCCCGCCAACAGGCGGTCTTCGAGCAGCATCACGAAATGGACCTGGCGTTTTCGGTAGGGGAAGGCCTCCGTATTCGCATGAACATTTATCAGCAGCGCGGTGGTCCCGCTACTGTCTGCCGCCTCATCCCGACCCGTATCCGTTCACTGGAAGAGCTGGGCGTTCCCGCGAAGGTGAAAGAGTTTACCACGCACCGTAATGGCCTGGTCCTCATCACAGGACCAACGGGTTCCGGTAAGACGACGACTCTGGCGGCAATGATCGATCTGCTCAATCAAAATCGTAAGGTCAACATCATTACGCTGGAAGACCCCATCGAATTCGTCCATAAGGACAAACAGGCGATCGTGAGTCAGCGTGAGGTCGGCATCGATACCGATAACTTTAACGTGGCGCTGAGACACGTGTTGCGCCAGGCTCCTGACATCATTCTGATTGGAGAGATGCGCGACCTGGAGACCATGAACATCGCGCTCCAGGCTGCGGAAACCGGCCACCTCGTGTTTGCGACGGTCCACACCGCGAGCGCCGCTGAGACCCTCGACCGCGTTTCCAACATGTTTGCGCCGCACGAACGCCCGATGTTATGGCTGCGCCTCTCCACCACATTACGTGGCGTCCTTTCGCAAAAACTGCTTCCGAAAGCGGACGGGCAGGGACGCGTTGCAGCCATTGAAGTCATGGATGTCACTCCGACTATCATTAACCTGCTGGAAAAAGGCGCCTCCGATGAGATCTACGGCGCGATCCGACAGGCCGGTATCGAGGCGTACTGGGGCATGCAGACGATGAATCAGGCCCTGTTGCAATTCGTGAAGACGGGCCAGATCACGGAGGCGGATGCCCTGGCAAACGCAAACCCGTATACCGAACTGCGGCAGATGATCCGTATGGCGGTGACCAAGGGCGAAATCCGACCCGTGCCGCCCGGCGGAGGTCCGCCGCCGATGCCTGGCATGCCGGGAGTTCCCGGCGCTCCCACGCGATAGCGCGTCTCCGTGTTGGCGGTTCCAGTCCTCTGCTCGATGCAGGAAGATCCTACGGTGAAGGCGAAGGGAGAGGAGAGGGTCCAACCTCTCTTCCAACTTTGCCTTTTCCTGTCTGTGAGGAGTTTTGTGGATGATTCATATCGATGAACTGCTTCATCTGCTGGTGGAACGCGAAGCGTCGGACCTGCATCTGCGGGTGGGAGAGCCTCCCGTCATGCGGATTCATGGCAATCTCACGCGTCTGGATATGCCGCCGCTCTTGGACCGAGATATGTACGACCTGATTCACCCGGTCATGAACACGGAGAAAGAGGTACGTTTCCAGCAGATGCTGGAGTTGGATACCTCGTACTCCGTGCCTGGGCTGGCCCGATTCCGAGTCAACATCTTTCGTCAGCAGTCCCATATCGGGGCGGTCATGCGCGTGATTCCCTTCAATATCAAATCCATCGACGATCTGGGCATGCCGCAGGTTGCCAAAGAGATCGCGATGTTGCCGCGCGGGCTCGTCCTGGTAACCGGACCGACCGGTTCCGGCAAATCGACCTCTCTCGCGGCGATGATCGATCTCATCAACGAAACGAAAGCGGGTCATGTCGTCACGATCGAAGATCCGATCGAATACGTCCACCGTGACAAGCAGTGCGCCATCAATCAGCGCGAGGTCGGAACCGATACGCACAGCTTCGCCGCCGCGCTAAAGCATGTGATGCGCCAAAACCCCGATGTCATCCTGGTGGGCGAAATGCGCGATCTGGAAACCATTCAACTCGCGATCACGGCTGCCGAGACCGGCCACCTTGTTTTCGCGACGCTGCATACGACGGACGCTTCACAGACGATCGACCGTATCATCGACGTTTTCGAGCCGGATGCGCAACAGCAGGTTCGGATGCAGTTGGCGACCGTCCTGCAAGCGGTGATCTCGCAGGCCCTTCTGGTGAAGAAAGAGGGCGGCGGCCGAGTCGCCGCCTTCGAAGTGATGGTCTGCACGAATGCGATCCGGACGCTCATTCGGGAGGGCAAGTCGCATCAGATCAATACGGACATTCAGACCGGCCATCAGTACGGCATGCAGACGCTCGACAATAGTCTGCTTGAACTGGTGAAGCGGAATCTGGTCCATTACGAAGATGCCTATGCCAAAACCTCCAGTCCCCTGGAATTTCAGATTCGAGCCGAACGGGCAGGGATTGCGACAGATTCGGCGAACTAGAAAAGTGCGTACGATGCGCCTCTTCCCTCCTGCAAGCGGGGGGCGCGCAGAGGTATTTTCGGCGATAAGACCACGACGGAAAACGGAGGCGAATGTTGGTTCTCCTGGATGATCTACTGGCAGCGTGCGTCTATAATGAAGGCTCTGACCTGCATATCAAGGCCGATAGTTCGCCTCTCATCCGTATCTACGGAGACCTGCTCTCTTTGGATATCGAGCCTTTGACTCCGGAAGAGGCGCGGATGTTGTGTATGTCGCCCCTCTCGGACATTCAAAAGACGCGATTTCACGACGAACTGGAACTCGATTTCGCCTATGAGATCGAGGGTTTGGCGCGTTTTCGGGGCAATGTCTATGTACAGCGGGGCAACGTGGGAGGCGCGTTTCGCGTGATTCCTTACGAGATCAAGACCGCAGATGCGCTGCAGTTGCCGGAAATCTGCAAGCGGTTTGCCGAGCGTCCACGTGGTCTGGTCCTGGTAACCGGCCCGGCCGGTTCCGGCAAATCGACGACGCAGGCGGCGATGATCGACTATATCAATCGGAACTATCCGTTGCATATCATCACCATTGAAGATCCCGTCGAGTTCGTCCACACAGATATGCAGGCCTTGATCAATCAGCGTGAACTCGATACAGACACGCTTTCGTTTCCAAATGCGCTTCGAGCGGCGCTGCGCGAAGATCCGGACGTGATTCTGGTGGGGGAGATGCGCGACCTTGAGACCATCAAACTGGCCATTACAGCGGCGGAGACGGGGCATCTTGTGTTCGGTACCCTGCATACGACCGACGCTATTCAGACCGTAGATCGGGTCATCGACGTGTTTCCGGCGCATCAACAACAGCAGGTACGGATGCAGATGTCCGCGAATCTGCTCGGCGTAGTCTCCCAGAATCTTGTGAAGCGCATCGATGGACAGGGTCGTATCGCGGTGTTCGAAATCCTCGTCGCGATTCCCGCCGTGCGAAACCTCATTCGCGAGGGGAAGACGCACCAGATCGCATCGCTGATTCAGGTCGGGCAGCGGCACGGGATGATCTCTCTCGATCAGTCGTTGGCACACCTGGTCGTGAATAAAGTCGTTACTTTCGAAGACGCACTCGCGCGTGCCTCGAACGTGAACGAGTTCCGCGCTCTGGCCGGTGAATAGTGCGATCAGGCATGTAGGTTTGCGCGAAAGAAGGCGCTGACCCGGTCTATATACGCTTCGCGCTGAGTCAGAAAGGCCATGCAGTGCGGAGCGATCGAGGCGATCCAACGCTCTTTCGGCCCGTTGGCGGCCTCATAGAGGCGGTCCGATTCGCGCCGAGGGCACGTCAGATCGAGGCCATCGGTGATTAAAAAGACCGGGCGTGGGCTTACTTTGTGGATCTGTGCCTCCGGAGAGACGTCGCCTATGTGCAGCGCCATCTCATCCGCGCTGATCTGGCGGCAGACTTCGTGGACGGCGGGCGCGAACGGCCCCAGCGCTAGCGCCAACCGCTGTTGCACGACGCGATCCAGGGAGGCATAAGAAGCCTCTGTGACAATGCAGCGCAGGGCCGGCGTTCTGGCAGCGGCCTGAATGACCGCCGCCCCGCCCATGCTCTCTCCCAACGCACCGAGGGGCAGGTTTTTGTAGGCGGCGTTTTGTTTGAGGAAGGCGACTGCGCCGAGGACATCGTCGGTCTCCCTCGCACCCAGCGTGCAAAGGTGGCCCTCGCTGAGGCCACGGGCGCGAAAATCGAACAAGAGCGTGGTAAAATGATGTGCGTTCAGCATTACCGCCTTTTCGAGCAGTTGCGCGCGCGTGCTGGTATGTCCGTGGCAAAGGATCACGATCCCTTGGGGCGCCTGGGCGGGAATCGTCCAGCCGGACAGTCGGACGTGGTCCGCATTTGCGGACGGGAAATGAACGTCTTCATAGTGCAAACCGTAGTATTGGGGAGTTCGGCGGGGCGCAGAGGCTCGCCGCCGCGTTCCCGACCAGGTACAGACACGCGCCATCGTAGTTTTCATAATTTATTATACGCAGCCGCCGCCAGTAAGGTGCAGGGCGGCTATCATTTCGCCGCAAATAGGGGACGCGATCAGGAGCGCTCCTGAGTCGTTCGTGGAAAGGGAGAATTTAGATGCCGGGATTAATGGACGGAAAGAGGGTGCTTGTCACCGGGCCAAGGAACAAATGGAGCATCGCGTGGCACACGGCTCTGGCGCTGCATCGGGAAGGCGCGAAGTTAGCGTTTTCCGTGCTCGGAGAGGGCGAAGAGAGCAACCTCCTCAAACTGATGCGGGAAGCAGGGATCGAGGCGCCGGTCGTGCAGTGTGACGCGAGCAACGACGCTCAGGTCACTGCGCTCTTCGAACGCCTCCAAGAAGCGTTCGACGGCAAGCTGGACGGCCTTGTGCACGCGATGGCCTTCGCAAACTCCGCCGACCTGAGAGGCGAGTTCGGCTCGGTGTCGAGCGAGGGCTATGCACTGGCGCATGAGGTGAGTGTCTATTCGCTGTTGCGTCTCTCGCGGGCAGCTCGGCCATTGCTGAACGCCGCTGGAGGAGGCAGCATCGTAACACTCTCGTATCTAGGGGCGGAACGGGTGGTACCGAACTACAATATCATGGGAGTCGCGAAAGCGGCGCTGGAAGCCAGCGTGAAGTACCTCGCCTACGATCTGGGACCGGAAAACATCCGAGTCAATGCGGTCTCCGCAGGGCCGATCAAGACCCTGTCGGCCAAAGGCATCGCAAATTTCGATGCGATGCGCAAACAGGTCGGAGAGGCTTCCCCCTTGCGCCGTCCTGTCGAGGCGGACGAAGTGGGCGACGCCACGCTCTTCCTGCTCAGCACGCTCGCGCGGGGGATCAGCGGAGAGGTACTGCACGTAGATGGCGGCTACAACGTGATGGGAATGATGAAACAGGCCGAGGGCTAACGACGACCCACGCCTGCGACGAGACGGCGACGCTGCGGCATCCGATTCGTCGGCCAAACCAAAGGGAGTTCTACCTATTATGACAACACCTCTGCCTTCGCCGCGTATTCTGCTCGGCCCCGGACCCAGTTCGGTGACCCCACGTGTGCTGGAGGCGCTGGGACAGGCGCCTATCGGCTACTTGGACCCGGAACTGTTTGTGCTGCTCAACGGCCTGCGGGCGGATCTGCGGACCGTTTACGGCACGGCCAACGATTTTACCATCCCACTGACGGGCACGGGCATGGCTGGCATGGAGGCCTGTCTCTCGAATCTTTTGGAGCCGGGCGATCAGGTCGTCATCGGAGTCAACGGGTTTTTCGGGGGCCGTATGGTCGAGATCTGTCGCCGCCTGGGTGCCGTGGTGACGCAGGTCGATGCTGAGTGGGGCCGAATTCTCGAACCCGAAGCCTTCGAAACCGCGTTGAAAGCGGTGCCGGGCGTCAAACTCGTCGGTTGTGTGCATGCCGAGACTTCGACCGGGGTGCGCACGCCTCTGGAGCCTATCGCAGCGCTGGCGCATCGGCACGGGGCGCTCTTTCTTGCGGACATGGTAACATCTCTCGGCGGAATCTCCGTAGACAGTGACAGGGTGGGGGCGGATGTCTGTTACTCCGCCACACAGAAGTGTATGGGAGCGCCTCCCGGTCTTTCACCGATCACTGCGAACGCACGAGCATTGGAAGTGGTAAATCGCCGCACAAGTCCCGTGTCGTGGTTCTTCGATTGGAAGCTGTTACAGGCCTACTATGACGGCGCACACGCCTACCATCATACGGTGCCGGTCAATCTCTACTATGCCCTCCGCGAGTCGCTCACGGAGATTATGGAGGAAGGGCTGGAAGCGCGTTTCGAACGGCACCGGACCGAGAGCGCTTACCTGATGGAAGGTCTCTCGGAACTCGGACTGGCTCCGTTCGCGCAAGAGGGCTATCGTCTCCCGACCCTGAACGCTGTGCATGTGCCGGAGCGGGTGAGCGATGAAGCTGCCATCCGCATGCGCCTGCTGTCGGAGTATGGGTTGGAGATCGGCGGAGGTCTGGGGGCGCTCAAAGGGAGAGTGTGGCGTATCGGCACGATGGGAGCGTCGGCCACCCACCGCAATGTCGTTCTTCTGCTGGCAGCGCTGAAAACCCTGCTCGACTGAAGGCGACTTCGATAAGGGAAAATCTGCCCGGCCTGGTTCCGGAGCATGGAGCGTTAGGAATGCCTTTATTTCCTCAGGAACCGATACCGTCTTACAAGGGAGGGCCGGATGCGTCGCAACGAATGTTCTGGACCCGCGAGGGTGGAACCCGCCGGTTGGTCTTCGCCTTTCTCGCCCTCGTGGTGAGCGGGATCATCGTGGACCGAGTGCGCGACCACTTTCTGTTGGAGCAGCGCTGGAAGCCGTTGTCGGCAGATGTCTCCGGGCTGACCGTGGTCGGAACTCTCGACTCGCGTGGATCTTATGAGCGAAATATGTTTCGCGTCGTGCAGGCGAACAAAGAGTTTCGTGTGGAACTGACCGATTTTGGATGGCGTTCGATCTTCGACCCGAAGAACGGTCCGATGTTTTCCGAGGCGTCTGGCAATGCGATCAAATCTGCTCAGGGACTGGACGATCTAACCGGCACCGCGATGTTAGAGCCATTCCTGGCAGCCGGGGTTGCGCGATTGCAGGGGAAAGCCGATTGGAACCGTACCGTCACGGAAACGCTGCCGATCGTGATCGAGGGTTCGCAGCCCGGAACGAAAGTCAAAAAGGGAACGCTGGGAGAGCTGATCGACAAATACGAGAAGGGGAGTGGCCCCGATCAGCAAGGCGCGGAGCATACGGAAGGCGGAAGCGGCACGACTCATGAGGTCGAACATGGAATGGCGGTTTCGGCAGACACGCTTGCGAGGGTGTGCCCTGTCGTTCTGACAGGGGCCGAGTTCAACAGCGTCTATGCGGAAGAAAGCCCCCGGAGTCTGGTAGGCGGAAGAACCTGGACGCTCCATCTTGGACTGACTCCCGAGGGAAGATCGCGTTTTTATCAGTGGTCCCACGATCATATCAATGAGAATCTGGTCTTCATCTTGAATCACGAGGTCATGGCTGCGGGGCGCGTTCCAGATACCTTGGATGTGAACGAATGGGGCCTGGGACCGTTGCACGACGAAGAGACCGTCCGCAAACTGGAAGCTTATATAAAGCACAAGGCGAAGTAATGATCGGTACGGATCGTGGGGTGAAAATCGTGCCGCGTCGCGGCACGATTTTTTGAGGGGGTGCTAGCGCCCCCTCAAAAAATCGTTGTTTTCTGCGCTGCTACTTTACATTATCGGACGTTGCGGCTACTCGTGAGGATGTACTCCCGGCCGTCCCCTCAGCTTCGCCCTGTCTTTAGCTTGTCATTGGCTTGTCTTTAGAACATCAAACCTGTTATAATCTAGCCATCATGTTGCTTCGATTCGATGATACACCCCCCGATGACTCCGCCGAAACTCCTTTGCTCTCCGCCCTGGCGCAAATCCGCCTGCTGGCTATGGATGTAGACGGGGTGCTGACGGACGGCACGCTGGGATACAGCAGCGACGGCAGTGAAATGAAACGGTTCCATGTTCACGATGGGCTGGGGCTGACTCTGATCGCCTCCTTCGGCATACAGGTCGCCTGGATCTCCGGCAGAACAAACCCTGCGGTCGAACGGCGTGCGCGGGAACTGGGAGTTCAGCATCTGCTCCAGGGAGTACGCGACAAACAGACCGCTCTCCGAGAGATCGCGGACACCGCGGGACTGGCGACCGTGGAGATCGCGTATATTGGAGACGACTGGAACGATTTGGGCGCTTTCTCGGCGAGCGGCCTGCGGATCGCGGTGGCCGATGCCCGCCGTGAAGTGCGCGAGATGGCCGATTTTATCACGGTCGCCACCGGAGGTCACGGCGCTGTGCGGGAAGTCTGCGACGCTCTCCTGGACGCCCGTGCTGCGCGTGAACAGGTACTGGAAGACTATGTGAATTCACTGCGATCCGGAACTTCGCTGGGAACCCAATAGCCGTGCTGCAGATCATTCACACCAACGATTTTCATGATCGATTGACAGACGCAGCCGCCAACCGTCTGGCAACCCTGAAACGAGACCTCGATGCAACCGGGGGATTGTTGCTCGACGCTGGCGATGCAGGCGGTTCCGGGAACCTGACCTACCGCCCCGCCGGAGAACCCACACTGGAACGCATGAGCCAGATCGGTTACGATGCGATGACCGTTGGAAACCGGGACTTTCATCTGACACGCACCGGCTTTCGGTGTAAACTCGCGCGTGCGACGTTTCCAATCCTGTGCGCAAACGTCTATTCGACCCCGATGCCTTCGCCGTCCGACCTGCTCTCGGCAGCCAATACCTCGGCGCGTGGCGAAGCCAACACCTCAGATCGGGCCGACATGTTGCCGGTACATCGCTATCTCGTTCGCGACGTGAAGGGGTGGCGCGTGGTCATTCTGGGGCTGACGGTGCCTATGATAACGCCGCAGATGCTTTCTCGCAAAGTCTCCGCTTATGTGTTCGATGCTCCCTTGCGCTGCGCCGAACGCCTGGTCCCGCTCCTCCGGGAGCGCTATGCACCCGATCTCTTCATCGCTTTGACCCATATCGGCTTTACACGGGATCAGGAGCTGGCCGCAGCCGTGCCGGGGATCGATCTGATCGTGGGCGGACACTCGCATACCGTGCTGGAAACCGGGGTGCAGGTCGGGAACACGTGGATCGTACAGGCTGGCTCACGCGGGAGTCATATTGGACGTGTCGAGGTAGAGAAGCATGACGGGACAGGCGCCTTATCCCTCCGATCGAAATTAGAAGCCCTATGAAATCGATCCTCCTTCTCCTCCTTCTGATCCTGATCAGCTCCGGCTTCGGCAGGACGCTGCTCACACGCTTCACCGTGCTGGACGGCGCTCCCCTGGAACGGTTCGCGTATGGAACCGCAATCGGGCTCGGAAGCGGCGCCCTCGGCGTTTTCGCGCTCGGAATGGTAGGGTTTCTCTCCTTCTGGCCTATCACGCTCTGGTGGCTGCTGCTAGGCGCCTTCGGTTGTGCCGGGATGTTACGCAACCTGCAGGACGTTCTTCATGGATTGAGCCGCAGCCGACCCACACGCCTCTTCCGGCCTCCGACTACCAGCTCCGATCTGACCTATACCACTCTGATCGCTCCGTTTGCTGTCCTTGTCCTCCTCGCCGTCGGGTTCTTTTGCGTCTGCGCCTGTTTCCAACCTCCCACAGGGCACGAGTGGGATGTATTGGCCTACCATCTGGCGGATCCGAAAATTTTCCTCGCCCAGCATCGTATTACGATGCTTCCAACGGAACATCACAGCAATTTCCCTTTTCTCATGGAGATGCTCTACTGCGTCGCCCTCTTGTACGACAACTTCCCCCTGGCCAACCTGCTGCATCTGACGATGGGAGCGTTGACTCTGGTAGCCATCCTGGGATTCTGCCGCAGGCTGTTACCGGGTCTCGCGGGATGGATCGCGGCGCTGTTACTCGCAACGACTCCTCTCTTTCTCTGGGAGTGTTGTGTCGCGTACATCGATGTTGGCATGGGCCTCTACGTCACGCTCGCGGCATTCGCCGGGACCATGATGATCGAGACACTCCATGCTTTTTCCGACGGTGGCAAGATTGAGAGGGAAAGCTTCCCCCTCCAAAACGGCTCCGTCTCCCTGCGCAACAACCTTCCAGACACGCGTGGCAGCCTTCAAAACAACCGCAACGTGATCGAGTTGCGTCTGCGCGAGTGGGGGATACTGGCTGGGACAGCCACAGGTTTTGCACTGGGCATCAAGTATCTTGCGCTGATCCCGTTTGCGCTGCTACCTCTGCTTCTGTTCTATCGGCGTGTCCCGCTGCGGCAGGTATGGACGGTCGTGGGGATCGCTGCGCTCATAGGCAGCCCATGGTATCTCAAAAATGTGATCCTCACGCATAATCCGGTCTATCCCTATCTTTTTAAGCTCTTTCCAGCCAGCAGATACTGGAGCGCGGATCGTGCGGCAGCCTACCAGTCCGAACAGAGCGGCTTTGGCTATCGGCACGCCCTGGCCCTCCCCGGGAAACCGACCGACAATCTGTTCTCGACGATCAACCATCTGTTCCAGACCCCCTGGCACCTGATGACGACGCCCCATCTCTATACCAATACCGGTGATTTTCACTTTATGGTGTTGCTGGGCGGTCTCTATGCGGCCGGGATCTTCCCGCTTGTCTTTCTGCGGAAAATTCCTCGCCCTATCGTCAACCTGCTGCTGCTGTCGGGAGGACAGTTGTTGGCCTGGTTCTTTGTCGCCCAGCACGCGCGCTATCTGGTCTCTCTATTGCCGCTGGCCGCCATTATCGCAGCTTATGGGCTGAGTGCGGTAAGTCGCCTGGACCGGCCTTTGAACGCCCGTGCTGCCCGAAATCTGAGGCTGTTTCCGACGCTTACGACGCTGATCCTGACGGGGAATATTCTGTTTGTGGGCTGGGCGCTGTGCGCGCTTCCTACATCCGCTCGGGTTGCCAACGATACCAACATGACGCTGACGGCGCTCGTCCTCGGAGATGCCCTGAAAAACGCTACAGAGCCCGACACCTGGGACGACTTCAAGACACGCCATCTGGACAACTATGCCGCCATCGACTGGATCAACCGGAATACGCCTGCTTCGGAGGGGGTCGTATTATACGACGAGCCGCGCGGCTTCTATCTCGACCGGCCCTACCTGTGGGGAAACCGGGATCACTCCTCCTACATACCCTATGATCACATGAAGGATGGGAACGACCTGACGCTCTGGCTGCGCCAACACGGTTTCAAGTATGTGCTGATCAACCTGAACTGGTCCCCCAATCGTGACGGCTCCAAAACGATCAATGGGCACGAATCGGAACTGCTGCGGGATTGGTATATGGAAGCGCCTTCGATTGTGCCGGGCAGTTGGCGCTTCCTCCTGGCGGACGCCTTGCGCCGCCAACAATGGACCCCGACCCCTGCGTACTCGCACGGAGTGGTGGTTCTTGAAATCGTCGGGGGTGAGGAGACGGGACCACAGGCACCTTCAGCCGGAAGGAGCTTACCGTGAGGAGTTCTCGCGAAGGGAAGCATGAAAAGGGCAGTATCGAGACCAGTACGGTCCAAGGCGCCGAATCCCAGGCGGAAGTGGCTGCTGGTGCACCTCGCGGCATTTGGCGATTTGCGCTGCCGGCGCTCTTAATGATCTATGTCGGCTTCGCCTGCCTGCACGCCTTTCTGGTGCCTACCGGTCAGACCGGCTATCAGAACGCCCCTGACGAGGCTGCACACCTTGTCTATGTGCGCAATGTGGCTGCTTTTCACCTTCCCACGCACGACCATCCCACGCCGTTCTCAGCCACCTCTGTCCCGAACGGACTTGAGTGGCATCAGCCCCCGCTCTACTACGGCGTGGCAGCGCCATTTCTGGTCCTCGGAGCGCAGGGAGTGCGGCTCTGTTCCATCCTCCTCGGCGTGTGTGGCCTCCTGTTGATCCATCGCGCCGGACGACTATTGTTTCCTGCGGATCCTGTAGTCGCGGCGCTGGCAGTCGGAATCGCGGCTCTGACTCCGACACATTTCGCGATTACCTCCACCGTGAACAACGATGTGCTGTTGGAGGTTTGTTTTAGCGCCACGCTGCTGGCGCTCATCGGAGCGCTGCAAAACGGTTTCACGTGGCGTTCTGCCTTGTGGCTCGGCCTGACCATCGGGGGAGCGATCCTGACCAAGGCTACCGGACTACTGCTGCTGCCGGTATTCGCGTTTGCTCTGTTCCTGATGTGGCGCTCCGGAGGTTCCTGGAGAGATCTGGCGCGACACGGCGCGGTAACCGTCGTCGTCGTGCTGCTGATCTCCGGCTGGTGGTTCGCACGCAATCAGGCTCTCTACGGCCAACTGCTGCCCCTCCGTCTGTTTGCCGCCGATTTCGGTCATACGGCCCAGGCTGCCCCCAGAGCGGAAGCGATGGGCGGATGGGGGACCTACTATCTGCAGGCCGGAATATGGACATTCTTCAGTTTCTGGGCCGTCTATGGAACCGCGCGGTCGGCCGTGCAGGGAATTCCCATGTTTCTGCCAGTACAGATCTATCTCCTGCTGGGGATCGCGTGCCTCTGCACCGCCTGTGGGACAGTGCGCCTGCATTTGCAGGCAAAGAAGCTCTTTACCACCCCGCAACGCCAAGGGATAGGGATCTGCCTCGCGACGATCGCGCTCGTGGGAATGGCCTATCTCGCGTTCATCGCAAAATATTTTCAGATGCAGGGACGTTATCTCTTTCCTGCGATGCTGCCCATCACCCTCCTCTTCGCCCTGAACTTTCGAGGGATCTTCCCGGAACGGTGGAAGAATTTTGCTTCTGCGCTGCTGTTGGCGCTGTTGGGGTTGGTCGGTATCGCCTTTCTATGCTACGTTATGTTCTCTTCGGGAACTGTTTCGACGCCATAATCGTCTTTACTAGGAACTGCTCCGGTCGCTACCGGGCGGTGAACACGCTGGACACGATCACCTCTGCATCGACGGTATTCCCCGCAGTTTCAGATTTCATTTTTCCACAGGTTCAATAGGTGTAACGGGAGTTGGTATGACGGAACAGAACGACTGGCAACCGCAGGACGATTCACAGGAAAGTGAGTCCCGCATCGGCGAACTCCTGGACGAGGCCTATGATCTCCTGGACGGGTTTGTCGCCTGGCTGGAAGGCGAGGCCGGACTCGATACCCGAACAGCCCAACAGGACTGTTTCAACGCGGAGAGTCTCCTCGACTACCTGGCCAACCACTATCAGAAGTCCATTCGCGACATGAACGAGTTCGAATTGCGCTGGTTCGTCTTCAGCCACTATATTCGCCAGTCCATTGCCGATGCGGAGACAGAAGAACGCCTGCCCGATTCGCTCCGACGCCTGAGCCTCTATCTCCAGGCGGAACAGGCGATCCGGGTTCCGGATTGGGTCCGAGGCGTGCTCGACGACGGCATTCTATATCGGAAACGGCGTGAGCAGTATAAGGCTCTGGACCCCGAAGACGAGGTGGAGTGGCAGCGTGGTTACCGGTTGTGGTGTGAAGAGTTGGAAGACGAACTGGATGTCCGCTGCCTCTGGCTGCCCAGGGAGATGGGCGACGGAATGTTCTGGGGCGCCACGATGGGGTGGCGAGAAGCGACTCTGTATCAGGAAGCCAATGAGCTCTGGCAGACGGAACGCGCGACTCTGTTGCTGGATGGCATGGACTATGAGGCCGTGCGCTCCCAGTTGCTCGATACCTACCTGTACTGGATCGAGAACGAACAGGAGCGGCTTGCTGGCCGAACTCCCCGGGCCGTCATTTTAGAAGAGCGGAGCGAGCGCCCGGACGAAGAAGATACGGAGGACGAGTAGGTTATGGCGATGGATGCGACCGAAGAAGTGGTTGTGATTTTGGATTTTGGGGCGCAGTATACCCAGTTGATTGCGCGCCGTGTGCGGGAATGTCGCGTCTATTCGGAGATTCTGCCGTTCGACACGTCGGCGGAGACGATTGCGGCCAAGCGACCACGCGGGATCATCTTTTCCGGCGGCCCCTCTAGTGTCTACGAGCCTGGCGCTCCCCATGCCGACAGTCGCGTCTATGACCTGGGTATCCCAGTCCTGGGAATCTGTTACGGACAGCAGTTGATGGCATATCAACTCGGGGGCGACGTGCAGCCTTCCGAACGTCGGGAGTATGGCCACGCCGATCTCACGATTCTGGAGCCAGCGCCGCTATTCCTTGGGGTAGGGGATACCCAGTCCTCTGCGGGGACAGCAGGCACGGTGCCGTGTTGGATGAGCCATGGGGACCATGTGATTACCCCTCCCGTTGGATTCCACACGACTGCGACCACACAGAGCGCTCCCATTGCGGCGATGGCAGATGAGACGCGCCACCTCTATGGCGTGCAGTTTCACCCTGAGGTGGCGCATACGCCCTTCGGAACGCAGTTGCTGCGCAATTTCCTGATGGGACCGTGTGGCTGTACCGGGACCTGGACGCCTGCGCATTTCGTCGATGAAGCCGTTGCCGCGATCCGGGCCGAAGTAGGGGACGCTGGCGTGGTATGCGGTGTCTCCGGGGGAATCGATAGCTGCTGTGTGGCGGCGCTCATGCACAAGGCGATCGGGGATCAGCTCACCTGTATCTTTGTCGATCATGGCCTGCTGCGGCAAGGGGAGGCCGAGCAGGTGCGGGACGATTTTGCAAAGGCGTTCGGAATCAAACTCATCTATGCGGATGTGCGGGAGCGCTTCCTGCAGCGCCTGGCCGGGATCGAAGACCCGGAGCGCAAGCGGAAGATCATAGGAGAAGAGTTTGTCCGGGTGTTTGAAGAGTACGCGGAAGAGCTGCGCGGCGCGACCTATCTGGCGCAGGGCACGCTCTATCCGGATGTCATCGAGAGCGGAGGCAGCAAAAACTCCGTCACCATCAAGACACATCACAATGTCGGCGGATTGCCGGAAGATATGCTGCTGAAAGTGATCGAGCCTCTGCGATTGCTTTTTAAAGACGAGGCGAGGGCAGTAGCGGCGGAACTCGGGCTGCCGGATACCATCGTCTGGCGGCATCCGTTCCCCGGCCCGGGGCTGGCCATTCGCATCCTGGGCGAGGTGACCGCAGAGCGGCTGCGGATGCTGCAGGAAGCCGATGCGATCTTCATAGCGGAACTGCGGGAGCAGGGGCTCTACAACTCGGTATCGCAGGCCTTGGCGGTGCTGGCCCCGGTGCGCAGCGTAGGAGTGATGGGAGACCTGCGGACCTATGGGCATCCGATCATTCTGCGTGCCGTGACTACGGAGGACTTTATGACCGCGACCTGGGCGCGCCTGCCTTACGACTTTCTGGACCGAGTGAGCAGTCGAATCGTCAATGAAGTGGTCGGCATCAACCGTGTTGTCTACGACATCAGTTCCAAGCCACCTGCAACGATCGAATGGGAGTAAGGGGCGATACAATGGAACATCTGCATGGATCTGTGGCTCCCGTAGAGACCGTACCTCAGGCATTGCCTTCGCATAGCATCGATGTCATGATTTCGGAGGAGCAGATCCAGAAGCGTGTGCGGGAGATGGGAGAGGCGATTGGGAGGGACTTTCCCGATCCGACAGAACCGCTTCTGCTGGTAGGCGTATTGAAGGGGGCAGCTCTGTTTCTGGCGGACCTGGTGCGTTGCATTGACCGGCCTGTCGAGTTCGACTTCGTCGCCATCTCCTCTTACGGCGCTGCCACCCAGACCTCCGGGGAAGTGCGTATTCTAAAGGATCTGGACGCCTCTGTCGCTGGCAAACATGTGCTAATCGTGGAAGACATCATCGACACCGGTTTGACGCTGCGCTTCAGCTACCTGATCGAGTCGTTACGCGCCCGCCATGCGCGGAGTGTGGGGGTGTGCGTGCTGCTGGACAAGCCCTCTCGCCGTCGGGTCGAAGTGGCTGTCAACTATAGAGGTTTCGAAATACCCGATCGGTTTGTCATCGGGTACGGAATGGACTATGCGGAGAACTACCGGAGCTTACGTTACATCGGAATACTTACATTGGCCCCAGGAGCCTCCGATATGCCGGAGGGGGGTAACCGTGTAGGAGAAGCGTAAAAAACGGGTGGGGGACACGCTCCTTCCTCCTGTTCGCCGAACCGTTTCGATGCAGTCTATGCGGAGATTCTGGTAAGGAATTCGAAATTTCCGTGTGGAGAGTAGACAAAGAAGAGATGCTGTGCTATAATAGAGGAGTTCCATCGTCTGTCCACGACGATTCTACGAACTGGACCCGTCCGTCACTCTCTTTCCCCACCCTCCGAAACGTCCGCCCCGCGAAATTTTCGTCACGGGTTCGGTTCCTTGGAGCCATTGTCCTCATTGATTTTCTCTTGGGTTCAGGAGTGCCGGGTCTGGACGTGCGTTACCTACTTACTCACCATCAAAGACATTCCTGAAGTCTCCTGTATCGGTCTCATGCCTTTTCATTCCCATTTACAACCATTCCTGCCTTGAACCTGAAATCGTGTACTTATCAATCTACAATCTGACACCGGCGACGGAGACGGAAAGGTTCTTCTTTCCATGGTCTCCCGAAACTCCGCTGTGTATTCTCGCTGCCTAAGGTGAATTAATCGTATGGAAGAGCTCCTCGGAAGTACCAATCTCTCTGACCTGGAAAATAAGAGCCTCAACGACCTGCATGAGTTGGCTCGCGACCTCGGCGTATCGAACGGCACCGGCCCCAATACCCGCAAGGATGAGCTGATCGGCAGGATCCTGCAGGTGCAGTCGGATCGCAACGGTGTGATCTTTGCCAAGGGCATCCTGGAGATCCTGCCGGACGGGTGGGGGTTTCTGCGTCGCAGCAACTTTTCTCCGAATGCGGAAGACATCTATGTCTCCCAGACGCAGATCAAACGCTTTGTGTTGAAGACCGGCGATGAAGTGACCGGCCAGGTGCGTCCTCCGAAAGAGTCGGAGAAGTACTACGGTCTGCTCCGTGTCGAAGCGGTCAACGGGGTGGATCCGGATGTAGCGCGCAACCGCGTCAATTTCGATGACCTGACCCCGATCTATCCCAATGAGCGCCTGCAACTGGAGACGACACGCACCGAGATGACGGGCCGCATCATGGACCTCATTTCTCCTGTCGGCAAAGGCCAGCGCGGAATGATCGTGGCGCAGCCGAAGGCCGGTAAGACGACGATCCTGAAGACGATCGCGAATGCTATTGTGGTGAACCATCCGGAGTGCATTCTGATCGTCTTGTTGATCGATGAGCGGCCGGAAGAAGTGACGGATATTCGACGCTCGGTCAAAGGCGAGGTCATCAGCTCGACCTTCGATGAGACTCCGGAAAATCATATGCGGGTCGCAGAGATGGTGCTGGAGCAGGCGAAGCGGTTGGCAGAGAGCAAGCGGGATGTCGTGGTGCTGATGGACAGCCTGACACGCTATACGCGCGCCTCCAACCTGACCGTCACCCCGAGTGGTCGCACCCTGGCAGGAGGCCTCGATCCTGCGGCTCTCTACCGACCGAAACGATTTTTTGGAGCAGCACGTAACATAGAAGAGGGGGGAAGTCTGACGATTCTGGCCACAGCGCTGGTCGAAACAGGCAGCCGCATGGACGATCTCATCTTCGAAGAGTACAAAGGTACCGGCAACATGGAGGTCGAACTGGACCGAAGCCTTGCGGACAAGCGTATCTTCCCTGCGATCTCTCTTAAGTCCGGTACGCGCCACGATGAGCTTCTTTATGATGAAGAGACCTACCGTCAGATCGGCAAGCTACGCCGTCTCCTGCACGGCCTGGACCCCATGGAGGCGACCGAACTGCTCAAGGAGAGACTGCAGCACACGAAGGCCAACAAGGATTTCCTTGTCATGGTAGATAAAACGTTGAAGGCGGATTAATGCTGGTCCCTGGGCAGGTCCTTGGACCGGTAAGCCGGTAAGAACGAGCAGATACGACGATTGTTCCGTAAACCTGTTCGGCGGAGGCAAGACGTGAGCAGCGATTTTGAGGGAATATTCGGCGGCGATTGGAACAAGCCGGAGGACGAGAGGCGTTTTCCGCTGGAAGACGGTTCTGTGGAGCCGGAAAATCGTGCCCCACGTCCGCTTTACGAAAAGGAAGTCAAAGTCGTCAATGTGTTCGAGGGGATTGTCAGCGGGCCGAACGCCAATCCCTCCGCACCGATCACGACTTTTGTGCTGCTGCGTGACAATCGCGGTCGAGAACTGCGGATCTTTGTGGTTCGGGACGTCGCCTATGCGATCTCCCTGGCGATCTCCGACGAAATCCCGGATCGACCTTACACCCACGATCTGATGCGAACGATGCTGGAACGGCTGGGAACGAAGGTAGACCGCGTCATCATCGATGATCTCTGGCAGGATACCTTCTACGCCAAGATCTATTTGACGCGAGAAGGCACTAAGGATGTCATGGAAATCGATTCCCGTCCGAGCGATGCCATCGCCCTGGGCCTGCGCTTCCGTGCACCGATCTACGTCGCCGAAGCCATCCTGGAATCCACTCAGACTGAGAGCGAATGATCCCATTCCTTTTTCTTCCTTTATCCCCGTTGAACCTGGGCGCAGGTGATTTGCGTTGTGCGCAGGTTCAACGGAAGTGTTTTTGCACTCCGTTTGCTGTCCGTTGCCTCCAACGGACAGCCCGCATCAGAATCCACAAAATCCGCCTCCCCCACCGATAATTTAACATACCTTGTATTATCGGACGTTATTCATAAGTAGTTTTTGCGATTGCTTCGCGTCTTCTATCATAGGATCCGTTGCCTCCAACGGATCACAAAAACATTACCGTATACAGGACTCAGAGGATTCAAAACTCAGAGGATTCAAAAACCCTTAGCTGAATAGACACTTCAGCTAAGGGTTTTTGAATTGTAGGGATTGTTGAACCTGGGTTCAGGAGGTCGAGGTCTGGGAAACCGAAGGCAGAATCTCCGCAATACGGTTCTGGATCTCGTGGATTTTAGTTTCACAGTCCGACAACACATCCTGAACGTCGCGAATGTGCGTTCCTAATTTCACTGAGGAGAGTGTTCGGGCTTTCCACGAGAATATCGCGGCCACGGCGACTATGCCTGCTGCGGCAGCCGCGACGCTCGACCACAGGACAATACTCTTCTTACTTCCGGCTTCCAACGACCGTTTCCTTTCCAAGATTCCGCTTTACGATACCTTGCTGGCAGCGTGAACGGAGCGACTAGCCGATGTTGATGCGGCCCTGACCATCGCCATCGCTGCCGTCCTGAGACGAGAAGATGCGTTTCACGAAGGAGATCAACTCCATCGGGTTGAAGGGTTTGGTCAGATAGCAGTCTACACCACTCTGCCAGCCCCGGAAAACGTCGGCATCCTGCGCTTTTGCCGTCAGCATGATGACCGGAAGCTCACGGGTCGCCGGATTCTTGCGGAGATTCTGCAGGACTTCGAAACCGTCCATGTACGGCATCATGACGTCGAGAACCACCAGATCCGGGTTTTCCAGTTCAACCTTCTCCAGAGCGTCCTTACCGTCAAACGCGGTTACGACTTCGTAGCCTGCACGCTCCAGATTGACCTGGACAAGCCGCACAATGTGTCGCTCGTCGTCTACAGCCAAAATCTTCTTAGCCATCGGTTATGCTCCCCTATTTTCATGAGAATTCGTGGCGCGCAGGCGCGTGGCGCTCTACATGCGCACGTCCCTTGTAAGCATCCAGTTCAGGTGCAGTATAACATAACTGACCGCGTCTGTCAATTGTTCGTATACGACAAATCACGTTTCTTGACAGACGCGGTTCTTTCTCTGTACGCAGGGACGAAGCCCCGTCGTTCCTGCCACCGCCGCCCCTACTGATAGGCCTCTATCGGCAAGCAGGAACAGACGATGTTACGATCACCGAACACGTTGTCGATACGAGCGACCGGCGGCCAATATTTCGCCTGGCGGGACTCCGGGGTCGGGAACGCCGCTTGGGACCGGGAGTACGGATGGGGCCAGGTATCGGCGGTCACTTCCAGGGCAGTATGCGGCGCATTCTTGAGCACATTGTCCGTGCGATCCGCCTCTCCCGCCTCTATCTGCGTGATCTCTTGTCGGATAGCGATCATCGCCCCGCAGAAGCGGTCCAACTCTGCCTTCGACTCGCTCTCGGTCGGTTCCACCATCACGGTTCCGGGGACCGGCCACGAGACGGTAGGCGCATGGAAACCGTAGTCCATGAGCCGTTTTGCGACATCTTCGACTTCGATACCCGCTTTGGGTTTCAGCGAACGCAGATCGAGGATGCACTCGTGGGCGACCAGATCATGCGTGCCACGGTAGAGAACCGGATAGTGCTCGTCCAGACGGCGGGCGATGTAGTTTGCGCTCAGGATCGCGACCTGAGTGGCATAGATGAGCCCCTGTGCGCCCATCATACGGATATAGGCATAGGAGATCGGCAGGATGCTCGGGCTGCCCCAGGGCGCCGCGGAAACCGGCCCGATAGGATCGGCGCCTCCGGTCGCAATGACCGGATGAGAAGGCAGGTAAGGCGCGAGATGTGCCGCCACGCCGATTGGTCCCATGCCGGGGCCACCGCCGCCGTGCGGGATGCAGAAGGTCTTGTGCAGGTTCAGATGACAGACATCCGGCCCGAAGTCGCCTGGGCGACACAGACCGACCTGCGCGTTCATATTGGCGCCATCCATGTAGACCTGGCCGCCCTGCGCATGAATGATGTCACACATCTCCGTGACGGCCTCTTCAAAGACGCCGTGAGTGGACGGGTATGTGATCATCAGAGCGGAGAGATTCGCGGCATGCTCCGCCGCCTTCGCTCGCAGATCTTCCAGATCGATGTTCCCAGCCTCATCGGTTCGAATGACGACCACCTTCATGCCTGCCATCACCGCCGAAGCAGGATTGGTGCCGTGCGCGGAGTGCGGGATCAGGCAGACATTGCGATGACCTTCGCCACGCACCTCGTGGAACTTGCGAATGACGAGCAGGCCCGCATACTCCCCCTGGGAGCCAGCATTTGGCTGAAGAGAGACCGCTGCAAACCCCGTGATATCGGAGAGCATCGTTTCCAGGCGCGTCAGAAGCTCCTGATAGCCCTGGGTCTGTGTGATCGGAGCGAACGGATGCAGTTTGCCGAACTCCGGCCAGGTGATCGGGATCATCTCCGCGGTGGCGTTGAGTTTCATCGTACAGGAGCCGAGCGGGATCATTCCGTAGGCCAGAGAGATGTCTTTACTGACCAGGCGGTTCAAATAACGCAGCATCTCGGTTTCCGAGTGGTAGAGGTTGAAGACCGGATGCGTCAGGTAGTCGGACGTTCTGGCGAGGTCTGGCGCGTAGAACGTCGGCGCACTTCCGAACGTTAGGGTCCCCTCTTCCGCCCCAAAGATCTTCCACAGTTCGGCGATATCCGCTTCCGTCGTCGTCTCATCGAGCGCGATGCTCAGGGTCTGTGCATCCAGTCTGCGCAGATTGATACGACGCTCTACCGCGCTTGCCAGGAGGTCGTTCGCAGATCGATCACCGACGTTGATGCAGACCGTATCGAAGAAAACATCGTGGACAATCGAATATCCGAGGGTTTTCAGGCCCGTCGCCAGTTGTTCCGCCAGGCCGTGAACACGCTCTGCAATGGCTCGAATACCGGCTGGACCGTGGTAAGAGGCGTACATGGCGGCGGTGATGGCAAGAAGCGCCTGCGCCGTACAGATGTTGCTCGTCGCTTTGTCACGGCGGATATGCTGTTCCCGCGTTTGCAGGGTCAGACGCACCGCGGGGTTTCCTGCCGCGTCCTTAGAGACTCCTACAAGCCGCCCCGGGAGCTGGCGCTGATAGGCAAGATTGGTGGCCAGGTAGGCCGCATGCGGACCACCGTAGCCGAGAGGAACGCCGAACCGCTGGGTAGAGCCGACGGCAATATCCGCGCCGAACTCCGCCGGTGGCTTGAGCAAGGCAAGGCTTAGCAGGTCCGCCGCCACGACCGCCAGGCCACCCTGCGCATGCACTCCCTCGATAAACTTGGTATAGTCGTAGACAGCGCCGTCGGTGGCCGGATACTGAAGCAGCGCCCCGCAGAGCGGCTGATCAAAAGCATAGTCGCGGTGGTCAGCTACCACGATCTCGATACCGAGGGGCAGCGCACGCGACTGCACAACCGCAATCGTCTGGGGATGGCAGTCCTGCGCGACGAAGAAGACGCGCCCTGCCCCACCCTTGATGCCTTCGCACATCGCCATCGCTTCTGCTGCGGCCGTGGCCTCATCGAGCAGCGAAGCGTTCGAGATCTCGAAGCCGGTCATATCCATGATCATCGTCTGGAAGTTGAGCAGCGCCTCCAGGCGACCCTGCGCCACTTCCGCTTGATACGGGGTGTAGGGCGTGTACCAACGCGGATCTTCCAGAATGTTGCGCAGCAGCACTGGCGGAGTGATGCAGTCGTGGTAGCCCATGCCTAGATAAGAACGGAAAACTTGATTCTTATTGGCCAGCGCCTTCAACTCCGCTAGAACTTCCATCTCCGTCAGGCCCTCTCCGACGGAGGACAACAGGACCTCTTTACGCCGAATCGAGGCGGGCACGGTCTTATCCACCAGCTCTTGCAGAGACGACAGACCGAGGGCATGCAGCATCTCCTCGACATCCTGCGGGCGCGGCCCGATGTGGCGTGAGACGAATGGAGACATGGCAGGAGGCGCGATCTCGCCCTCACTCCCCTCTTCGACAAGGGGTGTTACGCTAAAAGTCGTCATTCCTTAGTGCCCTCCCTCATCGGCGAACTTCTTATAATCCGCCGCATCCAGTAGAGCTGCGAGTTCTGCGGTGTCGCTGAGACGCACCTTGATGAGCCAGCCTTTGCCGTAAGGGTCTTCGTTGACCAGTTCCGTAGCGGTGGCGATTCCGGTGTTCGATTCGATCACTTCCCCGCTGAGTGGCGAAAAGAGTTCCGATACCGCTTTCACCGACTCGACCTCTCCGAACAGACCGTCTGCCTGCACCATGCGGCCGGCTTCCGGCAGGTCCAGATAGGTGATGTCGCCGAGTTCGGCCTGAGCGTGGTCGGTAATGCCGATGACCGCCACATCCCCTTCCAGCTTTACCCACTCGTGGGATTTACTGTATTTAAGTTCCGCAGGAACGCTTGCCATTTCTGAATATCCTTCTCTGTCGCGTGTAATAACTTCTTAAAGACGGGCCTCCTATTGGCGCGGGCTGGTTAGTTCCCCAGTCAGGCCAACAGATTTTTCTTGGGCA
>JAYUMV010000291.1:0-7437 GCA_043762265.1 Chthonomonadaceae bacterium | reverse complement strand
AGGCGGCAGAGGGTGGTGGAGACCGTGGGAGAGGGATCCCATAGGCTCAACGCTTCGGCCAGGGGGCCGACTGCGCGGAGATCGTCGGTGTTTGCCAGGGCGTTTAGCGCCTCTTGCACGGCTTTGTTACGTTGTGCGAAAGTTATGAGAGGGCTGGCCCCTGTAGCGGAAAGCATTATGAGGAGGAGGGTACCCATAAAAAACTGGTATGTAACCATCCAGACCGAGAATGCGCCTAAAGCAGTGAAGCCCCCTGCTTTTAGATAGGTCTCCGGCAGAGACTGCTTGCGCTGGACAAGAGCGAGGCGCAGGGCGCTGAGTGTGAGGTCGTCGTCGATCTCTTGTGGGGTTGTCAGGCTTTTCGTGACAAAGGGCGTGTTGAGTTCGAGGGGGCGGAGATCGGTTTGTACGGAGGGCGCAGCGTTGTTTGTGGGGGCGCTCTCCGATTCTGATTGACTCTGGCGTAACATGGTGTGTCGCCTCCTCGCGGATCCTGTCTGGTTACGCTCTATTTCTCAGGGGCCGTCGGTTTTCCTCTTGCCCGTTTGTAGGGAAAGGGGTCGGTAATCGCGATTGTCGCGATATATCAGGTATAAGAAGGGGGAGAACGCAGCCCCTCTGTTTCTGGGCAGCGTGGGAGGGCTTCGACATTTTCATGGGAGGCAGAACGACTTGAAACTGAAGAAAGGTTTGTTTCTGCTTTTCTCCGTGGGCGCGGTCGTTGCCATCGGCATTTCTCTCACGTTGCGCAGGGAGCGATATGAACGTATCCGGGCCGTTTTTCCTCCGGACGTGAAGCGGGTGCTCGATCAAAGCGAGAAGTTCTATCTCTATTCGCTTCAGTCGGAACCGCTTCCGAAAACGGATCTCAGGACGATGCCGAACTTTCACGGCTACCCGATTTTAGGCCAGACGCGCGTACGGTCTACTCCACAGCGGACGGACCTATTGGCGGCGTTGCGCGAGGGGCTAGGAAAGAGCAGTGAGTGTACTTGCTTCGATCCCCACTATGGAGTGCGGATCGTGCGCGGCAATAAGACGGTGGACTTTGTGATCGGCTTTGGGTGTGAGCATATGGATATTTATGATGATCGCGGCTTGCACCAAATCTCCGTGTCGGCATCAACGCAGAGGATATTCAATCAGGTTTTGGCGGAGTACGATGTCCCTCTGCCGGTGCCTTAGTTTCTGTGCGATTCACGGGGTAGGAGTGTGTCAGGGTGTATTTTTCTCCTATGGAAAAAGGAAAGCGACGGGTCTTGCGGCGGCGTGTGGTGTGGATAGGGTTGGGGCTGTCTGTATTGTTTTGCATCTTTATGGGGGTTGATTATTGGGGGTACCCCTACGGTGCGCCCATGGGGGGGCGCAGTTTCAATCGGGGCGAAAATGGCTTGTGGATGCGCTATACCTGGTATTTCGGAGAGCATGGCGATACGGACAGGCGGCTGCTGGCGCGGCAGTTGCGTGAACGTGAAATTAGGCATGCTTTTTTTCATGTCCGTTTTATCGGGAAGAGCGGGAAACTGGCGTTTCGCTATGGCGAGCAGGCGCGTACATTGACGGCAGATCTGCATCGGGAGGCTCCTGGAGTGAAACTCATCGCCTGGGTCTTCGTCGCGTATGGGGGTTCCAGGAGCGATGTGCCGTTGGCGGATATCGGGACGCGGCAGAGGATGATTGCGGAAGCGCTGTGGCTGGTGCGGGATTGTGGTTTCGATGGGGTGCAGTGGGATGTGGAGCCGTGTGCGGACGGCGACGTGGCCTTTCTGGCGTTGCGCGGAGTACGCGAAGGTCTGGCGGATCCTGGAGCCGATGTGTCCGTTTTTGCCGGTATTGCGCCGTTCGCGGACTATACGACTTCTGTTCAGGATTGGAAGTTGTATGAGAAGCTCTGGTTGAGGCCCGATCAGTAAGGCAATGTTACGGTAAGACACTGCTACCGTTGCCCTGTGGCTGCGATGGAATGCTGAAGATTGACAAGCGATTTTGACTTTCTGAACGCGATGTGAAAGGAGATAGCGTGCAACTGACGGAAGAGGAAGCGGGGTGGGCGCGGGGAGAGAGTGGGCCTGCGGTGGCGATGGCGACGCGGATTCTGGCGGAGATGGGGCGGATTCTGGGGGCGGATCGACTGATCCCTGTGAGTTCTGCGCATATCGACGGCTGTCTGTATCATGGAGATAGTGGGGTCCATTTTGCGGAGCGGTTGGTGGCGGGGGGCGGGAAGGTGCGAGTGCCGACGACTCTGAATGTGGGGGCGCTGAACCTGCTGAAGCCGGAGGCGGGATTGATGCCGCCGGTGCAGCGGGAGATGGCGCGGCGATTGATGGTCGCGTATGTGGCGATGGGGTGTCAGCAGACGTGGACGTGTGCGCCGTATCAGGTGGGGCATCGCCCGGCGATGGGCGAAGATATCGCGTGGGCGGAAAGCAACGCGGTGGTGTTTGCGAACTCGGCGCTGGGGGCGCGGACCAATCGCTACGGTGATTTTTTGGACATCTGCGCCGCGCTGACGGGGCGTGCGCCGAGATATGGGCTGCATTTGGCAGAAAATCGGCGCGCGACGGTTCTAGTGCGCACGGATTCTCTTTCTGAGGCGTTGAAGCGCAGCAGCGTCTTCTTTCCGGTTTTGGGAGCGTGGTTGGGTCGAGCGGTGGGGAGCGAGATCGCGGCGATAGAGGGGCTTCCGGCGGATACTTCGGAGGACGCTTTGAAGGCGCTGGGGGCAGCGGCGGCTTCGACAGGAGCGGTGGCTCTGTTTCATGCGATCGGGGTGACCCCGGAGGCTCCGACGCGAGAGGCGATTTGTGGGGCGGAGGGAGAGGCGAGGATGGGGGGGACACTGCGGGTCATTGAATTGACGCCGGAGATGGTGCGGCAGGCTCTGGATTCGCTTTCGACGACCACGTGCGGGGAGCGGCTGGATGTGATTGCGCTGGGCAGTCCGCACTACTCGCTGCCGGAGGTGTTGCGCTTTGAGACGGCGCGGGTGGGGCGACGGTTTACGCTGCCGGTGACGATCTGCACGAATCGGTTTGTGCTCCATATTTTAGAGCAGCAGGGGAAGATTGCGGAGATGACGGCGGCGGGTGTGGAGTTTATTACGGATACGTGTGTGGTGGTGACGCCGATCCTGCCGCCGACCGGGGGAGTGCTGATGACGGACTCCGGGAAGTTCGCGCACTACACGCCGCCGAATACGGGCTATTCGGTGGCGTATGGCAGTGTGTCGGAGTGTGTGGAGAGCGCGATTGCGGGGCGTATCGTGCGTTCGGAGGAGACATGGAGATAAAAGGCCCGGTTCTGGCCGAAAATGTGTTGGGCGAAAGTGTGTTGGCCGAAAATGCCCTGACCGAGAGTGTGTTGATCGAGGAGGTTTTGACGGCGCGGGAAGTGTTGTTGGCGGGGGCGGCGGAGGGTGAGGTGCTGCGTCTGGAGCGTCCGTTGAGCTTCTGGGGCGGGGTCGATCCGAACAGTGGAGAGGTGACGGACCCGCGTCATCCGCAGTTTGGCGCGAGCATGGCGGGGCGGATCGTGGCGATGGAGCGGGGCATTGGGTCGAGTTCCGGCAGTTCGATCCTCTTGGAGCTGCTTGCCAACGGCAATGGCCCAATCGGTCTGCTCCTGATCGAACCGGACGCGATTCTGACGCTGGCGGCGGTCGTGGCGCGGGAGATGGGCTATGCCGATCTGCCGATCTTTTTGATTACGGAGGCAGACTTTGGGCGACTGCCGACGCGTTTGCGCATGACCGCGACCGGAGCTTTGGAAGTCGTGGAGTAGGGGCCAGGCGGATCCTGGTTCTGCGGATCAGTCTTCCGGCGATTTTGCGTGAAACTTCACATAAAACTCTTCGAGGGCGACGATCAGGCTCTGGGCTGTGACGGGCTTGAGCAGAAATCCCTGGCTGCCTGCGTCGCGGGCTTCTGCCCGCACCTCTGCATCGGCAAAGGCGGTGAGCATCACGACACAGGCTGGGAATTCGGAAATGATACGCTTGGTGGCTTCCACTCCGTCCATGATCGGCATACGAATATCCATCAGAACCAGATCGGGTTTTTCGCGTAGGACGATTTCCACGCCGGTGCGTCCGTTGTTGGCGGCGCCCACGACGACGAGACCGGCGCGTTTGAGCAGGCGGATCAGTTGGATCTGGGTCACCCCTTCATCTTCGCAGACGACGACCTGTTTGCCTTCCAGAATGGTCGAGTGGTCGGGGTTACTCGACGCCTGGGTGTTCGGGGAAGACGACGGTGACGCAGGCTCCGCCGGGGACAGAAGGATCTTCGGAAGTTCGGTTGCGATAGGTGATCTCTCCGAGCAGATCGTTGGCCACGATAGAGCCCACGAGGTCGAGCCCGAGGTTGGCATCTGCGAGAGCATCGAAGCCTGCGGGAAAGCCGGGGCCGCTGTCTTCGACAGTGAGTTGTAGGCGTTCATTTGATATTTTGACGAGGCGAACGGTGATGGGTTCATGTTTGGTAGACCTCCTTGGCAGAGGGAATGTATGTTTGACAGCATTGGAAACGAGCTCATTGACGACGAGCGCCAGGCCTGTCGCGGCTTTGGTCGGCAGGTTAAGCGGCCCTTCCTCCCCTTCCAGACGAATAGGGCTCGGTTCGTCTGCCTGGTGCAGCCCGACGGCTAGAAGCGGCAGGAGGTTTTGGAGCGCCTGCACGGCATCGACTTCCTGGCCCTGCGCCTGCTCGCGCGCGAGCAGGTCATGGACAATGGCAATGGTTTTGATCTGTCGCAGACGCTCCTGCACGGCCGAACGCGGGATGGCGTCCGGAGTTTCGTTCAGTTGCATGTCCAGGAGTGCAGTCACTACTTGTAAGTTATTTTTGACCCGATGGTGGGTTTCCGCCATCGCTCTTTGCAGATCGGCGTTCAGCGCCTGGATTTCGGCGGTGCGTTCGAGGACACGTTGTTCTAATTCACCATGTGCTTTTTGCAGTCCTGCTTCTGCCTCCTTCCGAGCGGAGATTTCCTGTTCCATCTCTTCGGGGCTCCGCATGGCCAGCGCCCGAGGAATGATAGGAATGAGCGCGAAGACAGTCAGCCAGGAGACGACGGCAGTCATCAGTTTTAGAAGGCCGTCCAGCCGGTAGATGGGCGTGTAGAAGGTGTAGTAGCCCATGAAATGGGTCCAGCCGCAAGCGGTGATGAAGAGGCCAAACAGGATCAGGATCGGACGGAACGGCAGTTTCCGGCGCAGGCGCACGAAATAGAACAGGATCAGGGGAATGGCCATGTAGGCCATCCAGACTGCCAGATCGGAATAGTTGTGGAGCCGAACCAGCTCCGGTTGCCAGCCGCTTCAAGTGAAGCGTGGGACAAAGGGAGAGGGATCGCATAATCGGCTCAAGAACTCGTGCATTGTAGAACGCCTTCCTGGAAGGAGCTATTTCTCCTGGGACTGAAAAAATTGGATACTGCGTTGAATCTCTGCGGGAACGGCGGTGAAGTGGTCACCGGGGACGCGTATGGCCTCGACATCGAGGCCGCTCTTTTTGGCCTTTGCGCTGGTCTCTCGACTGAGTTTCCAAACCACCGGCTCGGCATTGCCGCAGAAGATCCGCAGCGGGCACTTGAAACTGGTGGCGAAGGCGAGCGGCGACCGCATCTGAAACTCCCGCGCGTTCGCGGAGTCGAAGACGAGGAGGTCGGGCTTATTTTGTGACCAGATCTGCGCGTCGGGCGCGCCGGAAAACGAGGCTGCCGCGCGGAAGCGCGCGGAGGCCATGGCTGCGAGGAGGGTGAGGGTGCCTCCAACGCTATGTCCGGCGAGATAGATGCGGCTTGTATCGACCTGGGGCAGGTTTGCCAGATAGTCTGCGGCCGCAAGGACGTCGGTCACTTCATTGTAGAACATCGAGTATTCGCCGCGCTGGCCGTTTTCGCCGCGCAGGACGGGCATCAGGACGAGGTAACCCGCTTTCCGATAGGGAAGCGTTGCGTTCCAATCGTTGCTGCGGATGCCGCAGTGGCCGTGCAGAAACAGCACCGCCGGTTTTTGCGCTCCTGTCGTCTTGCCGTCTGCGGGGTCTGCGGTCATCCACGCGTGCAGGTGCAGGCCGGGTGCGTACTCTATCTGGCGCGCTCCGACGGGAGGGTGGAGAGGTGGGCCCGGATAGGGGGCTGGACCCTGCTTCACCAGATGGGTCTGGAAATGGGCGCGGGCGGCGCTATAGTCTTCGGAGGGGAGTAACATGCAAGCTCCCTTGCGTTTCAGGCGCTCAGTGGGACTGGAAAAACTGGATGCTCTGCTGGATCTCTGCCGGAACAGCGGTGAAGTGATCGCCGGGCACGGAGATCGCCTGCACATCGCGGCCTTGCTTTCGGGCGCGTGAGGCGGTCTGTTGGGCGGCATCTACGAAAAAAGTCTCCTGGCTGCCGCAGTAGAGGCGGGTGGGACATTTGAAGCTGCCGGCATAGGCAGCGGCCGACCGCATCCGATACTCCTGCAACTGGGAGGTGTCGAAGGGCACCCTTTCGGGCTGCCCCCTGGACCAACCGATCGCATCGGGCGTCCCGGAGAAGGAGGCTGCCGCCTGAAAGCGTGGGGAGGCCAGGGCTGCCAGGAGGGTCAAGGTCCCGCCGACGCTGTGTCCGGCAATGTAGATGTGCTGCGCGTCCACATCGGGGCGTTGAGCGAGATAGTCTGCCGCCGCCAGGACATCGGTCACTTCGTCGTAGAACATCGAGTAGTCGCCGGGTTGGCCGTTTTCTCCGCGTAAGGCCGGTACGAGGACGATGTAGCCAGCGTCCTGATAGGGCTGGGTCATGTCCCAATCGTCGTTCCCGATCGCGAATCCGCCGTGCAGGAAGAGCACGTCGGGTTTTTTCGTGCCTGTGGTCGGCGGCGTGGTCCATGCCTGAAGGTGCAGTTCCGGTGCGTATTCGACCTGCTGGGCGCCTGGGGGCGGCCGCAACGGCTGTCCATTTTGTGGGGCGGGGCCATGCCTTAACAGGTGGGTCTGAAAATGCTTGCGCGCGGCGGCGTAGTCTTCGGATTGCAGCGCGAGGTCCGAGGAGATTCGCGAATGCCCCTGGAAGATCATGTAGAGGCGCACGATCACTAAAAAGCCGACCACGACCACGAATACGATCTTATTCAGAGATTTCTTCGGTGCGCCTGAAGGGAGCATCACAAACCTGCTTTCCGGACCACTGGGCAGGCATCGTTCTTGTTGGGGTTATTATACCCGATGGAGATTTACCACTCGTTTTTTCGCCCCGCTGACCTGGCAGAGAAGAGACGGTAGGCGCTTCGGGGTCGCCTTGCAGAGGAGAGCGGTTTCAGGTATCGAACTCGACGAGGAAGCCCTGGGCGGAGTCGCCTTGAGGCGCATTTTGTTCGTCGTTCCATTGCCCGCTGCTCAAAGTATGGAGGAAGTCGGAGTGGGGAGCGCCGCCTCGGCTTCCGTTCGGCTC
>JAYUMV010000290.1:0-14811 GCA_043762265.1 Chthonomonadaceae bacterium | reverse complement strand
TCAACGAAACCAATTAAAACGAGAAAGGACAGGAGGAGCCTTCGGCAGAGAGGATACCATTCCTCCCCCGCCTGAAGGCAGGGGTCTCCTGGTATGTTTTGATGATATTGACGATCCGCACCTTCGCAGGGATCTTGAAGCCCCACAGTAACGGGTCTTTGAGTTCCGCCTGTCCCAGGCCCTGACCCGGTTTCAGACTCGTGTTTGGTGCGGAGACTCCTGAACTCTGCAGGGCAAGAACGCCGCCTGGATAGAGCTGTCCCTTCTCATCTACCAGGGTCATAAATCCTTCCTAGTTGAAGAAGTTGTTTTTGTCAACGTTTTTGAGCGCGATGTCCAGAACCATGAGTTTCTCATCGGTTCCAGCAATCAGCGTCTCGTAAGCGATGTACGGCTCCAGCGTGTAGTGTGCACTCAGCAGAGAGAAGTTGAAATTGTTTTTGAGCGTGTAGGTGACACCGAACTGACCATACAGCCCGGCGACCTGTCCTTGTGCCTTGACCTCATTTTTTGACCGGTGGCTTGGCAGCAGGAGGAGCCTTCTTCTTTGTCTGTGCCAGTGCTGGGAACGACAGTGTCCCGATGAGCAGCCCCGTCAGTAGTACCCACGTAGGAATGGATTGCGAACGCATCTTAAAGGTGTCTCCTTTATAGCGCCGTTTCAGAATAAGCAGAGAGAGTTCACGGCAATTCGAAGGGAGTCTTCGTCAACAAACAAGAACATCCCTGCCTGTTTCTCGCGTCCGCTGCCGTAGGATCGAGTGATTATTGGGGCTCTTTATCGTGGCCGAGCATGTACCGTTACAGTGGGGCCTCTTTGGTGACTGGCTATGCGTGCCTCATCCTTACCCTTGTTCTTCCTGATCAGTATAACCGGCACGTTTTGGCGGCCGCTATCCAGACCTTCAATGCAATCCTACAGCGCCAAAAAATGGTCGCCCCATCGTATCGAATTTAAAGACCAGCAACACTGCCACGAACCAGAGTATGACCGAGATCAGCAGTTCGCGATCCTTCAGCAGCACTTCGTCGGGGGCGCCTCCCCAGCCCTTTTGGTAGACCAGATAGAGATAGCGGCAGACCCCATAGATGATGAACGGAACCGTGACCCAGAGGTGAGGGTGCGTGACGGCGGTCGGTGAATCGACACTGTAGACGGAGTAGCATACAATGGTCACCGCGCTCACGATGACGATCATCGGGTCGAGAAACGGCAGGCTGTATTCGCTTAGAATGGCGCGTGTTTTTCCGGGATTCTCCCCCACCAGTACAAGCTCCTGCCTGCGTTTACCGAAACCCAGAAACAGCGCCAGTTGCAGGGAGAAGAGCATCAGCCAGGGGGAGATGTGTACATCGATCGCAAAGCCACCGGAGGCGGTGCGCAGGACGAAACCTGTCGCGACGGTGAATACATCTAGAAGCACCATGTGTTTGAGGCGAAAGCAGTAGGCGATCTGAAGGCCAAAATAGGCGGCAAGAGTCATGCCGAACAGGGGAGAGAGCAGAAAACCGGCTGCCGTGCCACACAAGCCCAGAATCACGAACATCGCCCACGCCAGAGGAACAGGCAGACTGCCCGAGGCGATCGGGCGTGTGCGCTTTTTGGGATGGAGTCTATCCTGTTCTACGTCCAGCAGATCGTTGAGCAGATAGATGCTGCCCGCGACGGCGGTGAACAGCAGAAATCCCATGGTGGCACGCAGGAACAGATTCACATGAAATAGTTGCCCGGCGAACACCAGTGCGGTATAGACAAACAGGTTCTTCGTCGCCTGCTTCGGACGCACGGCTTTCACCATGGCGACCAGGATATTGTCCTTGTGGCCGTTCGGATCCGCGAGGGTGGGAACAATATCGGCGGAGGCGGACGGGGGAAGCGGAGGTTCTGTGTTCAATTTTGATCTCGGAGGGAAGCGGCGATCCGTTCGATAATACCGCTGGAAGAGTGGGCGGGAACGAAATCTACCGTGATGACGTCGCCGCCATACTGCCGAACAACGGGAGTCTCCGGCATGGTCTCGATCTCGTAATCCCCGCCCTTGACGTGCAGATGCGGCCGAATTGTCTCCAGAAGGCGGACAGGAGTAGGTTCATCGAAAAGCGTGACATAGTCTACGCAACTCAGCCCTGCCAGCATCTCCGCCCGCTCGTCTTCCGGGACAAACGGGCGCGACGGACCTTTGAGCTGGCGCGTGCAGGCATCCGAGTTGACTCCGACCACCAGGAGGTCTCCGCACTTGCGGGCCGCCTGTAGATAGCGCAGGTGACCGATGTGCAGCAGATCGAACACGCCATTGGTGGAGACGATTCGCGCTCCCGCCGCACGCCGCGCGTTCAGTTCTTTCGCCAAGGTTTCCCACGAAGGCACAAACTCACCCATAAACGACTCCTGTCCTCGCGGCAATGCGAGGCGTCTTATCGGATTCAATGGCGCTAGCCCAGTTCGAAACTGGAGACGCTATAGTGGCAGTCCAACGGGAGCACAGGGCGCCCATTGGCATACATGCGGGCGGTCTCGAAGGTCGGTTTCAGAGCGTATCGTTCAGCCAAACGGACGCTGGCGGGATTGCACGCCAGAGCGTCGTAAAAGAGGGTCTGGCCGGGACGCTGGGCGGCTAGCGAACGAAAAAGATTCTCGGCGGCCTGAGGGGTTTCGGCATAGAGCGGGCCGATCTGGTATCCTTCCTGGCGCGGGCGCAGAACACCGTAGCCGACGAGCTTGTCGTTCTTGAGGACACCGAGGGCGGCGCTGTCTGGCAGGGTAATCCACCGGCGTAGAAACTGGGGGCGCGGAGTGCCGAACATTCTTGCATCGAACGCTTCCAGTTCGGCAAGCGGCAACTCGGCGAGCGGGAAGACATCTTTTGTCTCCACTCCCTGTCCGATGCCGGCATACCGGATATTTCGATAGGCAAACTCGAATCCAGCCTTCTGGTAGTTCGCCTGTTGGGCGAGTACGCCATCCAAACCGATGATGCGATCTCCCAGATAGTCCCGCGCCGCGTCGAAGAGTAGCCGCCCATAACCGAGGCCCCGATAGGCAGGCCGGACGATGTAAATTCCGAGGAATCCGAAGCGATCGTTGTAGGCGACGCCGCTGACAGAGCCGATCGGAACGCCATCGAGCATCCCCAGGAAGAATCCCTGTGGGTCGGCGGAGTAGAACGCTTCCTGGTCGTATTTGCCAGGGTTCCACTCCTCGTCCTTGCAAAACTCCCAGGCGGTATCCAGATCGGTACGCGACATGCGCTTGATTTCAAATTTCGATTCGCTCATTTGCCTCTCTTTACCCTCTTATTGGTACGCAAAAAACCCCAGAAAATATTACCCAAGGCGCACCTCGGAACCGAAGAAGACGGCTTGCTTAGCTTCTGCTAGGCAAGCCGTCTTCCTCTTGGCATTTCGAAGGCGCGCGTTAGTGTGCGCCGGAACTTTTCAATACCGCCGGGACTGTCTTCAGAATGATCACAATGTCTTTCCAGAAGGTCATCGTCTCGATATATTCGATGTCGAGTTCCACCCATCGCTCAAAGGTGACATTGCTGCGTCCACCAATCTGCCAGAGGCAGGTGATACCGGGGGGGATGGCGAGTCGTTTGCGCTCATGGTCGCCATACTGATCGACTTCCGAAGGGATCGGGGGGCGGGGACCAACGATCGACATATCGCCCTTGAGGACGTTGATAAACTGTGGAAACTCGTCGATACTCATCTTGCGAATGAATACGCCGATGGGCGTGACACGGGGGTCCGCCTTGATTTTGAAGACAGGACCGCTTGCCTCGTTGAGATGCATGAGTTCCTGCTTCTTCTTCTCCGCATCGACACACATGGAGCGGAACTTGTAGCAGTAGAAAAACTGACCGCCTTTGCCAACCCGTACCTGTTTGAAAAAGATCGGCCCACGATCCGTCATCTTAATGATAAAAGCGACAATGATCATGGGAACGGAGAGCGCAAACAGAGCGCATGTGGCAAAAACGAAATCGAATATCCGCTTGGCAACGGCGTAGGAGACGGTTTTTTGCGGAAAGAGCGGGTCCGCGAAGTCGCGGGCGAAGCGGCTAGAATCCTCGCAGTTGAGGGGGGCGAGCGCATCGGTATGAACGGAGACGGTTTCCTCCGGCATAGTGGTCACAGGAAAAGAAGATTTTACTGTAGCGTGTGCGCTGTCCAAATTATGCCCCATTGTCTCTCGGTCGGGACCGGTTCTGAGCATTGAAGCATTCCGTTCACGGAGAGTATCCATAACTACATAGTCTCCTTACTAACCATTTTCCGTCACTCCAACTGGGGCCACCGTAAACCCCGGCCCCGGCATCCTTGGAGTAACCAATGTGCGAATTCATAAACTGCATCTGCCGCAATCGGTTTCTACGGCACGTCGAAAGAGGGGAGTATCTCCCTAAAGAGAATACTCAAGTCTTTTCTTGCACATTCCGTGCCAACGATCCCAAACGGGCAAGTCGTAAAAATTTGTTCTTGGATTCGGTGTTTTACCGAGAATAAAGGGAGAACTCTACGAGCCAACGGACGAGGAAATTCCCGAAATCACCAGGGTATAGGCGCAAATAGGAGTATTGTCCGCAAACTCGATCGTTGCTGATAATATTGTACCCCTGAATATTCGTTCGTTGGTGTGCGTTAGGTCACATCCCACAACTATTTTTATGAGATCGCCCAAGTGGTGGCCCAGTTCGGAAAGGGTCGAGCGAAGATAACGGTGAGATTCGTACAGAACGGTAGTTTGTCCGCTTGCAGCGATTTTTGTGAAAAATGTCCCTCGCTCGGGATGGCGGCGGGGAGGAAATCCAGCGAACTGAAACGGAGTGGACGGCAAACCGGAAAGCACGAGCGCGGCAAGACAGGCGGAAGCGCCTGGTATCGCGGTGACGCGGTGGTTGAGGCCTATCGCCGCCTGGATGAGGCGCAGACCGGGATCTTCGACGGTGGGGGTGCCGCTGTCTGCGATGAGCGCCACGTTGTGCCCTGCCTCCAGTTGCGCGAGGGCGGCAGATAGAGCCGGAACCCCGCGCCGAGGGAGAAGCGAGACGATCTCGGTCGCTATATCGTAAGCGTGCAGGGCCTTTTGGGCGATGCGTGGGTCCTCACCGACGATCAAGTGAACGTTGCGCAAGACCTTCAGCGCGCGCAGGGTGATGTCTTCGGGATCGCCGATAGGGAGCGAGACGACGAAGAGAGTGCCAGCAGGGGAGGAGGGGGAGGCAGGTGCAGGAAGCAGATTGCCTCCCTCCTCTGTATCGACAGAAAAGGGAGGCAATCGTGATCGGCGTAGGCGTGGAGTTATCGGCTGGTACCACCGGCTGGCGGCGGGGAAGTCGATTTCCCGCTAGAGGCAGGCGCGCCCGGTGAAGGGACTGTGGATGGTTTTCCGCTCGGTGCAGGAGTGCCGCCAGAAGGGGGGGGGACGGCGCTACTCGGCGCACTCCCGGAAGGCGGCGCGGTGATGCTTCCACTGGAGCCTGGAGCCAGATTCAGGGTCTTGCCGAATCCGTCGGGAGTGGTGGAAATCGCTCCGCCTCCTACCGGGGGCTTCTGTGTCTTTGCCTTTTCGAGCGCTTTCTTTCGGGCTTCGTCCGCGATTCGCTGCTCTTCTTTCTGTTTGAGCTGGAGCTGTGCGATCTGACCATTCAATGCCAGGATTTTCGTCTCCTGGGCAGCCGCTTCCGCCTCGGCGCTGGGCGCTTCCGGGGAGGCGACGCTCTTCAAGGCCATCATCAGACGCTGACGCACTTTCACGGCATCCTGCATCGACTTCATTTCGGTCGGAATGTCGGTATCGATCAGGCGACCGACCATATGATAGTTCTTGTAGGCCTCGGCATACTGCTTATTGTCGCGCAAAGCATCTCCAAGGCCGAAGCGATAGACATAGGCCTCGCCTTCCGTCGCCTTGATGATACTCTGGTAGAGCGGCAGCAGGCGCGCGCGCAACGCGGTCTGTTCGGCAGGAGGTGTCTTAGGATCTCGCATTTTAAGCTCGACGGCATCCAGAACGAGAATTGCGGCTGTCGTGTTGGTCGGATCCTTCTTGTAGACCGCCTCGATCTCGGAGTCGGCCAGCGCTTTCTGTTTGTTGCGCTCCTCGGGAGTGGCAGTGGAAGGGTTGCCGAACGCACTGCCCTGATCCATCTCCGAAAGCAGATACTGATCGTAATAGGCTTTTTGCTCGATGCGATCCGACGGGAATACGATCTTGGCGGCCTTCGTGAGGTCCTCCACTTTTTTGATCACGGCTTCCTGTGCACGCTGCTGCTTGAGCTGATCGACGACTTTTTGAGCCACGAAATCTTTGGGCAAGTTGTTGCGGCGTGCGGCGATCTTCGCAAACGCGTAGCCCGTCCGGAAGCCAGTCGCTTTGACGACGCCCGTATATTCACCTTCTTTGGCCGCATGTATCGCCGTATCGAAATCTTTGCCGAAGCCGAGGACCCCCATGGACGCGGGCAGTCCTGCGCTCTTGTACTCCGGCATAAAATCGGTGTCGCCACCCTGTTTGGCGGTGTAGTCGCTGGAGTTGGCCTTGGCGAGAACGGCAATAGGAGTTTTCCCACTCTTCGCTTCCGCCAGCAACAGTTCGGCCTTCTTCTGGGCCGCAGCATCGGACAGAGTTCTCGGATCGGTCGGCATTCCGGGCATCGGAGTCATCGGCACCGTTGGAATGAGGACGACATTCAGGCGCACATCTGCCGACTGATTGCGCGCTTCCTCTTCCGTCACGACGGTCTTCTTCTTCTCGCTATCTACCAGGGCCGACCCCAGCATCCCCTTGGCGAGCTGTTCGCGGTAGTCGGCGATGGTCATGTGTCTGGCCGAATAGAGCAGGTTTTCCAGATCCGCATCGGTCGCATTTTTACCGAGCCGCTGCACCTTCAGATCCTGGATCGACTTATCGATTTCGGCGTCGCTGGCTTTCACGCCCTCGCGCTTGGCCTCCTGCACGACGACTTCCTGCTGGATGAGGCCCTTGACGATATAACCGGCCTGACGGGCGTACTCTTCGCCCGGCGTGCCCATCTGCTTGCCGCTGGTGGCCGCGTAGTAGTCGCCCATGGAGACGGGGTCGCCGTTGACAGTCATCAACTGTGTGTCACGTCCGACAGCGCCACCGTTCTGGTTGCCGCGTCCGGACCAGTTGTTGATGCCGACGAGCGCGAGCGGGACAGCGAAGACGAGCGCGCACCCGATGCCAAAGACCCGACCGGTCTTTTGAAATACCTCGCGCCACCAGGTGATGGAAATAATTTTTCCTATTGGATCAGACATGAAAAGACATCCTTAGTCGGAAGTTGTTCGGAGTCGAGGTAAACCCGAATGGTTCAAGCGAGCAATGACCTCAGCGCAGCGAGACAAGGTCGGGATCCCTCTTCCGGCGTACCTTTGCCATCCGGGGCGCTGCCCGTTTCCGGTCGAAAGTGGGTTTCGAGAGAGATCCAGCCCGTATATCCATCCCGTTTCAGGGCGGCGAACTGTCCGACATAGTCGATCTCGCCTTCCCCAATCACGCACCATTGTGGGCGCGGACCCTGATCCGTGGTCTCGACGAGTTTACCGTCCTTGACATGGACATGGGTGAGCCAGGGCTTGATCGCGTCGTATCCGGAAGGGTAGGGCGATTCTCCGGCGAAGTAGGCGTTGCCGGGATCCCAGACCACCTTCAAGTGCGGCGAGTTGATGGCCGAAGCGATCCGGCCTGCTTCTGCGCCGGTGCCTATAAAACAGGCATGCTCGTTTTCGAGGCCCAGGATGATGCCTTCGCGCTCGGCCACAGCCAGGGGCGCGGCGAACGCATCCACGATCCGGGCTTCGATCTCCGGTGTCAGCGCCTCTTTGCGCCAGAAGGTAAAGATACGCAACAGAGGCGTCTCAAAAAGATGCGCCAGTTTGATGCAGCGCGTAAGCATCGCCATCTGTTGTTCGAGGCCAAGCGGCGTGGCAAGATGCATCGCGCCTGCCGCTTCCCCTGGATTCGACGCTTCCTGGGTCAAGTCACACTTGAAAAACGGGGTCGCGAGGCCGACTACCTGCATCTCGCGCTCGCGCAGCGCGGCTTTGGCGCGTGCGACCTGGGCATCGGACAGGTCGGCGATGTTGGTTCCCCACAACCCGCGCAGTTCCGCTCCGGTCGCGCCGTACTCCAGCATGACATCGAGCGCGTGTTCAAACTCCTGAGAGATCTCATCCGTGATGGCGGCGAGCTGCATGATGTTGCGCTCCTCTATCGGGGGTGGCAGTGCAAATCGGTGGTCTACCCCTTATTCGGAAAAAAGCAGACGCATCGTTTCAGTTTACTCGAAAAGCGGCCCTCTGTCAACTGAAACGGTGCGTGGAGGGGGGCACGAGGTAAAGCGCCAGCGCGATCAACATTCCCACCAGCAGGATATATTGGAGTTTGACGCCTCTCCAGCCTAAAGCCAACCGTGCCCCCAGATAGAGTACATAGTTGAACCAGACGACCAGAGAAAGCACGATGCGCGGGTCTGCGAACCAGGAGGCGACGGTGTGGGCTCCGACAGCGGCGAACGCCTGCTCGAATCCGATAGCGAGCCCCAGCGTCAGGAGCGGCAACGCCAACACCACCGAGCGGTAGGCGACTGTATCCAGAGTGGCGAGCGGCGGCAGTTTGCGGAACAGCCCTTGCGCTGGCTTCTCGCGCAAAGCGCGGTTTTGTAACAGGTAGAGCGCGGCGCAGCCGAAGGCGACGGCGAACAGACCGAATCCCGCGACGATGGCGAACACATGCAGGTTGATGATCTGACTGCGCAGGGCGGGATTCGTGGCGATAGGCTCGCGTGCCAGGAGGATCCCTCCGCAGATGACCAGGCTGGAGACCAGCAACGCGACGGCGCTCACGGCGGGAAGTCGAGAGCGGTAGTCCAGGGCCGCCATAGCGATGGCGATCATCCAGGCCAGGACCGACAGGGTGCCGGTTTCACTGGCGAAAGGGGAGTTGTGCGTGGAGATGCACCACATCCCGATGGCGAAAAACTGGATCACGATTCCCAATAGGAGCAGAGGGCGTCCAAAGCGGGTAATCGGAAGGGCAGGTTGTAGCCCCGCAACTCCTGCCGGAACCGCAGGGGAGATGAGCAGGATCGCGCCGTTGCAACCGGACGAGGCCAGGTAACAGATCAGGGTGAGAACGGTCAGGACCGCGAATGTCATGTCTCCACCTCACGCCGCAAAAACGCCGTTTCAGGCCCGCCGACAGATACTGGGACCCCCATCGGGGGCTCCTGCGGCGCTAATTCTGCCTCTGGTTCCGGGCGCGTTCTGCGTGAGGAGGACTCGGATTCGAGTTGGAAAATCTCCCTGGTCGCGGAGAGAAGATCGTACCTCTGTGGGTCTGCTTCGCCTACCTGACCAGTGCCCGCCGTCTCTCGCTTCAGGCGCAAGATCGGCTCTTTCGCGTATTTGGTGGACATCGAGCGAAAGGCAGCCTCAACCTTCTGCCACTCGCGCTCGGTAAGACTATCCAGTTGCGTGCGCAGGAGGGCCAGCTCCTCCTCGCGAATGCGATCCAGTTTTTGCCGGAGTTGCGTAATGACCGGAGCCGCCTCCCGATTGCGATACCAGGCGACAAACCGGGCGCACTCTTCCGCGAGGATCGTTTCGGCGTGTCCGACTTCGCTCTTACGGCCATGAGCCTCTTGCGCGACTACGGCCTGGAGGTCATCGATATTGTAGAGAAACACGTTGTCCAGGCTCAAGACATCGGTGTCGATGTCCCTCGGAACGGCGATATCGATCAAGATGAGGGGATTGCCCCGACGTTTGCGCAATACGGGTGCGAGCATCGCGCGCGTAATAATCGGGTGGGGGGCGGCGGTCGAAGCGATGACGATGTCGGCGCGGCGCAGTTCGTCGGGAAAGGCGTCGTAGTGGATCGCGCGCCCGCCCAGTTTGCCAGCCAGCGCCTCCGCCCGGGCATAGGTGCGGTTGGCGACCAGAACCGAGGCGACTCCGCTATTGCGCAGATGTCGGGCGGTGACTTCGCTCATTTTTCCGGCGCCGAGGATCAGCACGCCGGCATGAGAAAGCTCTCCGAACACCTTGCTCGCGAGATCGACAGCGGCGTGTCCTATCGAGAACGCGCCTTTGCCCAGACCGGTTTCAGCCTGGGTCCGGCGGCCTGCGCTGATCGACTGTTGCAAGAGTGCGGTGAGGGCGCTGCCTGCGGTTCCGGCAGCCTGCGCCGCGCGCAACGCCCCTTTGACCTGGCCGAGAATCTGCGCTTCACCCAGCACGAGGGAGTCCAGTCCGGAAGCCACTCGCATCAGGTGCAGCGCCACTTCCTGGTCATGCTTCATATAAAGAAAAGGGGTCAACTCTGTGTGGGGAACCCGATGGTGTTCGGCGAGATGTCGCGCGACCTGCTCGAAGGCGCCGGAAACGTGGGCGGCCTCTACGAGTGCATAGACCTCCATACGGTTGCAGGTCGAGAGGATGGCGACTTCGCGGACACCGGGGCGTTCGGAAGCAGCCAGCAGCGCGAGCGGTAACTGCATGTCGGAACAGTTGACTCGCTCACGCATGGCGATCGGCGCGATATGATGGCTCAGTCCAACGAGTACTAGATGCAATCTCTGGCTCCACAGGGCGTTACGCACGCAGTACGGCGTCTACAATCTCGGTAGCGATCGCATGTGCGGCCTCTCTGTCACCAACCTTCAGTGGTTCCAGCAAGAGCGGCTCCGCATCGAGCAGACCGGCAAGGGCGCGTCGGCGGATCTCCGCCACAGAGGTGTTCCTCTTTATATAGGTTCTCATCTGCCCCAGGAGTTCCACATACTCCGAATATTCCGGGCCAAACCGCGTTTCCATCTCCGCAGCAAGCCGTGCCGCAAGCATCGGATTGGCGCCGCCTGTGGAGATACTCACGCAGAGTTCGCCCCGTCGAACCACCGACGGCACGATATAATCGCCGTCTTCCGGGGCGTCGGCGGCATTGACGGGGATCCGTGCCGCCTGAGCATCCGCAATGACCTGCGCGTTCACCGTGCGCGAATCCGTCGCGGCCACGACCAGTTTGACGCCTTCGAGAGCGGAAGGTTCATAGCAGCCTTCCAGATACTGGAGAGCTTGGGTCTGCGCAAGTGCCCTCAGCGTCGGCGTCAACGTCGGGCTTATGACCCTGATGGTTGCGCCTGCCTCTTGGAGGCCCAGCACTCTGCGCTCCGCAACGGCTCCCCCTCCCACCACCAGGCAGAAGGCGTCGGTGAGGTCGAGATAGATAGGATAGTAGCGCGGCATTCCTGCTTCTACTCCGGTTTTACCGCTACAGTGGAAGGGGCGGGAGATATTTCATTGAAGGCAGGTTCGGAGGAATGCCTGACAAGGTCGGTCTCGTTCTGGCCCTTTTGTTGGGGCAGATCTTCGTCATCGCCCTCTTCGGAGGCAGAGAGATGATAGGAGAGTACCGCCAGCTCCTGCAGGAAGGAGACGTTGCGGACAAAGACATGGTCGGGAACCCGCAACAGGACGGGAGCGAAGTTCAATATCGCCCGGATACCGGCCTCAACGAGCAGTTCCGCAACATGCTGCGCGGACGAAGCTGGAACCGCCAAGATCGCGATTCTGGCCTCGAGGTCCGCGTTCACCTCTGAAATCCGATGCACATCGTGGATCGTGAGGCCCCAGAGTTGCTGCCCGATCTTCGCCGCATTATTGTCGAAAACGGCAACGAGGTTGAAATGATGCTCTTTTAAGCCGGGATAGCCCACCAGCGCAGAGCCGAGGTTGCCAGCGCCGACGAGGACAAGGCGCTGTTCGCTATCGATCTTCAGGATGCGGGCGATACGTCGCTTGAGTTCCGGCACGTTGTATCCGACGCCGGGCTTCCCAAACTCTCCGAAATAGCGGTAAAAGACGGACAGGTCCTTGCGAAATTGAGCCGCATTGATCCCTGTCTGGCGCTCTACTTCGGAGGACGAGATCGTATCGACACCGGACTGTTCCAGATCGATGAGGAAGCGCAAGTACGTTGCCAGACGTTCCAACGTAGGCACGGGAACTCGCCCATTGCTGTTAGGGTTCAAATTCGCCACCTTATTCGCACCATGCCATTCAATGAGTTCAGAATGCCGGGAAACTTGTTGCCGCACGATGCAAGTAATGATACCTGATACCCCTTACTTCAGGTCAAGCACATTGTGAAATTCGTTACAAATGCATTCTTTGTTCGACGCCGTCTGAAGGAATGATGTCATTTAGACGCATGTCCGCGATAAGCACGAATGGAGAAGCGGTGTGAAGAGTTCCACATTATAATATTGAAACCGGACCAGATTGCAGGGCGTCTCAAGGATGGTAAGGCGAAAAGCCTGCTCGGGGAAGGAGACACGACAATGAGTAAGATGCCTACTGACCGTACCTCGGCTTGGAATGGAATCTTTCAGCGATTCGGCGCTCTGGACGGCGGCCGTCACCAAAAGCCCGCTTTGGAGACAGAACGAATCGAACGAGGGACCGATACCAACCTTCGGAACGGTCATCACCAGGGAAGTCGCCCTCAAACGCCGCCACTGGGGCGCAACGTGCGAAAATGATGTTTTTCTTTTTTCTTCGGGGAACGATTCCGCTTAACAGGACAGAAATCAGGTAGGGCGTAAGACCCTACAGTACAACGTGATCCAAAACAGGGTCGTCCGTCACGGACGACCGACGGCTCCATCGTAGAAGCCGCTAGCGAGACAGGAAGGATCACCATGCGCAATGAGATGTGGACGCGAGGCGTCGTCGGACTTTTGGTCTGTACAACGCTTCTGGCCGTGGCAGCAGCCACGCCTTTTCACACTCGGTCGTCAGTGCAGACGGCCTCCGAAGGTCGAATTACAAAGCAACAGATCGCTTTGCACTCGGAACCGCTCTTGCAGGCGCTTCTGACACATGCGAAAAACCTCGATACCGTCGTCAGTCCGGTGACGACGTTCAACAGCGCCGGACAGAGTGTCCACCACTGGAATGTTGACTCCAGCGATGCGACGTCCGGTGACCTGGCGCATCTTCTCTGGAATGCGGATACCGGCGAACTGGTGCGCGTCAGTCATTTCCAGCAGACCGTAAGCTGCTGCAAAGCCGATGCTTTCTCTTCTCAAAAGGAGGCCGTTGGGCTCGCCTGGGACTGGTTTCATGCGCTGAAAATCGGTCATTCTGCGGAGGAATGGCATGTCGTAGGGGCCAGCAAAAAGCCGTATGCGGAGTGGGATATCTACTTTCGTGCTGGCGACCACTACGCGATCATAACTGTCAAGACCGACACCAGCCAATTTGTGCAGGCGCTGTGCGGTCATCTGCGCAACGCGAATATGGCCTGGGTGCCCTCAAAAACGCAAGTGCCTTCTTAGGAAACCGCGCGTGCAGAGCGAATTGTTGGCAGGAGTTTTGTCGGACGGTGACGAACAGGTTGGGCATCATGCCTGAAGTGCCGTCTCTTCCCTCCGACACGCGAATCTCGGATGACCGAAACGTTTCGAGCGAGGGCGGTCCCCCCAGGACCGTCCTTCCGCCCGCATGGCTCGGTCGTTCCTTGCTTTCCGCCCTCCGTTCGATCTGGGATCGACTGGGAGCGGTACTGCTCCTAAGCCTGCTCGGCACTGCGGTCCTGCTCCTCAGCCTGACGCCGGGACTGGTGTTGCCTTCGGCCTCGCCGCTTCTCCTCCGCACTCTGATCGTCGCCCTGGTCGCCGTTTCCGCCCTCTCTCCTTTGATGGCTGGCGCCTACGATGTCGCCGTGCGTATCTCCACGCATCGGGAGGTCACTGTAGGTCAGTTTCAACAGGCGGTACGAAAGTTAGGAAGTGTCGCGATCCGCCTCGGCCTGGTTCATTTCGCGATTGGAGCGCTCGCCGCGTTGAACCTGACCTTTTACCTCCAGTGGAGCGGGATCGCCGGCAGGATCTGCGTTCTCCTCTGTCTCTATCTGCTCCTGTTCTGGAGTACGATGGCGCTCTACCAGGGGCCGCTGTTGGTGCTGCAGGAGAACGGGGCATTCGACGAACCGGACAAACCCGCAAAGCGTGGAGCGAAGGCCGTGATAAGGCGGTCTTTCTTTTTAGTAGTTGGGGAGCCGATATTCTCCATCGGGCTGGCGCTGGCAACGCTCCTCTGGTCGGCGGTGGCGCTGCTCACGGCGGTCGGCGCTGCGATGCTCTGGCTCGGAGGACTTTGTGTTTTGACCACCTATCCCACGCTGGCGCTGCTGGCGAAGTATGGCGTGATTGACCCGGTGGAGAGCGACGAAGCCCCGCCTTTTAAGGAGGCATAGCGAAATGCCGGATGTTACCTGTGTGGGAATTGTAACGGCGGATGTCGTTGGCAAACCGATCGATGCGTTGCCAGGACGGGGTCATCTCGCGCTGGTCGAGCGCATGGAACTCCATACCGGGGGCTGCGCGGCCAATACGGGAATCGGACTGGCGAAACTCGGTGTAGATACGGCGATCATCGCTAAGGTCGGGGCAGACGGCTTTGGCGACTTCCTCGTGAAACGGTTCAAGGAGCAGGGCATCGATGTAGGCGGTGTTGCGCGCGATCTCGAAACGGCGACTTCCGCGACGATGGTACTCGTACATTCCGATGGCGAGCGAAGTTTTCTGCACTACTACGGCGCGAACGCCACGCTGCGTGGGGAGGACATCGATTTCGAACGCATTGTGCAGAGCAAGGTACTTCATATCGCTGGTGCACAGGTGCTTCCTGCTTTCGATGGAGCGCCGACCGCACACCTCTTGAAGCGTGCCCAGGCAGCCGGTGTGACGACTTCGTTCGATACGGTCTGGGATCCGACCG
>JAYUMV010000289.1:0-22324 GCA_043762265.1 Chthonomonadaceae bacterium | reverse complement strand
CCCTCTCTATGCTTAATTCGTGAGGCCTCTTTGGGGAAGCTCAGCGAGCTTCGCGGCTCTCCGCCTGGCGTTTAGCCTTTGCAATTTTGCGCAGCCGTGCCGCCGCTTCGCGGCGTCGTTTGTCGCTGGGCTTTTCGTAATGCTCATGAGCGCGGGCCTCTTTCAGAATGCCGCTCTCCATCGTCATTTTCTTGAAACGTCGCAGAGCCGTTTCTATACTTTCTCCCGGCTTGACAGTCACTTGTGCCAAATGGATCGTTCCTTTCGTGGTTGCGCCTAAAATCTTGAGTCGACTACGCCGTACGCACGGCATTATCTACTTGTTTACAGTATACCCTAGAATCGGGAGTTGGGGGGAGACGAACGGCGGTTTTTTGGCGCGTTTCCTGTTCGATGCTGAAATCGAGGCCAAATGGGAAGGAAGTTGAATCCCCGATGTCGAAAGGTTTACGTGTCGCCGGTCTCTTCTGCTACAATATTCTATTCCTGAGTTTCCGTTCCAGGAGGTTGCTGTCATCGCTTCACCGACCGTTTTTCCCAAGCGTCCTACTTCCTCCGCTCGCCTGCGCCGCCTGTTGTGGAGAGCATTGCCGTGCGCCCTGGTGATCGGTGGCGTGGGCATCGCCTTGCGTTCCCACTCCGCTCCGACCAATAACGCCATTCCCCCTGCGGCAACGCTCCCGCAGGTCGTCCATTCCCCGACGCCGATTCCCCCGGCGGCAGCCGTTGTCACGCCTCCTCCGGGCGACCATGCGGAACTGCCTCCCCTGGAACAGCCCGAGATCAAAGCGGTGAGCGCGATCCTGATCGACGGCGTGAGCGGGCAGGTGCTTTACGAAAAAAATGCGGATGCACGCCGACCGATGGCGAGCACTACCAAGGTGATGACGGCGTTGCTCTTCTGTGAGCATGTCAAAGAGGGCGAGATCATCACGGCAAGCCCGAAAGCCTGCGCGGTCAAAGAGAGTTCCCTGCATCTGAAGCCGGGCGAAAAACTGACTTCCAACGATATGCTCCGCGCGATCCTGATGCGCTCCGCCAACGACGGCTGTGTGGCCGCAGCGGAATACGTGGCAGGCTCGGAGGCCGCCTTCGTCGCCAAGATGAACCAGAGAGCGGCGGAACTCGGCGCGACCAACACCCATTTTATGAACCCGCATGGCCTGACCGCCCCGCAGCACTATACCACGGCTCGGGACCTCGCCATGATCGGCCGCGCCGCGATGCAGGAAGACCGTATACGGGAGGTCGTGCGGACCGAAAAATACAAGATCGTGCGCACCATCAACACCAAAGATGTCATGATGCGCAACCATTCCCATTTCCTAGGGCACTACGACGGCGCGGATGGAGTAAAGACCGGATGGACGGTGCCTGCCGGCCACTGCTATGTCGGATCCGCGACCCACAACGGCTGGCAGCTCATCTCCGTCGTCCTGAAGAGTCCCGACTATGTGCACGAGACTGCGGCGATGATGGACTTCGGCTTCAAAAACTTTGCTCCCCATTCCCTCGCGCAGGCCGGAGAAGTGGCCGGAGAGTGCGTAGTGCAGAACGGCGTACGCCCCACCGTCGCTATCTCAGTGCCCAAGGGAATGCAGTTCGTGACGCGTAAGGAGGAGACGCCGACCTTCGCACGCCATATAACGGTGGTTCCAGCCGTGGCTCCGGTCATGGCGGGCAGCACCCTTGGCTCGCTGGAAGTGCTGGTCGGCGGCAGACAGATCGCCGCCAGCCCCCTTGTCGCAACCGAAACGGTGGCCGCAACACGCCCCGTTGTCCAGATTCAGGGAGGGACTTCAGGGAGATTCACCGCCTTGATTGGCATTTTTGCCGCAGTTCTGGTATCCTTAAGGTATGGAACAAGACAAAAAACAAGATTTACCACGTTTGCAAAAGGCCCTCGCCGCCGCCGGCGTCGCCTCGCGCCGAGCCTGCGAGACGATGATTACGGGGGGTAGAGTCTCGGTCAATGGGAAGATCGTCAAAGAACTGGGTACGAAAGTGAACCCGACAACAGACGATATTCGCGTGGACAACGAACCTATCGTAGCTCCCATCGCCGTCAAGCCGATCTATATCATGCTTAACAAGCCGGTGGGTTACACCTGCACTGTCAGCGATCCGAACGCGGAGAAGACCGTCCTCGAACTCGTACAGCAGGTGGAGGAGCGGGTCTATCCCGTGGGACGCCTCGATGTCGATAGCGCCGGACTGCTGCTGCTTACCAACGACGGCGAGTTCGCCAATCGCCTCACCCACCCACGCTTCCATGTCCCCAAAGTCTACCGTGTCCGCGCACGAGGCTTTGTGGATCGCGACGCCGCCAATGCCCTCATCGAAGGTATCGATCTGCCGGACGGCAAGACCGCGCCCGCCGAACTCATGTTCGTCGAGTACGATGCTGCCACCCAGTGTACCACGGTCGATATCACCCTGTTCGAGGGCCGCAACCGCCAGGTGCGCCGCATGATGGACGCCGTCGGAACCCCAGTGCGGGAACTGACACGCATCCGCTTCGGCAATCTTGGCCTCAAAGGCCTGAATCCCGGCACCTGGCGCAAACTGACCGCGACAGAGGTCGAGGAGCTGCTGGCGCTCGCCAAGCCGACGCCCACGCCGCCGCGTGAGGAGCGCCGTACTCCGCAGAAGCCCCTGCCTGTGCCCGGCCTCACCGTGCCGGTGACGCCTGCCGCCGCCAAGGCGGCGCCCCGCCATAAGAACGATGTCGCAAGGGTTCCGCGCCGCCCCCTCGGCGATGCGGCCCGCAACACCGGTGCACGCAAACAGACACGTCCGCCCGCAGGATCCAGCTCCTTGCCGCGTCCTTCCAACGGTCCCGACATGCCGCGTTCTGCCAACCGTCCTGGTCGTCCGTCTGCTCGCCCCGCGTACGAAGCTCAGCCCCCGGCACGTCCCGACAGTCGTTCCGGTCGTCCTGCCGCAAGACCGGCGTACAACAGCCAACCGTCTGCTCGCCCCACGAGCAACGGTCGTCCGCCCGCTCGCCCCAAAAGCGGCCCGACCGGGCCGTTCCGACCCGGTCAGTCGCGTCCTCCCGCAGGGCGTCCTTCGGGCGCGCGTCCTCCGCAGGGTAGGAATCGGTGAAGGTCCGAAATCTCTTCGGGTTGCTGTTTTTTGTGGGAATGATGGGCCTGGTCTACTGGCGCTTGCAGAGCGAACCGAAGCCGATCAAGCGCACTGTCGTTCCCCGCTCGACTCAAAGCGACACCGAAGCGGAACTCGCTGCCTTGCCAAACACGTTTCCACTCGCGCTCACCGATTCGGCGGGCCGAGTGGTCTCTCTTCGTACGACGCCGATGCGAATCGTTTCACTGGCGCCCAGTTGCACCGAAATCCTCTTCGATCTCGGGTTGAGCAACCGGGTCGTCGCGGACACCTCGGCGGACGACTACCCGCAGGCCGCGACCCAAAAACCCCATATCGGTGGCTACAGCGACATGAGCGTCGAGGGAATCCTGGCGCAAAAGCCCGATCTGATCGTCGCCGATAACGCCATCAACCGGCAGATCATCGCCCAGCTCCAAACGGTCCACGTTCCCCTGCTCGTTCTGGAAGCCCACACGTTGGTACAGGTCTACGACACGATTCGCATTTTAGGGCGTGCAACGGGCCAGAACGCCGAGGCCGAACGGACCGTCACGCGTATGAAATCCCGCCTCGATACCGTGCGTAAAACCGTCTCGAATGCGATCAGCCGCCCCAAGGTCGTCATCATCTATGGCACCGATCCGATCTATACCACAGGCCCCGGCTCTTTCCTGGATGACCTGGTATCGATTGCGGGCGGCAAGAACATCGTAGAGCAGCCCGAATCGCAGATCTCTGCCGAGAACGTGATTCTGGCGCAGCCCGATGTGATCCTGTGCGATTCCTCTATCAAAGACAGCATCGCTGCGCTGCCCGGATGGAAAGAGCACATCCCTGCTGTCATGCACTCGACCTATTTCATGCCTTCAGAGAACGCGACGGTGGTGCGCGGAGTGCCGCGTCTGGCCCAGGCAGCGGAGGAACTGGCTCATTTTCTCCATCCGGAACTGTTCACCAGTGACGGTCAACCGGCATCGGCTTCAGGCGCGCACGCCAAGCCATGACTCCCTCCGCCCCTTCACCCAAGTCTTCCGCGTCTGTTCCGTTTCCTTCCAACGACCGCCTCTCACCGCAGAGAGTCTCCAGGTCCCCTCTGTCTGCGTTGGTTTTCCTGACATTCGCGCTGTTGGGAGCGATACTCGTCGATATCTGGATGGGAGAGGCGAACGTGGCCGCTTTTGTCACTCCCGGCAGTATCCTGCGCGTTCTTCTCTCTCATACTCCGGTCGTCTCCGCCCACATCGCGCCGCCCGATTCCTACATCGATGCGATCGTCTGGAGCATTCGCCTGCCGCGCGTCCTCGGCGGCGCGTTGATCGGGATGCTGCTGGCGCTCGCAGGCGTGGCGTTTCAGAGCCTGCTCCTCAATCCCCTGGCAGACCCCTATTTCATCGGTGTTTCGTCCGGGGCAGGGTTGGGTGCCGCCATCGTGACTCTCATGGGCGGGACCGGTTGGCTCGCCGGGTTTGCGCCCACCCTTGCGGCTTTCACGGCAGGCCTGGCTGCCGTCGCCATCGTCTATGCCCTGGCCCGCGTAAACGGCAGGGTGCCGGTTCAGACATTTCTGCTGGCGGGAATCGTGGTCGGAACGGCTCTCTACTCTCTTACCAAGCTTACGGTCTCTCTGGCCTTTCGCGCGGGAGAGGCCTACAAGGCGAGCGCCATTTTGACCCAGTTACTCGGCTCCTTGAACGGCCTCGGCTGGCGCGAGGTATGGCTGTTGCTTCCGTTCGGTGTGTTAGGGGGGATCGTGCTGGGGTCGAGTTGGCGAGAGCTGAACATGATGGCGTTAGGAGAAGAGAGTGCAGCGCATCTGGGAGTGGATACGGAACAGATCAAGCGACGCGTTTTGATCGCGGGTACCCTGGTTACAGCGGCGGCAGTAGCCGTGGGGGGAATCATCGCGTTTGTGGGAATGATCATGCCCCAGATCGCCCGTCGCCTCGTTGGCCCGGACCATCGGCGCCTGTTGCCGACCGCGATGCTGCTGGGAGGGCTGGTTCTGGTCGGCTCCGACATGCTTTCGCGTGTCTATTTTGCAGGGCTCGATATCGGAGTCATCACCTCTCTGATGGGGGCGCCGGTATTCTGCTGGATTCTGCGTCGCCGCATGACCCAACAGGAATCCTAATCCGCATCGTAACCTTTTCGACCCTGGCTCCCGATCGCTTTAAAAAGAAGAGAGGAGGCTCCTGTCCTCCTCCAACTACGCTTCATGCGATGTACCGACTGAACTGTTTCGGTTTGGGGCTTCCCGCCGAATAGGCCGATCCCTCGGGATCTTCGCGCAAAAACTGGCGACAGTGTTCCGAAAGCTTCAGAAAAGCCGACCGCTGGGCTGGAGTCAGATCGGAAGGACTCACAAGAACAATATCGAGAAGGCTCATCGCCTCCTCTTCGGTTAGACAGAGTGTTTTTTCCATCGCGGGACACCTCAGTTTTCATAAAGCGTACAGATGTATTAGGACAGTTGACATCGCCGGGACGTATTACACGTCGGAATAGAAGATCGGAATAGAAGACCGGAGCGCTTTATCTCTTCCTTAGACGCCCCTCGGGCGCATATTGTTCAAGCCTTCTCAACTGGTCGTGACAGCGATGCCCTCGCCGCCTGCCGCCGCGTCCGCAATCAGTTCTCCGAGCAGTCCCAGCGACTCTTCCGGTTTCAATTCCAGCACCAGCAGTTGCCGCAGAAATGCCCCGGCCTTTCCGATCAGACCGCCCTGCCTGCGCCTTTTTCGGCCCTTCACACCGGTCCGAAAAACGTCCCCATAGTCCTGGTGCAGCGCCAGAACCTGATCCGGCGTCAGGAAGCCCAGAAGCGCGATGGGAAGCGTCGTCACCGGAACCATCCAGGGTTCAAGATTCATCCCACCGCCAAGCAGCGCTTCCAAAAGTTCCCCTAAATCCTCCGTTCCACGTGCTTTTGCCAGACGTACAACGATGCGCAGCAGACCTGGATCGAGCGGAAGAGGATCGTCCAGACAACACAGCGTCTGCACAAACGCATTGCGTGCCGCCTTGGGCTCGATCTCGCCGAAGTTCAACGCTTCGACGACGGAGGCCGTGACAGGATTCTCGCTCAACGCCGTAAAATCGTCCGGATCTGTCGCCGCACGCAGTTCCGGTCGGACTTCCAGATAGCGGCTGTAGTCGAAGCGATAAAACTTCCAGGAGTGAGACATGCACCGCGCCTATTCTAAGTCGAACAGAGAGGACTGTGCTTCCACCGGAGGCATCCACTGTGACTTCCGCATATCGACACGCTCATGATTTCCGGGCAGGAAGACGACGCCTTCCTGCTCCAGCAATTCTCGCTGGCGACTCTTCAACTCCAGGCTGACCTTACCGATCGGCAAAAGGCCACCTGCGCCCACGACGCGCTGCCAGGGAACATCTGCGGACACGTTCCGCATGGCAGCGCCCACCTGACGCGCCGTCAGACTTATCTCCTCCAGCATTCCGGCGACCTGACCGTATGTGACGACCTTGCCCGGTGGAACCGAACGCACAAAGGCATAGACGCTCTCATAGATATTCTGTTCTTCGTTTTCTGGTGAGTTCATAAGCTTAACAGGGAGACTGCGTGATTATAACGGCCTTTTTTCGATTTTGTCAACTCTCTTCGATCGTCATGTGAGAATTCTCCTTTTGGGTCGTTTGTGGCACAGAGGTCAAACATCGAATGGCCTATTTGCGGCGCAAACGGGCTTTCAGCAGCCTCCCGAACCCTGCCAGGCTCACCAGCAGGCCCAGCGTGCCCGGTTCCGGCGTAACTGCTGTCAAAGAGACGTTGTCTACGCCCTGATTGATCACGAACTGGTTGTCCACCTCCGCAAAGCGCAACTGATAGGTGCTGCCCGGCTGCAGCAGGCCGCTCAGATCATACCGATAGAGCGTGTAGGCGTTGGGCGGATTGCCCGCATCTTCTCCGGAGTAAAGATTGCTCACGATGTCGCTCGCCGTGGTCGAAAGCGGCGAGGCTGTGCTTTTAAGAATATCCACCCGCGCGTACTGCGTCGGCGTCGCCTGTGTTGGGTCCAGCGAACCGCCCACGTTCAGCGCGCATTACCGCCTCGCCGCATGTGGGAGCGGCTGACGCAGGGGCAGGACATCCCGCCAGGCAGCTATGCCGACCTGCCCGCCCGACACAGCACCCTCTCCGCTGCGATCGACTGGAGTTTCCGCCTACTCACTCTTGCCCAGGCCCACCTGTTCACGCGCCTCTCCGTGTTTCGCGGAGGCTGGACTCTCGACGCGGCGGAAGCGGTCTGCGAGGAGCCGGACACACTGCTTCTGCTCTGCGCACTTCAGGATGCGTCTCTGGTGATCGCGACGCCCGACGCGGAAGACGAGGAGCAGACGCGCTACGCCTTTCTAGAGACGGTTCGGGATTTCAGTGCGCGGCAGGCGGGGTTGCGCGGGGAGAAGGAGAGGACTGCAGCGGCGCATGCCTCCTTTTATACCGCGTTTGCAGAGCAGGCCGAGGAGCATCTTCGAGGGCCGGAGCAGGCGCGGTGGCTGGCCAGGCTGGAGACGGAGCATGAGAATTTGCGGACGGCTCTGGACCTCTCGCTGTCCGATCGCCTCCATACCGAGGCATGGCAGAGGGGAGCGCGGCTGGCGGCGGCGCTGACTCGCTTCTGGAACGTGCGCGGGCACTGGGGCGAAGGCCGACGTTATATTGATACCGCGCTCTCCTGGCCGGAGGCACTCTCCCTCCGACATCATGCGAGGCTGCTCAACGCGCAGGCTTCCTTTGCGCAGTTAGCCGGCGAACTGGAGCGGGCGCAGGCCCTCTATACGGAGAGCCTGGAGAAGCGGCGTCAGACAGGGGATCCGAAAGGGGTCGCGAGTCTCCTGCACAATCTCGGGTTTATCGCCCTGCAACAGGGCGACTATGCGCGGGCGCAGCCGCTCTACGAGGAGAGTCTGGCGCTGGAGCGCGCGCGGGGAGACGTGCAGGGAATGGCCGATGAACTGCACCATCTGGGCTGGCTCGCGCACGAGCGGGGCGACCTCGCACGGGCGCGGGAGCTGTATGCGGAGAGCCTGACACTGCGCCGTCCGCTGGGAGATCTGCGTGGCAATGCGTTCACCCTGCAGAACCTATCGAACGTCGCCCTGTCCGAAGGTGACTTCGCCCAGGCCGCCGCACTGCAAAACGAGAATCTGGCGATCCGGCGCAAGCTCGGCGACCGTAATGGCACCGCGACCGCGCTGCACAATCTCGGCGGAATTGCGCAGACCTTGGGCGATTCGGCGCGGGCTCTCGCCTTCTACCAGGAAGCCCTCGCCCTACGACGCGAACTGGGTGACCGGCCGGGCATTGAGGAATCGTTGATGAGTATCACGGCGCTGCCCCTAAGCGAAAACCAGCAGACGCATTGACGGGACTCGGAATTCGGGCTATCATCGCGAGCGACGTCAAGTGGCTGGATGACTAAACAGAGCGCCCAACGTGGCGTTGTACGCCTCCCAGCAAATGCAAGCCGGGAGGCATAGACGTCTTAGAAGGTCACTTCGTGTCCCTGGCGTCCGGCGTTGTAACAGCCTTCGAGCAGTTGCACCAGATTGTAGGCATCGTAGATATTGACGGTCATCGAGGTGCCATGCAGGACGGCGGAGACCCACTGATGGAGAGCAGAGGGCAGAGCTGCCGGAAGCGTGGTGGGCGCGATATAGCCGAGAATGCCGCCTGCCTTCAACTGTCCGCTGATAAGCTGCACACGCGGTCCGTTCGGAGCTGCCTCGATGCTGAGATAGCCATCGGTGCCGTAGATCTCCAGTGGGTTCGGGCCGTAGCGATGGACCCAGGAGACATCCAGAATGCCGATGGCGCGGTTGCGGAATGTGATGACGGAGACCATGTTGTCGTCGATGTCGTAGGCGTTGCTGAAATTCGTCATCTGGGTCACTACTGAGGCCGGTTCGCCGAGGAACCAGCGCATGATATCGACGCGATGGCAGCCCAGATCGAAGAACGCGCCTCCTCCCGACTGCTCCTGCTCTCCGAACCAGGCGGTGCCGTCCTTGAACCAGCGGTCCAGGGCAGCCATGTGCGCGATGCGCGCCCGCATCGTCGTCACTTCGCCCAACAGCCCTTCGTCCAGCACCTTTTTCGCGAAAAGGATCTCCGGGCGCATGCGCGACGGCAGCGAAATCATAAATTTGATGCCCGCGTCTTCGACCGCGCGCAGAACCTCCGTCGCCTCTTCCGTCGTGATCGTCAGAGACTTTTCCGTGAAGATATGTTTGCCCAGTCTCGCGGCTTTTACCAGGATGTCCCGATGCATCGCAGTCGGCGCATTGACGACAACGGCCTCGACATCGGCGTGGGCCAGCGCATCGTCCAGATCCGCGATAAAGGGCACGTCGTACTTGTCTGCCTGTTTCTGGCCTCGCTCCGCATCCTCATCCCAAACTACAATGATTCTGCACTCCGCATGAGTGCGCACCTGGTCCGCATATCCTTCCGCATGCACATGGGCGAACGACAACAGCGCCACGCCCAACTTCCCGTCCAAAGACATCAGCAACCCCCTTCTGCGCCCTTCGCAGGGCGAAAACTTCGGCGCGGGGCGCTCCCCCCGCTCTGCCCCTATCATTCCCCGCTCTCCGTTTCGACTCCTCCCTGCAAGCCGAGCGAAAATGCTATAATAGTGCAGAACGCGTACCGACCAGAGGAGGAGAGGAGACGAGACCGTGGAGCTGTGGGACAGTGCGGTGCAGCAGGCCCGTCTATGGAAAACCAGTCTGCGCCTGGCTTCGCTTATCCCCACCGAGTGGCAGGAGGCTGTCGAGGTTTTGAGTGGCGCCGGAAGCGCCGCTCTTCCCTGCCTGCGCTTTCACCTCCTGCGTCATTCGAATCCACGTGTCCAGTTTGCCGCCGCCGTCGCTCTGCACCGCATGAATATCCCCGAGGGTATCGAGACGCTTTTGAGCGCTCTGACCCATCGCCTCGAGGAGTCTTCCAATCTAGCGCCATTGCTGGAAGAGGCGTTTCTGGCAATCGGACCTCCCGCCGCCACCCTTGCGCTGCAGGCCGCCTGGCCGACGTTGCCGGAGTGGCAAAAAGTTGCCACGCTTCCGCCGGATGCGAGCATTCGTGTTCAGTTGATCTGCCGGGTATGGGCCCGTCTGCAGGATCCGAGCGCCCTGGACACGCTCCTCTCCTACGCGACAAGAATCCCGGATCTGTTTCCGCCTACCGTCGCCGCCTTCGGCCAGATGGCGGTGCGCAAACTGCGCGATGCGGCGCAGAGCGCCGATCCGCTCCAGCGTTTTCTCGTCGTGCGAGCCCTGGAACGTATTCCGGGCGTGCCCAGTTTTCAGGCGCTGATCCCGATGCTTCGGGACCCTGATCCTCAGGTGCGCACCGAAGTCTGCCACGCGCTGGCCAACGGTGGCAGGCCCCAGGCGAACAGCGAAGCGATCGCCGGAGCAATTCAGGCAGGATACAGCTCGGCCACAGCCGTCCAGATGTTGGCGGCCATCGGCCACCCCCGTCTCTACGAGATCCTGCTGCAACTGGTCGAACGCGCCGCGTCTCTGTACCATACTTCCTACGATACCCCTTCTGCCGTGCTTGTCGCCCTCGATCTGCTCGTGCAGACCTCTACGCCCCCGGAGAGACGCCTCGACATCGTTTGCAAGCTGCTGGAACATCCGATTCCACGGGAAGTCGTGCTGGCTGGCATCACGCATATCGAGCTTCTTAAAGGCAGTTGCCCCGGTTCCAGCGCACGGGTGCAGGGAGTCCTCTGGCATCTGCTCGCGGACCTTGCGCCGGAAGTGCGCGCCCGCGCCGCTCAAGCGCTGTTCACCTGTGGAGACATGAACGGCAAACGCTTCTTGGAACTTCTGGCGGAATGCCGTCCTCAGGGAAGTTTTATCGAGAAACTGACCACGCTGCTGCGAGGTGGGCCGGATGCATCGCAGGCAGCGACGCAGGCAGTACAACAGGTGCAGCAATGGGTGACCCGCCTATCACGGGAGGCTGTGGTACGTCTGAGCTCTCCGACACTCAGCGGTGGGGAGGCGCCAGTCTCCTCTGTCCCCCAGGATCCACGCGTTCCGGCCCTGACCCGGCGTCTCCTCTCCGGTGCTCTGCGGTATCTTGCCTCGGTGCAGGCTCTAGAGGAGACCGAAGAAACGCTGGCTCTCAGCATTACGGCGATTCGCGCCCTCCGCAAGCTGGGCGTGCCCGACGCCCTGGCCGCACAGCCTGAACTGCTCCGCGCCTTTCAGACATGCAAGCAGTTGATGCCTCCGGCCGTCGCTCCTGGCCTTCCCCCGCCTCCTCCGCGTGAGATCGGCGAACCAGTGCGGGAAGAGGCGGCGCTGGCCTTGATCGAGCTGCTTGGTCCGGAGAGTTTCGGCCTCTTTGTCGATGCCCTCCGAGCGCCTGCCATGGAGATACGAGGCACCGCGATCCTGGCCCTGGGCCGCCTGGGCGATGCGCGCGCGGTCCCCTATCTTCAGCCGATCGCGGCATATTCCGACAACCTGCTTGCGCCGCACGCCGTCCAGGCCCTGGCTGTCATTCGCCAACACAACCCGGAGATGATGACTCTGCTGCGCGGCAGTTCGCTGCAAGACGCGCAGCCGGAAACGCTGCTGCGCCCTCTGCCGTATGCTCGGCCGGACTCCGCCCCCGAACTACTGTTGCGCCCCACCTCGAACGGAGAACCCACTCCTTGAAAATCAACTCGAGCCGTTCCCGTTATTCTATCGTCGAAGGACTGATGGTCTGGGGGCGAATACAAAAAGCCTTGCGAGACCTTCAAGGCAGCAGTGAGGAGCGGCATAAGGCAGCGGTGGAGATCCTCATCGCGAGCAGCCCGCGCTGCTGGCACGGCCTGCGTAAAATTGCCTTCAAGGAGAAAGGGACGCGCGCCGTCTCAGCGGCGAAACTGCTATACGATCTTGGGGACAATCAGGGGCTCTTCGCGCTGCTGGAGCAACATTCGAGTCTGGAAGTGCGTCGGGAGGCGGAGGCCTTTCTGGATCAGTCGCTCCGACAGATCGGACCGCAAAAAATTGAAGCGCTCTTGCGAGAAGCGATTCGGTCGCAGGACCTCCGCACCTTTGCGAATGGGACCTGGGGGCTTGCGGTCACCGTCTATGCGCTCCGAGTCCTGGAAGATTTTCGCCATACGCTGCCGCAATCGGTCCTGACGCGGTGCATTCTGCTCTCTGATCCGCAATTCGACAACCTCGCGTCCTGCCGGGCAGTCTTTCCCTTTACGGCATTTACCGATTATCGCCTCTCCCGCCCGGAGGCGATCAACGACTTCTATATCGGCAGTTCGCTGTCAGCGATACGCCGTGCCGCAACGGATGTCCTCATCGGGCAGGAGGGGCCTCATGCTTTTGCGTTCCTCAGCGAAGCTCTCGCGCACCGTGATCCTCAGGTGCAGTATGCGGCCCTCTACGGACTCAGCCGCCTGCGTGACGAACGCGCGCTGCCGCTCTTTCAGCGTCTGGCCTCCAACCGCAAACATCCCCTCGCCCACGACGCTCAGCACGCCATCGAAGTCTTCGGCACTAAACTGCCGGACGTCATCACCCTGGTAAGAGGCTCTCAACTGGGCGCTTCTCCCGCCGAACTTCTCCGTCCTGTCGGTCAATCCGAGGAGCGATCGCCGGAGACTCTCCTCCGTCCATCTGCCCCTACGCCTCCGCCGCCCCTGTCGTGAAAAAGCGGAGTTCGGATGGCTTTAGAATCGGTCCGTTTCGACCTGGAGGCCTATCTGGCGTAAGATACGGGCGACCCGCTCGCATTCGGCTTCACTCCCCGTATAGGCGATAGCGCGTCCCTGGGTGTGCGCCTCCAACATAATGCGAATGCAGCGTTCGATTTCGTAGCCGGTCGCGCGCTGAATCTGCTCCAGGACTTCTCCCATATTATGAACGTCGTCATTATAGAGGATCACGACATAAGGATCCTCTACATCGTCGTCCAACTCCTCGCCCCAGACCGGACGCAGGCGTTCTTCCTGCGCGGGATCCAGCAGTTCCAATCCATTCGACATCTTGTCTTCTCCCCTCCTACCTGAACCGTGCCATGCCGCATTGTCTCTAACCGTAGTATAGTCCGACGTTTCCGCCGGTGTCAAGTTCTCGGGAAACCGCAACAACGCCCCTCTCGTAGTGTCGAACAGAGTGACCGAGCGAATCGCGACGGGCGCTCCGACTGCCTCCCATACAAGGAGTATTTCGCAATGACGCACCCTTTTCGATCTTCGTTCGCTCGTCGTTCGTATGTCGCTTTCACGCTTATCGAGCTGCTCGTCGTCATCGCCGTCATCGCGATTCTGGCAGCCATTCTCTTCCCTGTTTTTGCGCGCGCGCGCGAAAAGGCGCGACAGACCTCCTGTCTTAGCAATATGCGGCAGTTAGGGGTAGCTTTCCAGATGTATACGCAGGATTACGACGAAGCTCTGCCCAACTCTACAGACGGTACGCCCGGAGCGGGCCAGCGGGGCGCGTGGAATTACTACACGGTTTTTCCGGCCAATATCAATTCCAACTCTTACGATGTGATGCAGGGCGGCCTCTACGCCTACGCCAAAAACAAGCAGATCTATATCTGCCCTTCCGATAGCCAGGGACGCCAGTCGGGCAACTCGTATGCCGCCAACTCCTGCGTTTTTCAGGGCAGCGCCATCGGCTTCGAGACGGGCAAGCCGCTGTCTGCCTTCGCCTCGCCTGCGTCATTCATGCTGCTGGCAGAGGAGGCGTCGCCTACCGATGGAGACCTCGAACTCAGCAATGTTTCCACCGACGACGGCTACATGCTCTACAACGCGAACCATTTCTCGACCCGCCACACCGAAGGGTCGAACCTGACGTTTGTAGATGGGCATTCCAAATGGTTTCGCCCGGAAAAGATCGTTGCGGACGCCCTCCAGACCGGAGGCGTCGGCGGCCCCGCATGTCCCTGAAACCGGCGCAACGTCGGTTCTTCCCCGGGACAAAGCCACACGGTCCTTGGACCGAAAAGGAGAACCGATATGCAGCCTGAACCCTCTAAGTTGCCGCAGATCCGACTTGAAGGCACCAGCCCCGTCGTGTCCAACGCCGAGGCGCTGAACCGCCGTGAGTTTTTCACCACCGTAGGCAAAACACTCGGCGGCATCGCGCTGGCCGGAGCGGCCGCGCAGGCACTGCCCGCCTCGGCCCAGGAAGTCGCCAAAACACTCGGCGGCAAAGTGAAGCCCGTCCAGGCCGAAACAATGGTCAAGACGCTTTACGCCAGCCTCACCCCGAAACAGCACGAAACCCTCTGTATGCCCTGGGACAATCCGCTGCGCAGCAAAGTGCAGGCGAACTGGTTCATCGTCCCGCAGAAGGTGCGCGAACTCAGTTCGGATCAGAAAGAGATGGTACGCGGCATCCTGAGAGGCGTCACGACCGAGGAGTGGTATCCGCAGATTCTGAAACAGATGGACGAAGACGGCGGCGGTCTCGACAACTACACCATCGCTATGTTCGGCGACCCTAGCGCCAGCAAGTTCGAATGGGTCATTACGGGTCGTCATGTCACGCTCCGCGCCGATGGCCACTCCAATGCCAATGCCGCCTTCGGGGGGCCGATCTTCTACGGCCACGCGCCCAAAGACACCGAAGACAAGGGGCATCCCGGTAATATCTACTGGAAACAGGGCGAGAAAGCAAACGCCGTTCTCGCTGCCCTCGACCCGAAACAGCGCGACATCGCCCTCCTCGACAAAGCGCCCAGCGAAGACCGGATCAAACTGCAAGGTGGCTCCGGCATGTTCCCCGGCATCGCCATTGCCGACCTCACCAAAGACCAGAAGCGACTGGTGGAAGAGACGATGCACTCGCTGCTCTCCCCCTATCGCCCCTCGGACGCCTCCGACGTAATGCGCGACATCGCAGCCAACGGCGGCCTGGATCAGGTCCACCTCTCCTTCTACAAACAGGATGCGCTCGGTCAGCCCGGCATTTGGGACATCTGGCGTCTCGAAGGCCCTTCCCTGGTCTGGCACTTCCGAGGCGCGCCCCATGTCCACACCTGGGTCAACGTCGCCAAAGACCCCAAAATCGCCGACGCGCATACGTAGAACGAACCTAACCCCGTCCCCACTTCGTTCGCTGCGCTCACGTGCCTAACCCCCCGTCCCCCTTCCCTAAAAGGAAGGGGGTGCCCTAACAAACAATTGTTTGGTTTCACCTGACTTTGTCGATATTGGAAGGGAAGGAATGCGAGGGGATTTGTCTCTGGAACAGAGGGGCGAGGAACTTGAAACACGGTGATGTGCAACGAGGAAAGTACGTGTTAGGGCACCCCCTTCCTTTTAGGACTTATCTTGTCCCTTAGATCGCCGAGATGCATCCTCTACTCGCCTTGGGGCCGTCAAGGGGTTATCACCCCTCGCTAAGCGGTTTCGCCGGAAGATGGAAGCCGCTATACGGCACCCCAAATCCTTCGCTTCCGCGCGAAGGAAGAAATCGAAGCCGCTATGCGGCCCCCCAAATCCTTCGCTTCCGCGCGAAGGATTTCATCCGGTTTTCATGTTCGGGGAGGATACTGCTAGGCATGAAGATTTTGCTAGTGGAAGATGAGCCGGGTATTGCCAGCATGATCCGGAGGGGGCTGGAGGAGGCGCGGTATTCGGTCGATGTTGCGACCGACGGCGATGCCGGGCTGGACATGGCGATCCTGAACACATATGGCCTGTTGATATTGGACGTGATGCTGCCGAAAATGAACGGCTTTGAGCTTTGCGCCGAGCTGAGGTCGCAGCGGGTTCGGACGCCAGTCCTGATGCTGACGGCCCGCGATTCGGTGGACGACCGTGTGAAGGGATTGGACACTGGAGCCGACGACTACCTGCCGAAACCTTTTGAGTTCAAGGAGTTACTTGCGCGGATTCGTGCCCTGCTGCGCCGCGATAAAGTGCATCATACCCGCACGATCCGCATCGCGGATCTCGAAATCGATACAGCCCAGAGGCGCGTGACGCGTGCAGGCGTCGATGTCGGATTGAGCCACCGGGAGTATGAACTTCTGGAGGCGCTGGCCGCGCACGAAAGCCAGGTATTGACACGCGAAGCCATTCTGGAGCGGATCTGGATGGACGACGAGTCGTATTCGAATACGGTGGACGTGTATATCGGCATGTTGCGGAAAAAGATTGATGCAGGGCATGCGGTCAAACTGATTCAGACGGTGCGAGGCACCGGCTATACGCTGCGCCTGCCGGAAGGAGACGAGCGGTCTTGAGAGGTGTCCTATCACGCGAGGCAAGTGGGTGGCGCGGGCTGTTCCGATGGGACTCCCTACGAACTCGGCTGATCTTCTGGAACGTTCTCACGCTCGCGCTCCTGCTCGGAGTCCTGGGGCTGGTGACGCGTACCATTGTGCTCCGCAGCATGATGGCGTCGATCGATAGAGAGCTCGATATGCGGACGCAGCCCCTCGGCCGTGCTGCTCCTCGCCCTCCTCGCAACGGTTTCGATCCGAATAGACCTCCGCGCGACAATGCAGCCGACGATCCACAACAACCCGATAGGCAGCAAGGCCCTCCGCGCCGCGATGGCGCCAGTCCGGAGGGTCCTCCCGACGACAATGGTCCCGGCGATCCGCAACAAGCAGATGGGCCGCGCAACGGTCCAGCCCGCCCTGGCGATCTTCTGCAAGGCACGGAATCACTCAATCGTCTCGGGCGGCCGCAAGGGCAGCGACCGGATGCCCGAAATCCCTACCGACCCGTTCATTTCGATGCGCAGGGCCATCTCGCAGAGTCCTCCACTTTCACGGCGCCTCTGGATCCGGAAGGATTCAAAGAGGCGATGCAGGGACATGTCTATCGAGGCATTGTGCTGGTAGACGGCGAGCCGATGCGGGTTCTTTCCCGCCCGCTGCCGAAGGAGGGACCTCCGGAGGGGGTGGTGCAAGCTCCTTACCCCTTGACCGAGATGTATCTCGCCATCGACAGCCTCAACAGCACGCTCCTCCTGATCGCGCCCTTCGGCCTTATAGGCGCAGGGCTTGTGGGCGCCTTCCTGACCGACCAGGTGCTGCGCCGAGTACGCAGACTGACGCAGGCGGCGGGCCGAATCAGCGCTCAGGAACTCTCAGAACGCCTGCCCGCAGCAGGCAATGATGAGTTCTCCGAGCTGGCCCAAACCTTCAATAGCCTGCTCGGGCGTTTGCAGGCCGCGTTTCAGAAGCAGGAACGGTTGATCGAGCAGCAGCGCCGCTTCACCGCAGATGCCTCGCACGAACTGAAGACGCCTCTCACCATTGTGAAGGGCAACTCCGGCCTCCTCCTCGACAGTGCTCGCACCGAGGAGGCCAGCAAACCGGCTATTCAAGAGATCAATCAGGCGGCGGACACGATGTCACGTCTGGTGCAGGATCTGCTGCTCCTCGCCCGCTCCGACGACGGGCAACTCGGCAGCCACCCCATAGAGCTTCTGGTCAGCGAAGTCATACAGCGGGCCATCTCGCGCCTCGGCTCCCGCCCCACCGCTGTCATTCGCCGCAACGTGCCCGACTCCCTGACCGTGCGTGGCAACGAGCAGGAGCTGCTGCGGCTCTTCACCAACCTGATCGGTAACGCCGTCAACTACACCCCTCTCGAAGGGCAGATCATGGTGACCGCCGAGCAAGCGGGCCAGAATATTCGCATCGTCATCGCGGACACCGGCATCGGCATCGCGCCCGAACATCTGCCGCATCTGGGCGAACGATTCTACCGGGTCGATGCCGCACGCACCCGATCCGAAGGCGGCACCGGCCTCGGCCTCTCCATCTGCCGCAGCATCGTACAGGCCCATCACGGCGAACTGACCATCCAAAGCCAACTCGGCGGCGGCACCACGGTTTCTGTCCTACTTCCCAGTGCCACCTGAACCAGTGTTCGGCCCACAAGAACTCAAATACTGTCCTGTCAACAAGAGGGATCGAAATGGAAATCCCCTCTTCCGGGTAAGTGGAAGAGGGGATTCTCAGTTTCGAGCTACCGAATCGGGAGACTAGTGTCCGCCGCCGCCGGTGGGCGGCTCGGAGCCTCTTTTTTCGGAGATCAGGCACTCGGTGGTCAGGATGAGACCTGCGATAGAGGCCGCATTCTGCAGAGCCGTGCGCACGACCTTGGCCGGATCCACGACGCCCGCTGCGACCAGGTCTTCGTAGACGCCGGTAGCCGCGTTGTAGCCGAAGCCCTTGCCCATGCTCTTCACGCCATTTACGACGACGCTGCCCTCAGCGCCCGCGTTGGCGGCGATCTGGCGGATCGGCTCTTCCAGCGCGCGGCGCACGATGTTGAGGCCGATCACCTCGTCATCATGGCCGGTCATGCCGTCCAGTGCGGAGAGCGCATTCAGCAGCGCGACGCCGCCGCCCGGAACAATGCCCTCTTCGACGGCAGCGCGCGTAGCGTGCATGGCATCTTCGATGCGGGCTTTCTTCTCTTTCAGTTCCGTCTCGGTCGCAGCGCCGACCTGCACGACAGCTACGCCGCCAGCCAGTTTCGCCAACCGCTCCTGCAGCTTCTCTTTGTCGTAGTCGCTCTCGCTCTCGGAGATCTGGGTCTTGATCGTCGCGATACGGCCTGCGATGGCCGTAGGATCGCCTGCGCCATCGATGATCGTCGTATTCTCTTTCGTGATGACGACGCGCTTCGCGGTGCCAAGCACTTCGAGGCCGATGTTCTCCAGCTTGAGGCCGAGGTCTTCGGTCACGAACTGGCCGCCGGTCAGGATCGCGATATCTTCGAGCATCGCTTTGCGGCGATCTCCGAAGCCGGGAGCTTTCACCGCCGCGCTCGAGATGTTGCCGCGAATGCGGTTCACGACCAGCATTGCGAGCGCCTCACCCTCGACATCTTCGGCCACGAACAGGACGGGCCGACCGGTCTTCGAGATCTTCTCCAGCATCGGGATCAGGTCGGCGACCGCGCTCAGTTTCTTCTCGTAGAGCAGAATGAACGGATCTTCGAGGACGGTTTCCATACGATCAGGATCGGTGACGAAGTAGGGAGAGATGTAGCCCTTGTCGAACTGCATTCCTTCGACGATTTCGAGCTGCGTGCTGGTGCCCTTGCTCTCTTCGACGGTGATGACACCTTCGGCGGTCACACGCTCCATCGCCTCGGCCAGCAGTTCGCCGATGGTGGCGTCGTTGGCGGAGATGGTCGCGACCTGCGTGATCGCGGCTTTGCCTTCGACCTTGATGGCGTTGGCTTTGATCTGCTCGACGACGGCTGCGACTGCACGATCGATCCCGCGCTTGACCATCATGGGTTTCGCACCAGCGGCGACAGCCTTCAGGCCTTCTTTGACCATGGCTTGCGCCAGAACGGTCGCGGTAGTGGTGCCGTCACCGGCGATGTCGTTAGTCTTGCTCGCGACTTCCCGCACCAACTGCGCGCCCATGTTCTCAAAGGGATCTTCGATCTCGATCTCTTTGGCGATGGTCACGCCGTCGTTGATGATGCTGGGACTACCGTACTTCTTTTCCAACACGACGTTGCGGCCGCGCGGCCCCAGGGTCACTTTGACGGCGTCGGCCAGAATGTTGACGCCACGCTCCAGCGCACGACGCGCCTCTTCATCGAACAGCATCTCTTTCGCTGCCATGGGTGCCTACTCCTTGATCGCCAGAACGTCTTCTTGACGCAGAATGGTATATTCGGCGGAGCCGAGTTTGATCTCAGTGCCGCCATATTTCGCGTAGATGATGATGTCGCCCGGTTTCACTTCTGTGGGAACCAGTTTGCCGTTGTCCAGCAGTCGGCCGGGGCCTACCGCCACGACTTCGGCCTCCTGGGGCTTCTCTTGCGCGGAATCCGGCAGAAAAATACCCCCGGCGGTCTGGGTCTGCGGGGTCACCGCTTTGACGACAATACGATCATTCAGCGGCTTCAATGTTGCCATTGCACAACCTCCTCGATGCGATTTTGCGATGTCGAACCGCTCGCCTCGGCGGGTGCGGTCGAACTCGATAGAAAAAACTGTTTTGAACTGCGTTCCGCTCCAGAAGGCGCGGCAGGGCAGAACACATTTAGCACTCGCACTGCTTGAGTGCTAAAGCCGTTCAGATTGTACTTCATTCGAGGGATATAATTCAAGAGGAAGGCAGAAAAAAACTGGCGCCTAATTTTACACGCAGGGAAATAGCAGTGCGATTGCCAATAGACCTTCTGTAGAGCGTATCGATTCGGTTCCGTCTGTCACCGCATCCCGCCGGGATGCTGCTGGGCTTGCACTGCGGACTCGGACGCGCCATTCAACCCTGGAGACAGCGCTTCCCGCCTGGCTTCTCCCTAGGAGTAGATCATGACCCACACCTCGCGTCGCCGCACAGCCCCTGTCGGAATTGGGCTTCCCCTGACCCTCTGTCTGCTCTCCGGGCTGGCGCTTCCTTCCCAGGTAAAGGCCCAACCGACGAGCGAGACTGCCCGACAGGCCGCAGTGCAGACGGAAACCCTGCCTGTCTGGCCCGATAAAGTGCCTGGAGAGAAGGGCGACATCGGCCCCGAGGCAGACACGACAAAGCCTGGGCAGGATGGCCCCAACCCCGAGCGGTATGTGATTCGACAGGGCAACGTCTCCCACCCAACCCTCACCGTCTACCATCCGCCGAAGGACAAGGATACCGGCGCCGTCGTCCTCGTCTGTCCGGGAGGCGGCTACTCGATCCTGGCGATGAATCTGGAAGGCTCGGAAGTCTGTCAATGGCTCAACTCGGTGGGGGTCACGGCTATCCTGCTCAAATATCGTGTTCCCTCCCGCGCCGGACTGGAGAAGCACACGGCCGCGCTGCAAGACGCTCAGCGCGCGCTCAGTGTGATCCGTTACCGGGCCAAAGAGTGGGGGGTGGATACCAAACGCGTGGGCATTCTCGGCTTCTCCGCTGGAGGGCATCTCGCCGCTGCCGCCTCGACCAACTACGAGACGCGTACGTATCCCGAGATCGACGCCGCCGATAAAGAGAGCTGCCGCCCCGACTTCACAGTGCTGATCTATCCCGCCTATCTCACCGATGATAAGGACAGAACCAAACTCGCTCCCGAAATCAAGGTGACCGCCAATACCCCCCCTGCCTTCATCGCCATGACCCAGGACGACCCGGTCCATGTCGAAAATGCCTTTACCTACGCGACGGCCCTGAAAAACGCAAAAATTCCGGCGGAACTCCATGTCTACCCGACCGGAGGGCACGGCTACGGCCTGCGCCCCAGTTCCAACATGGTCTCGCACTGGCCCGCCCGCGCCGCTGAATGGATGCAAGCCCAGGGCCTGCTGAAGGCGCCATAAAACACAGAGAGGTCAAGTCAGGTCTTCGCCGGAGGAGGTGGGGACGAATTTACCGTGGAGGACGCCGCGTGCGCTGGTGAGGTGCCCGGCCATGTGGATGACGTCGGCCCGACGGCCGCGCAGAACGATCACTTCCAGGCAGTTTTCTGCCGAGAGATGAATATGCAGCGCCGTCTGCGCGGTCTTGTGGTCGTGATGCTGGATCTCGATGAGATGGTCGTTGAGTTGGCGGGTACTATGCGAATAGACCAGCGTGACGATGCCGACCATCTCGGCGTTGGGGTCCGCATCCTGCCGCCACTGCTCTTCGACAAGCGCATCGCGAACCAGATCCCGAACCGCCTCGGAGCGACTCGTATAGCCCAACGACTTGCGCCAGGCATCGAGATCGCGCACAAGTGTGGCAGGCATGGAGACCCCAAACCGCACCAGACTATCTCCGTCTTCAGGAACGGGCGAGATTGAGCCATTGGACTCTTCGGCATTACTTTTTTCGGTTTCGTGCATGTTGTTTCTCGTCGTAGGGCGTTTCTATGCGTAAGTTCGAGCGGTTGGACCTATTCCTGTAAATCCTGTCGAAAAAAGAGAAATGCTTCTGGACAGGATTTACAGGAGGAACAGGAAGGGGAGGTTAGGTACGCTCCAGTTCGTAGGCGCGAAAGCCGCGTACCATCAGGCCGCGCTGGTTCTCTTTTTTGGCTTCTCCGACTCGTTTCTCGTTTTCGGTACGGTTCTCGATGGTCGTGCCTCCGATCACCACGTAGTCTTCGGCGGCGCGATAGCGGTTGATGATGACGGGGCGCAGATCGAAAGAAAGCCGCGCTGGTGTAGTAGTTGACCGCCAGCACCATGATCTGTTTGTCACGCGCAAAATGCAGCGGCGCAGGCAGAAACAGCGTGCCGTTCGGCGTCACCC
>JAYUMV010000288.1:0-4656 GCA_043762265.1 Chthonomonadaceae bacterium | reverse complement strand
AACGAAACCAATTAAAACGAGAAAGGACAGGAGGAGCCTTCGGCAGAGAGGATACCATTCCTCCCCCGCCTGAAGGCAGGGGTCTCCTGGTATGTTTTTATAAAATTTTATTTTTGATTTATTTATGGTGCCAACTTATATTCATCCGTGGATTTCGTATCATCTCCATAAGTCGCGGGACGTGGTTATGCCGCTTCCCAGGACGCGCCGAGGTTGAGTTGAGTTGCACGCTCGTGGATGAGGGCAGCCAGGGGAGGAATCTCCCCGGCCTCACTCAGCCGGTCTTTGAGGTAGTCGTAGAAGTTGACGCCCAACTTCGCTGCCGTCGCCGAGAGCGTCATGAACGTGTCCCAACCGTTCTTGCCCAACTCGCGGCGCGGACCGAAACTTACGTCTCGTTTGCGAACCCGCCTCCGGGCAGCCAACTCCGCCGCGTTGTTGTGCAGGGGGATCTCCGGATGCAAAAGAACCATCAGCAGTTCCTCTTTGTGATGACGCGTCTTTTGGATGCGAAGCAGAACGCCGCAGTGTATAATGAAGGTGAGTACGAACTGTTCGTGCTCCTCCTCTGCTTTCTGAAAGGAAAGACAATGGTTCAGACATTTGAAGCTCTGTTCGATGGGGTGGCGCTGCATCCTGATACACTGTTACCACTGGAAGCGAATACCCGAGTTCGCGTGACCATTGAAACATTGCCTGCCGAAAAACAATGTCCCCGTTCTTTTTTGCGGACTGCACATACCCTGATACTTGAAGGCCCTGCCGACTGGTCGGCTAATTTGGACCAGTATCTTTATAGAGAAGACAATGAACCGACTGGCTGACGCGTTTCTCGATGCTGCCTATGCGATTGCCCTTTCTGCGCCCGGTCACCAGTTTCACAGGAAGGCGGAAGAACTTGCCGAGCGGATGGAGCAAGACAACACGAAGATATTTACGACACGTGCTGTGTTGCTGGAAATAGGCAATGCTTTAGGGAAACTACGCTACCGAAGCGATGCGATCACATTGTTGGAAGCGTTAGAAGCAGACCCATCTGTGGAAATCGTGCCACTCACCGAAGATCTGTTCGCACGTGCCTTTCAACTCTACCGTTCCCGACGGGATAAGGAGTGGGGGCTGATTGATTGCGTATCGTTCACAGTGATGCAGGACAATGGCATCACGGCGGCATTGACACCTGACGACCATTTTCGCCAGGCAGGATTTCGCGTTCTGTTGCGAGAGCCGTAATCGCCGTTTTTCTTCCACTCTATCAGATTTGAGGTACTGACGTGAAAATTTCTTCACTCTGGTTCAGTGCGGGGGCCAGTTCCCTGACATTATGCGCTCTCATCGGTCTCCCGCCGTTGTCTGCGGGCGGACAGACAGCGGGCAAACAGGCAGCGGATGCGACGGTGGATACGGTCGCCTTCTTCGAGACGAAGGTGCGCCCTGTACTGATAGAGCAGTGCGTTGCATGCCATGGCGACAAACAACAGGCCGGAGGACTGCGCCTGGATACGGCGGAGGGCCTTGCCAAAGGCGCGAGTTCCGGAGCGGTGGTCGTGGCGGGCGATGCCCAAAGTTCTCTGCTGCGCGCGGTCCACTATGATGGCAAGATCAAGATGCCGCCGACCGGCAAACTGCCTGCGGCAGAGATTGCGGCGCTGACGGAGTGGGTGCGGCGCGGCGCGACCTGGCCTGCGGCCAAAAGCGCACCGAATGGTACGCCGTCTGTTGTGCCGGTCTCTGGAGGCTTTACGGCGGCCCAAAAGAGGTTCTGGTCCTTCCAGCCGGTGAAACGGTCAGCGACGCCTGCCGTCAACAATGCCGCCTGGGTCAAGAACCCGATCGACGCTTTTATCCTGGCACGCCTGGAGGCGAAAGGCCTCAAACCTGCGCCGCCCGCCGACAAAAGGACCCTGATCCGCCGCGCCACCTTCGACCTGACCGGCCTGCCGCCTACTCCGGAAGAGGTGCAGGCGTTCCTGGCCGACAAATCCCCCAACGCCTATGCAAAACTGGTGGATCGACTGCTGGCCTCGCCCCGCTATGGCGAGCGCTGGGGACGGCATTGGCTCGACGTGGTGCGCTATGCCGACTCCGCCGATTCGCGCGGGTTGGGCAGCGAGGGCGACTTCAGCGAAGCGTGGCGCTACCGCGACTGGGTCGTGGACGCTTTCAACCGCGATCTGCCTTACGACAAGTTCGTCCTCAATCAGATTGCAGGCGATCTGCTGCCGCCCGAGAGCGCTCCGCAAGGCGTAGGCACGAAACTGTCGGGCACAACGCAAAGCGCAGGCACAAAACTGGCCGTCTCAACGCGAGGCGCGAGCACAAAGATGGCGGGGCTGGACCCCGCTGCGCCCGGCAACCTCAATATTCCCGGCATTATCGCGACCGGTATGCTGGCGCTCGGCAACTGGGGCAACGGCGACGCCGACAAAGACAAGATCCTGACCGACATCGCCGACGATCAGGTGGACGTCGTGAGCCGGGGTTTTCTAGGCCTGACCGTCGCCTGCGCCCGCTGCCACGACCACAAGTTCGACCCCATCGCTACCAAAGACTACTATGGATTGGCAGGCATCTTCTTCAGTTCGCATATTCTGCCCAAGCTCACGCCGAAAGGGGCGGGCGAAACCTTCCTGCGAATTCCTCTGGAGACGAAGGCGGACACCGACCGACGCGCGCAGTACGCAGCGCATACGACGGAGTTGGAAGCCCGCATCAAGGCGGAGGCGACCTCTCAATACGCTGCCTACGTCCGCAGTATGCTGCCGCAGACCTCACGCTATCTGGTGGGAGCGTGGAACTACGCACATCGGCCCGCAGGGCAGGCCATGCGCTCGATGGCCGACTTCGCGCAGGCACAGGGCCTGAAAGAGATCCCCCTGCGCAACTGGCTGGACTACCTGGGCCTCAACGCCGACTATCGCCTGATGACCACTCCCATTCGCGATGCGCTCAACACGCCCGGCATCTACGTCTGGCGCGGCGTACCCGACTGCCCGAACCTGACCGTCAATACGACGAACCAGGCTCACATGCTGCTCACCTTTACCCTGCCGCCGAAATCGGTCTCGGTCCATCCTGGCCCGAACGATGGGGTGGCGGTCGAGTGGGTCAGCCCGATCACCGGAAACGTGCAGGTGACCGGTAAAACGATCGATGCCGATCCTGCGTGCGGCAACGGCATCGCCTGGGCCGTCACGCACCGAAGGGCCGCAGGCACTGTGGAACTGGCCTCCGGCTCCTTCCCGAACGGCGGCAAACAGGATTTCGCCGAGGGCAAAACGCCGCAGAACCTGAATACGATCCCGGTCAAACCCGGTGACCGCCTGCAACTGCTCGTACTGCCCAACGGCGAATATTCCTGCGATACGACGACCGTCGATTTCGTGATCACGCAGAAGGACGGCGGGAAGGAGGGTTCGCACGTCTGGAACCTGACGGCCGATATGATCGACGAGCCGCTGCGCGCCAACCCTCGCGCCGACCGCTATGGCAATCCCGGCGTGTGGCGTCTGACGGATATGGCGGGCAGCCGTCGCCCGACCGGAATGCCCAATCCGGTGGTCTCCGCCTGGAATGCGGCCCTCAATCCTGCCGCCGATCCGCCTACCGTGGAGAAGGCGGCGCAGGAGTTCGCCAGTTCCTTTAAGAGCACCGATGCGAGCAGTCCCTTCTCCCCCGCTTCCGAGGCCGAGGAGAGTCTGCTGCCGGTTGAGGGGCGTGAGGCGCTGAGCGGTCTCCGGGCCGAACTCGCGCTGCTGCGCAAGAATCCGCCGCCGCCCATCACGTTTGCCAACGGCGTACAGGAAGGTGGCGTTCCGGAGAGCCCTCATGCGGGCGTCCACGATGTCAAGGTCCATATCCGGGGGCGCTACGACCGTCTCGGCGACCTGGTCCCCCGGCACTTCCCGACGATTTTGACCGGAGACGTTCCGCCGCCGAAGATCCAGGGCAGCGGCCGTCTGGAACTCGCTCAGTGGATCGCCTCACCCTCAAACGCGCTTACCGGGCGTGTGCTGGTCAACCGAGTCTGGCAGCATCATTTCGGAGAGGGGATCGTGCGTACGCCGAGCAACTTCGGCTTCCTCGGCGAACGCCCGACGCACCCGGAGCTTCTCGACTGGCTCGCCTCGGTCTTCGTCGCGCCGGTTCAGGAGACCAACCCCTCCGCCTGCGGCTGGTCGATGAAACGCCTGCACCGGCTGATGATGCTCTCCAGCGCCTACCAGCAGTCCTCGGACCCGCTGCCTTTAACGCTCAAGACCGATCCGGACAATCGCCTTTTCGGGCGCATGAATCGCCATCGCCTGGAAGCGGAAGCCGTGCGCGACAACGTGCTGTCAGCCTCCGGAAGCCTAGACACGACGATGGGCGGCGTGGCGACGCGGGACATCAACTCCGGACGCCGCACTCTCTACCTGATGACGATCCGCTCCGACCGTTCCGGCTACGGCCCGCTCTTCGACGCCGCCGATGCCAATGTCAGTGTGGAGCGCCGTACCGTCTCCACCGTCGCTCCGCAGGCGCTCTTCCTCCTCAACAACGCGTTCCTGCTCGATCAGACGCGCCTGCTGGCCCAGCGGCTGGCCAAAGCCGAGCCTGTCAGCGCTTCCGCCCGCATCCAGCTTGCCTACCAACGGCTCTACAGCCGCCCACCGA
>JAYUMV010000287.1:0-8376 GCA_043762265.1 Chthonomonadaceae bacterium | reverse complement strand
TCTGGAGTCAAGTCGGGTCGGCGCACCTCCATCGGTTTGCCGGTGGCATTCTGGGGTGTCAATGCAGGATAAGCGATGCGGCCGTGCATCATTGCGGCGAGGACATGCAGAAAGGCCTCGCTGATGCTCTTGACGTCGCGAAAGGTCAGGTCGCACTCGTCGAGTTGATGGTCCTCGATCTTGCCCTGAATAATTCGAGCGACTTCTGCCTCCAGGCGTTCTCGGCTCGGCTTCTCCAGGCTGCGCGTGGCGGCCTCGACGGAGTCCGCCATCATGACGACGGCCGCTTCGCGGGTTTGAGGCTTCGGACCGGGATAGCGGAAACGATCCTCCAAACCTATCGGCGTCTCTCCTCCACAGTCCGCGAGAGCCTGATGGTAGAAGTAGCTGATGAGCGTGGTGCCGTGATGTTGCTCCACAATGTCGCGGATCTCGATGGGCAGGCGATTTTCAATCGCCATGTGGACTCCGTCGCGCACATGAGCGGTGATGATCAGAGCGGAGAGGGAGGCGCTCAGGCGGCCATGCACGTTGTCACCACGGCGCTGGTTCTCGACGAAAAAGTCCGGCATCTTCATCTTGCCGATGTCGTGGTAGTAACCGGCCACACGGCAGAGCAGAGCGTCGGCTCCAACTGCCTGTGCGCCCGCTTCCGCCAGAGTGCCGACCATAACACTGTGGGCATACGTGCCGGGCGCGACCGTGCACAGCTCCTTGAGGAGCGGGCGATCAAATGCGGAGAGCTCCAGCAGGGCTGTGTGCGTCAGAATACCGAAGGGGCGTTCAAGTACAAGCAGGCCAAACCAGTAGAGGAATACCGCGAAGAGGGCGGAGCCGATGGCCCAGGCCGAGCCGCTCCAGAGTTCGGGCAGAGGATCTTTGAGCAGCAGGCCGAGCAGCCAGACGAGGCAGAGATTGGTGGCGGCCAGCGCAGCGGTAGTGGCAGGCAGATTCGTTTTCCGCCGCACATTTCCCACGCTCATGATGCCGACGAGACTGCTCAACAGCGTCATGACCGTGAAGCGGATCTCGTGGTTCATGATGAGGCCCGACTGCACCGCCAAAAGCGCCACCACCAGCACCGCCAGGTGCATATCGAGCAGCACGCTGACCAGCATTCCGGCGGCAGCCACGCTCATCAGGCCCAGATAGCCGACCTGCCCGGCAGAGAACGAGACGCCGAGCATCGTGCCGCCGACTTTGAGGCCGAAAATACTCAATAGCACGATGACGGACAACAGGCCCAGCCGGCGCCGATCCACGTAGAGCTGGGGCAGTGTGCGTCGAATCGCGAAGACCACCAGCAATACCATCGCCGCTGAAAGCACGCAGATCGCCGCGCCGGTCGTCGGTTCCATATGTGGGTTCAGGAGGCCGAGCGCCAGAAACTTATCCACATGTTCCGGTGTTACTCTATCGCCCACCCCGATGATCTTCTCACCCCGCACGATATTACGGGAGACGGGCGGCACCGCGTGCGCCGCCGCCTCTTGCGCGGCAAGGGTCTTACGCCGACTGAGCAGATGGTTGGGGCGCAGAGACTGACGGGCTAGAGCGTGCACAATGGCCGCATATTCGGGGGAAGAGAGGGCATCACGGGCGGCATCGGAGACATCGTCGCTGACATGCTGGAGATCATCGGCGCGTCGGCTTGGCTCCACATAGTCCCGGATTTCGCGCTCTTCAGCTTCGCCGATCAGACGGATCGCGGTGTAGTGCAACTTCTCGAAAAGCGTGGGCGAGGCCGCCAGCAGCAGACGCAACTGTTCTTTGGTGTAGAAAGCCCCGAACTGCGGCTGTAACTCGTCGGCCACTTGCGACAACGCCATCGGTTTGAGACCGCCCGGCCGATGCTGCAGGCGCATCCTTTCGCTCTCGATGCGGTCGAAGAACTCCTGCACGATCTTGCCCGCGCCATAAGAGGCGCCCTCCTCGGTATCGTAGATCGGGCGCGTCGCGAGGCGGGCGGCAAGCTGGGCCTGGGTGTTGCGTTCCGAACTGAAGTAGTAGGCGTTGCGGGGGGCCGTCACGTCGCGGTCGCTGGTCTCACCAGGGTGCAGATCGATGCGATCCGGCACCAGGTGTACGGACATCAGGACCGAAAGAACGGCGATGGTAAGAACCAACAGCCCCATGCGCACCCAATCGAATCGGGGGACAGGATTCGAAGGCCGCCTGGGCGTCTTTGCGCTGAGCGGGCGTAGGGGTTTGCGTTGGGATCGAAATAGATTTTTGAAAGGATTGTTCATGTGCGTCGTGCCAACAGGCCGACTTGCGCAAATGCCGGGTGAAGCGACAGGTTTTCAACACCTGTCCCGGTCAAAGTACACGGTAGTGCGGGAATTCATTTTGCCTTAGAAGGGCCTGTTAAAGAATAGACGAACTTCAGGCGGCAAAGTTTACTCCTCTATTATAGGAGACGAACGGTTCTGTGTCAAGTCCTCCCATAAACGCGCTAAATTCCGAAAACTACCCGATTTTGCCCTGCGCCGCATGCAGCGTATTGCGGAGCAGCAGCGCGATCGTCATGGGGCCGACCCCGCCGGGCACCGGCGTCAGGTAGGAGGCGACATGTTTCGCCGTCTCGAACTCCACATCGCCCACATCGCCACTGCGTCCTTCGACACGGTTATATCCGGCATCGATCACCACCGCTCCCGGCTTGATCATGTCGCCTTTGATGAGTTCCGGCCTGCCGACCGCCGCCACAAGAATGTCGGCTTGCCGGGTCACCTCGGCCAGATTAGGGGTGCGGGAATGGCAGATCGTCACGGTCGCGTTTCGATTAAGGAGCATCATGGCCACCGGCTTGCCGAGGATGATGCTGCGCCCGACGACAACGGCCGATTTCCCTTCGATGGCTATCTGATACCGGTCCAGAAGTTCGATGATGCCCGCAGGAGTGCAGGAGGGAAACGCCGGTTCTCCGTTAATAAGCCCGCCGAGGCTCATGCGACTGATGCCGTCGATGTCTTTATCGGCGGAGACCTTGTCCAGCGCCGCTGGCTCGTGCAGATGTTTAGGCAGCGGATGCTGCACCAGGATCCCGCTGACCGTGGGGTCCGCGTTCAGACCGGCCACCAGCCTCTCCGCCTCCGCCTGGGTGCAGTCGGCTCCGAGCCGATGGATCGAGGAGTCCATGCCGACCCATTTGCAGGCCTTCTGCTTCATCGCAACGTAGGTTTCCGAAGCGGGGTCCGCTCCGATCAGCACGGCCGCCAGATGAGGCGCAGGCCGCCCTGCTGCCCGCAGCGCGGCGACCCCCACCGCGATTTCGGCGCGCAGAATGCGCGAGGTCGCGGTGCCGTCCAGCAGGACGGCAGTCTGAGTAACACGGTTATTCATTCCGATTCGGTCTCCTCAAGATCTTCCTCCAGTTCGGCGATATCGGGCAGATCGAGAGTTGTATCCTCCGCCTCGATTTCGAGCGACGTCGAGGATTCCACCGGCAGTTCCGGCTTTTCGCCGATTTTCGTCGCGAGCGCGCCGAGCACGCCGTTGACAAACCGACCGGACTCCGCCGTGCTGTACTTTTTCGCCAACTCGACCGCTTCGTTGATAGAGGCGCTAGTCGGGATGCTTGCCAGGAACAGCATTTCGAAAGAAGCCATCCGTAGAATGTTGCGGTCCACCGAGACCAGCCGCTCCAGTCCCCAACCGGTGGCGAGTTCGGAGATGGGCAGGTCGATTGCGGCTCGTTGCGCCTGCGTGCCCTGCACCAGTTTCACCGTGAACGCCGCCACGCGCATCCAGTCGGCGGTCTGCTTCTGCACGATCTCGGCCACCTTTTCCCAACGCGCCGCGGTCTCGGCATTGAACTCTTCACGCCGCGCGAGCAGCCAATCGGCGAAACCTCGGGGCGACGTCTCCAGCGGCAATGTTTCGCGCAAGGATTTGGTCTCTTTGGCGAAGTTCCGGCCCAGGGTGCGCAGCTCCGTTTCCAGGAGTTTTTGCAGCACGTCTTGCCCCGCATCTCCCGTTTCGTCGCCCCGTCGCCCCATGGCGAAGCAACTCCGGAACTTATCGGCGAATCGGCGCAGGCACACGCACTCGTGGGAGGTGAGTCTTGCCGTCGAAATGTCGTTGAGCGGATCGGGAGAAGGCAGCAGCAGGCGCGGCGGGCTAAGCATCACGCCGGGCAAAATCGTCTTAAAGGCGCGCTCGACGCGGAGCTCCTGCCAGTAGGCCGCTTCGAGGAGCACTTTCTCGATCGAGGTGACCACGGCCTTCTCCATCGGGAGGGTCAGGGTCGGCAACAGATCGAGAAGTGCGCCGGTAACATAGTCCAGGCAGGCCTGTTCGAACTTCGATCCACTGGCCGTGCGGGACCCGCGCTGCACGAACTCCTGGCGCAGGCGCTCCATCGCGGCTTCCTGGGCTTCGACCAGGCTCACTTTGCCGACATCCATCTGATACAGTATTTTCAAGGCCCACTCACGAGCGAGCCGACGCGAACTTATCAATCAGGCGTCCTTTCTTACTACTCCACCACCCTGGGCAGATCGCGAACTTCATCTTCGTTGTTCGCGGCTTTCATTCGACAACGGACCGCCGAGTTCCTGCCTCATTGTGCGGGCCTCCTCTTTTCCTTGCTCGCATAGAACCGCTGTCATCCTCCTCCAAACAGCAGCGCCCCCTCCGCGCCGCCCGTATCTGGAGTATAATGAGAGGACGCATTTTGGACAGGATTTACAGGATTTTGATTCCAGGTCAATGGGACAGGCTCCGGGGCGACGTTGTGGTCAAATAGAATGGTAACTGTGAGTAACCTATGATTAACGCGTTGACAATCAGTGGTTTCAAGGGTTTTGCAGAGCTTGATCTGCCGCAACTCAGCAGGATTACCCTGCTTGGGGGGCGCAACAATGCCGGTAAGACCTCGGTTTTGGAAGCGCTGTTTACGCTGTTCGACCGTCTCAACCCGCAGATGATGCTGCGACAGTACGCCTGGCGCAACGTGGAAACCTTGCCGCTCGACCCCGCCTCGGTCTGGTCTCCCTTTTTCTTCGGATACGACCTGAGCCACGACATCCGCATGCGCGCGATCATCAACGGTCGGCAGGAGCGGATGGCGCTGCACTTCAACCCCAACTTCAGTCAGCAGACGATCACGGCTGCGGAGCCGCCTCAGCTGGGCAGCCGAACCGCGTTGATACAGACCGATTCCGCCGCAGGAACGACCGCCTCGCTGGATATCCGCTATCAGACCGAGGGGCTGCCCGAGCAGCTCTCCCATATCACGCTGCGCGGCAACACCTTGCAGTACACGGCGGAGAACATAGACATCTTTTCTCCGCACCTGGTCGCTATCATCGGCACACGGATTCCGGAGAGTCAGAACGAATTGGCCACGCGATTCGGGCAGTTGGACGTGGTCGGCAGACAGGATGTCGTGGTCGATTTTCTGCGCATCATGGAGCCGGACCTGAAATCGCTCACCGTGATCGCAACCGGCAATCTCTCGATGGTCTACGGCGATGTCGGCCTGCGGCGCAAGATTCCGATCTCCTACATGGGAGACGGCATGTTCCGCCTTCTGACCATCATCACGTATATGGCGACCATGCCGGGGGGCATATTGCTGATCGACGAGGTCGAAAACGGGATCCACCATTCGGTCATGGCGCAGGTCTGGGCGGCGATTGCCGGGGCTTCCCGTGAGTTCGACTGCCAGGTCATCGCAACCTCGCATAGTTACGAATGCCTTCAGGCGGCCGTACAGGGGCTGGAGGGGGAGAGTGAGAAGGAGTTCAGCTACATTCGCCTCGACAAAAGAGCGGGGAACGTGATCGCGAAGTGTTTCGACTATAGCCTGCTCGAAGCCGCGCTGGCCTCGAACCTGGAAGTCCGCTGATGCGCTCCAAACCGATCGTCATCAAAGAGCGCAAACTGTTGCTGGCCGAAGGCGCCGACGCCTGCAATTTCCTGATTTGGGCCTATCAGGCCTGGGGTGCAGACGGCATCCAGGTGCTGGACTTCGGCGGCGTACAGAACCAGGATCTGCCGCTCTATCTACGCCAACTTCAGATGCTTTCGGGCTTCGAGGATGTGGAGACCCTGGTGGTCGCCCGCGACGCCGAACGCAACGCAGGCGCCGCAGTGACCAGCATGATCGCCCAGTTGACCAACGCCGGTCTGCCCGCCCCCCTCGCTCCCTTTACCTTCACGGATACACCGCTCCGCGTCGCCTACATGATCTTTCCCGGCTACGCAGCCACGCCTGACAAAGCGAACCCTGACAGAATCAAATTGGAAAACGGGACGCTGGAAGACCTCTGCCTCAAAACTATCGCCGACGACCCGATTATGCCCTGCGTGTCGAACTTCCTGCAGAGCGTGCAGGCGGTCGGCGAGCCGATGCCCCGTCCCCACAAATCCACGCTCTATACCTATCTCGCCGGTAAACAGACGCTCACAGGTCTCAAACTTGGCGAAGCCGCTCGCGTCGGTGCCTGGCCCTGGGACCATCCCGCCTTCGCCCCCTACCGCGACACCGTCCGCGCGATGTAGAGATTCTCCCTCAATAATTTTTAGAAGCAGTCTTCGGAGCTGATCGCTTTGCGCAGGCTGTTGAGGCCGTGGCGCAGCAGGGAGCGGGCGCTGCTGGGCTGAACGCCAAGCAGATCCGCGATCTCTTCAAAGGAACGCTCCTCGTAGTAGCGCCAGATAATGACATAGCGCTGTCGGGAGGGCAGTTTTGCCATCGCACCCGGCAGAAGCGCAGAGGCCTGGTCCTGGGCCAGGGTCGCCAGCCAGTCCGCCGTCGGGTCGTACGCCGTTTTCTGCTCGACATGGATCTCTTCGGTCGCCCAGTCTGCCTCGCGCTTTTGGGTCCGCCACTGCTGGCGGGCGAAGGTGTAGGTCGCCATGGTGAGTTGGCGCACGAGGTAAGGGCGCAGCGGCACACCGCGCTCCGGGTCGAAAGCTTCGAGGAGGGCGCAGAAACGGCAGTAGATTTCGCCTGCGAGGTCTTCGCGCATCTCCGCATCCTGTCCGTACTGGCGGATCAGGCGGCGCACCAGAGGAGCGAACTCCGCGTATAGGGCATCGCGATCCATGGAAACGTCGCTCCGGCGAACCTTATTCGAGGTACCGATGACATCCTTCGCGCAGTCTTCCGAAGAGACACGAGTTTCGACACGGACCGAACGCACCTGGGGAGAAATCGTTGCCATCATTTTTTTGAACCAGCCTCGTAAATTCTGTATGGTTTCAGTTCACCGGATCGGGCCCGAACCATTTTTGCGTTCTATATGTTCCACACCAGCTTCTTACACCTCTATTGTACAGCAGCATCGAGCGGGCGACTATACGCAAATACACGTAGATTTCGTGGAAAAAAACCCTAATTTGAACGATTCGCCTGCTTAGAATGCAATTCAACGCATATTTTGCCCCTATAACGTTTGATTTGCGCTGTGGATTTATGAACGCTTGCTCTGTGCTGATGCCACGTTCCGCACGGTCATCAAGAAGGCGTGAACGATGGGGGAAGTCTCTCCTTCTCGATGGATGACCGTGAGTTCGGTCGTGGGCTGTGGCTCCACAAAGGGACGGTAGGCGATCCCTTCCCGGTGCGCACTCTGCACGGAAGCGGGAACGAGCGTAACACCCAATTCGGCAGCCACGAGGCTAATAGCCGTATGTATCTCCGCAGTCTCCTGCACGACGTGCGGAGTGAACCCCGTGCGCTCGCACAGAGCGACGATGAAATCGGCATAGCTCGGTTTCGGATGCCTTGGAAATAAAATGAAAGGCTCGGCAGCCAAATCCGTCAGGTTCAGGAGTTTCTGCTGCGCCAGGGGATGGCGTGCCGGTAAGGCAGCCACAAGAGGCTCTTGATAGAGCGCTTCCGAGAGGATCCCCTCCTCCGCAATGGCTGGCCGTGCCAATCCTACATGGATGCGTCTGTCTCGAAGCGCCTGCACCTGTTTTGCAGACACCAGTTCACGCAGCGCCAGTTCCACCTCCGGGTGATGCGCTCGAAACTTGGAAGCAAAGCCCCTAGCGCGGAAGCCGTTGCGGAGAGAGTGCGTGCCTATGGACGCCTGGCATTGACGGCGCAGGCGGATCTGACCGACGAGGCCGAGATGCAGGCCATGATGAACCGCGTCCAGGCCCAGTTTGGCAGACTGGATTTTCTGGTCCTCAATGCGAGTGGCGGACTGGAAAAGAACAAGCCGGCCGACTACCCCTGGCAACTGAACGTCACCGCTCAAATCCGAGTGATGGAGTTGGCGTTGCCGTTGATGCTGTCGGGCAGTCGCATCGTATTTGTCACCAGCCATCCGGCGCACTTCTATGGCACGAGGAACGGACTGGCGGAGTACGAATCCGTTGCCGCCAGTAAACACGCGGGCGAACAGGCTCTGAGGG
>JAYUMV010000286.1:0-2425 GCA_043762265.1 Chthonomonadaceae bacterium | reverse complement strand
CAGTATCGAACGGGCGAGACCCTGCAGCAGTATATCGATGAGGCTGGCGGTTACGCGCCGGACGCGGCAAGAGACCGGATCGAAGTCATTCGTCTGGGCGGCGGACTGTCGCCCGCGAAGAAGGCCGGAATGATCCAGCCGGGAGATGTGATCGTGGTGCCGACCAAAGTCCTCGCCGCCAGTATCACCAGCCATTCGGATGTCATCGGGGAGTTCTTCCGCTCTCTGACAAGCTCGGTGCTGATCTATAAATTCGCCACCAGTCTCTTCGGGCTGTAGGTGGGCGTGCAGGGCGTCCCTCTCCTTTTTGAAACTTTTCAAGAAGGAGGGGGGCTTCTTTTTTTATTTCGCGAATACGTTGTCGGTCGAGAGTCGTATGAAGGAGAAGGAATACCCTTTGCCTTTGTCGTAGAAGGGACCATATTCGATTTGCAGACTGCCAGGGCCCTGAACGACTTGCCGGTCAGCGGTTCGAAAATACAGAGGCGATCCTGCGTGAGCCAGGCAGCCGAACTCTCGTTCTCTCTTAACCCCCCTCTCCACTCGGGTGAGGACTGAAACAAACAAACAGGGAAAAGAACGCCAATGACTAATCCAATCGACCCCACTTCTGAGTCCAACGAATCTGCCGCGCAGTACCGTGTGAGCGCCCAGGAACTCTCACATGTCGTCGGTATCATTCAGGCGCGTAAAGAGGCGGAAGCCCGACAACGTGCTAATACGGTCGCCTTGGGCGAGGCTGTCGAACAGCTTGGCCTGGAGATGACGCCGGACGAACTTCTTGCGGAGATCCGTGCGGATCGTGCCCGCCGCTCCGGCAGCGCGCGCCCAAAACGTTCGCAAAATCCCCAGCGTCATGCCTATGCCACCTTTGCGGTATGCGCTGGCCTGGCGGCGATGATGGTCAGCAGCGTTCATATGCATCGCATGAACCGGGCGATGTGGGAAAGTCGCAACAGCCCCCTTTTCATGACGCGTGACTTTGCGGCGGACACGGTCTCTCCCTCCCCTACCTTCTTGGAGACCCAGCCAGTCACGGAGGAGCTTAGCCAGCCTATGATGACCACCTCGGAACCGGCGCAGTTCCGTCCCTTCAGTCAGTTCGGGGAGAATGAGGCGGCTGATTGCGATCTCGACGCCGTGCGGGCTATGGCGAACGGCAAATCGACGGATTCGGTACTGGTACAGCCCAACGGAACCGGCGAAGACAGCCTATGGACCCTGTTCAAGAAGGACGGAGACGTGCTGGTCTATGCGTTCGGAACGTCGGAGGAGCTCGCCAAAGCGGTCAATGGCCGTGCGGCGCACCTGTACGCTTCTCAGCACGACGGCCTGGAGCAGGAGCTTCTGCCTCTGCGCCTGTTCAAGAACGCGCAACTGGTAGATACTCCGGGCTATGCAGGAGCCGACCTCAATCCGGAGGTTCCAGAAATTCCTATAGGGCAGAGAATGAATTTCCGCGTCTATGCCTCGCCTCGGTATGAGAACGGCGTCAAGAACGCGACGCTGGAAGTGACTACAGAGAACCGTTAACCCCGACTCCGCAGTACGAATAAGACAATAGCATGCACCGGGCCTTCTTCGGGAGGCCCGGCGCTCTTTATGGGGAGGCAATCACCGTGCGAGCTTTGGTCAATTATGAGCGGTCGCCGTTCAAGGTGGAGCTGCGTGAGAAGCCAGTTCCTGAAATTTCCGATGATGAGGTGCTGCTGGCGGTACGCGGGGTGGGGGTGTGCGGCAGCGATCTGCACCAGTGGCACGCTTCGCACTCGTGGCCGGTCAACTATCCGGTGACGCTCGGGCATGAGTTCGCCGGTATGATCGTGCAGGCAGGCCGACGGGTGGTCGGCTTCACCGAAGGGGATCGCGTCGTCAGCGAGACTGCGGCTGCCATTTGCGGCCAGTGTGTCTACTGTCGCAGCGGCAACTACAATCTTTGTCCCCATCGGCTCGGATTCGGATATGGGATGGACGGCGCGATGGCCGAATTCGTGCGGGTTCCGGCGCGGTGTCTGCACCATGTGCCTGCGCATGTCCCGTTCGAGGACGCCGCGATGACGGAGCCCGGCTGTGTGGCCTGCAACGCCGTCATGGAACTGTCGCGCATCACACCGGGAGATACCGTAGTGGTGCTCGGTCCCGGCACGATCGGTTTGATGGTATTGCAGATGTGCCGCCTCTGCGGGCCAGGAACGCTGGTCCTGGTCGGCACCTCCCGTGATAAGAATCGCCTGGAAGTAGGGCGCAAACTCGGAGCCCATCTCACGATCGAGGCCGATACGGAAAACGCTACGGAACGCGTATTGGCGCTGGGCGACGGTTTCGGGGCGCACCTGGTCGTGGACTGCGTCGGCATCTCCGCTGCCTTGAAGACTGCGCTGGAGATGGTGCGTCCCGCCGGGCAGATCACCAAAGTCGGCTGGGG
>JAYUMV010000285.1:0-38053 GCA_043762265.1 Chthonomonadaceae bacterium | reverse complement strand
CGGGCAGAACTGTCAGTCTGCCTAATGTTCCGCACAGAGACTTCGGTCTCAGCGTAGGGACAAGCCCCCAACCTTTAGGTGGGGGTATCTGACTGTATTTCCTCTATTCCATTAGTACATTCTTTCTTTATCAGGTCGCATAGGAAAAGCAGGTGTCAAGTGCAACTAATCTACAAAGTGGTGAAGGCGCAATGACAGACGGACAGAACTCCGTGGAATTTCTGACGGGCGGCGGGCAGATGGCCACCGCCATTCTAGCCAAGGACTGGGCTGCGACGCCTCTTGGACCGATTGAAAAATGGCCTTATAGCCTGCGTACCACCGTTTCTCCTTCAGCCCGATACGCGACGAAACAGGCCATGTCGGCGGTATATTCCATCCTGTCACCGAGACCACAGCCCGAATGTTGAGCGAACGCCGCACGCGTGCCTTGCGTGATCTGACCACGCGTACTGCCAATTCGCGCAGCGTGGAAGAAGCCGCAGAGGCGGCCATGCAGGTTCTGGCGGATAACTCCTTCGACCTTCCTTTTGCACTTTTCTATGCCCTTGACAGCGCAGGGAAGATAGCCACGCTCACAGGGGCAGTGGGAGTGCCTTCGGGCCAATCTTTCAGCCCTGAAACGTTTTCTGTGAGCGCTTCTGCCGGCCCTTGGCCTCTGCAAGAGTCCCTCACATCCGGCGTTGCGCAGATCGTCACCACCTTCACGAATCCGTTGGAAACGCCGTGCGGCCCCTATCCCGAGCTTCCGAAGCAGGCGCTCGCGCTTCCGGTTCCCCTGCCTGGTCTCAACCGCTTTGCCGGTATATTGATCGCCGGAGTAAGCGCCCGCCTGCCGCTGGATGAGGCCTATCGTAGCTTTTATGATGTGCTCGCCGGTAATCTCGGCACCGCAATAGCCAATGCCCAGGCCTACCAGGAAGAGCGGCGGCGCGCCGAGATGCTTGCCGAACTGGATCGCGCGAAGACGACCTTCTTTTCCAACGTCAGCCACGAATTCCGTACGCCGCTCACGCTCATGCTGGGGCCGTTGGACGATATCCTAGGCGTTGGCGGCGATGTGCTGTCGGTAGAGCGTGCCGATCTAGACGTGGTCTATCGCAACGGCCTACGGCTTCTGCGCCTGGTCAACAGCTTGCTGGAGTTCTCCCGTTTTGAGGCAGGGCGCGTACAGGCGCTCTACGAACCGGTAGATCTGGCGGCCTTGACGATCGATCTCGCCAGCAATTTCCGCGCTGCGATGGAAAAAGCGGGTCTTCAACTTGTCGTAGACTGCCCGCCCCTCAGCCAGCCGGTCTATGTAGATCGGGAAATGTGGGCCAAGGTCGTGCTCAACATTCTCTCCAATGCGTTTAAGTTCACCCTGAAAGGGCAGATACGGGTCAGCCTGCGTGAAACGCCGGACGCCGCCGAACTTGCGGTCATCGACACCGGCATCGGCATCCCGGCGGAGGAGCTTCCACGACTGTTCGAGCGGTTCCATCGGGTCGAAAACTCGCGTGGACGCACCTACGAAGGCACCGGCATCGGCCTCTCGCTCATGCAGGAGTTGGTTAAGCTCCACGGCGGTTCCGTTACCGTGGAGAGCGACCCGGGCAGCGGAAGCGCCTTCACGGTTCGGATCCCCTTCGGCGCATCCCATCTCCCATCGGAAAAGGTGCATGCTCAAGAGACTGCCATGGGAGAGACGAGTTCGGAGGCGGCACACACGCGGGCCTTTATCGAGGAGGCCATGCGGTGGCTGCCGCAGGAGACCGCGCCAGCGCATTTTCCCGTTCACGACCATACCCGCCCGCGTGTCTTGCTCGTAGACGATAATACGGACATGCGCGAATATGTGCGGAAACTTCTCGCCGCATCCTACGAGGTCCTAGCCGTGTCCAACGGGTTGGAAGCGCTGGAGGCCGCGCATCTGAATCTGCCTGACCTCGTGGTGTCCGATGTCATGATGCCGGAAATGGACGGGTTCTCTTTACTGGCGAGGCTGCGCGCCTCAAAGGCGACCGAACATGTCCCTGTTATTTTACTTTCCGCCCGAGCAGGACGGTCAGGCAACGCATGTTTCAGCGCGGCGTCTGTTGCAGGTTCTGTTTCCCCTGCTCGAAAAGAGGGTCGGTGATCGAAGGCTGCAAATTCACATAGAGGAATTATGGCTGCCCGCGCGTCACGGAACCAGCCTTGCTCTCCTCACAACAGAGCTCGTCACTAATGCTGTCAAACACGGGCGTGGAATGATTGCAGTGACGCTCAAGGTCGTGGAATCCATGGTAGTCCTCACGGTTGAAGACAACGGCGTGGGCTTCTCAAAAGATTTCGACGCGAGCCAGGTCGAGAGCACCGGCCTCCTGCTGGTCGAGCAGTTGAGCCAACTGGATCTTAGCGGATCCGTGGCATACGAGAACCGGGAGCAAGGCGGAGCACGCGTCAAAGTGATGTTCCCCCGACCGATCGTACCAGAGGTATGAAAGTGTAAGGTTCGATGAACGTCCTGTTCGTCGAGGGAGTTCCGAGGATCCTGTCATGCCGTCGTCGGCGGCCCTTCATGCGTTACAATCAGCTCTCACGGGAAAGTAGGAAAAGTTGAAGTTAACCCTAGCGGGACTCTGCGCCCTGGCCGTGTTCGCCGGAGGAACGTTCTGTGCCCGGCGCGCACCCGCGCAAAAAAGCTCTGAGGCCAAAACCCATAGGTCCTCCGGGATCTTGCAACCCTTTCGCTATCAGGACGTCACCCTGACAGGCGGCCTCCTGGGAACGCAGGCAATAGAAGCACGCGACTTCTACTTGTCGCTTTCTGAGGACGATCTGCTTAACGGCTTCCGCAAAAGGGCTGGACTTCCTGCGCCCGGCAAGCCGATGGGCGGCTGGTACGATCCGGACGGCTTTGCCGGAGCGCACCCGTTCGGGCAGTATGTCTCCGCTTTGGCCCGCATGTATGCCAATACAGGAGATGTGCGCTACAAGCAGAAGGTCACCCGGCTGGTGCACGGTTTCCATGAGACGCTGGCGCCGGACGGTTTTTTCTACTCTTCACAGAAAGTCTTTCGGGAGTGGCCGAACTATCTCTATGATAAGAACTGCATCGGGATGCGAGACGCCTATACGCTCACCGGAGATGCGGAGGCGCTGGTCGTTCTCAAGAAAATGACCGATTGGGCCGTCGCCAACTTGCCGCGCAGACGAGACGAATGGTATACGCTGCCCGAGAATCTTTACCAATGTTATGCCCTCACCCAGGACGCACGCTATCTCCAGATGGCGAAGGAGTACGACTACAGTAAAGAATACTACGATCCCTTCGCCGCCGGGGACAACGCCTTTACGCCGGATCGACATGCCTATAGTCACGTCAACACGCTGTTGTCTGCGGCCAAAGCCTACGAAGTGACAGGGGATGAGAAGTACTTCAAGGCCATCGAGAACGCATGGACGTTCCTTATCACCACTCAGATGTATGCGTCGGGCGGGTGGGGGCCGCGTGAGCGGTTCGTGACGCCAGGGCACGGCAAGCTCGCTGAATCCATCGAGGGCATCGACAACCATTTCGAGACCCCTTGCGGCTCGTATGCGAACGTCAATCTCGACCGCTATCTGCTTCGGTTTACAGGAGACGCCAAATACGGCGACAACATGGAGCGCGTCCTCTACAACGGAATGCTCGCCACACTCCCGATGCAGCCGGATGGCAAAACCTTTTACTACTCGGACTATCACTCAGGAGCGAAAAAAGTCTATTTTAACTCGGCCTGGCCTTGCTGTTCGGGGACGTATGCGCAGATCACGGCGGACTATCCGCTCGACATCTACTTCCACGATGCGCATGGCCTCTATGTCAACCTCTTCACGCCTTCGCGTGTCCATTGGCAAGCAGGAAAGCAGGCTATCACGGTCGAACAGACCACAACCTACCCGCAGACGGATACCACAACGTTGACCGTTCATACCGGCAAACCAACCCGGTTTGCGCTGCATGTGCGCATTCCCGGCTGGACCACGAAACCCGTCACTGTGAAGATCGGCGACCGGTTCTCACGGGTGACATGTGTACCGGGGAAATTCATGGAAGTCGAGCGCATTTGGCATGAGGGGGATACGCTTCAAGTCACGTTCCCAATGGCGTTGCACTATGAAGCTATTGCACCTGAGACGCCGAACCGTCGGGCAGTCCTCTATGGGCCACTGCTTTTGGTGGCGCTCTCCGACAAGCCTGTCGTGATGGCAGGCGACAACGACTCGGTTGAAATCTTGAATCAACAACATGCGCTTCCAGTATTCCGAAGCCGTGGTGGCATCACTTTTCTGCCGTTTTACCAGGTCAAGGACGAAAGATACACGACCTATCCCATGTTCCCAACCGTTCCATAGCCGAGACACGGAGGGCGCATGATGCGGCCCTTACAATATGCCGGAGATACTAGACTCATGCTTTTCTTTCGGTTTCGAAGCCTCTTTTTGCTTGCCCTGCTCCTGATATTCTGCCGTCTGCCGGTGGCAGCCCAGGATCTGCATGTGTCCCGTCTTCAATTGCAGAACGGGCTGACGATACTGGCTCTGGAAGACCATACCGTGCCTTCCATCGCTTACACCACGGTTTTCAAGGTGGGATCGCGCAACGAACGGCCGGGAATCACCGGGCTTTCCCACCTGTTCGAGCATATGATGTTCAACGGATCCGCGAAAATGCCGCCAAAGCAACTGGATCAGACCATCGAATCCGGTGGCGGCAGCGCGAACGGCAACACTACCCAGGATCGCACGGTGTACGATGAGGAGTTCTCCGTCTCCATTCTGGACGCGGTGCTCCGGATCGAGGCGGATCGGATGCGCGCCCTGCGACTGGATACCGCGAACCTGGAGCAGGAGCGGGGAGTGGTAAAGGAAGAGCGACGGGTGAGCGTGGACAATCGACTGGGCGGCGCGATGTCCGAACTGCTCTGGAACAGCGCCTTTCTGGCGCATCCCTACCGCTGGGACGTGGTCGGCTTTATGAAGGATCTCGACGCGATCACGCTGGCGGACGCGAAAACCTACTTTCGCACCTTCTACGCGCCCAATAATGCCGTGGTGGCAATCGTAGGCGACTTCGATACCAAGACGCTGTTGGCCCAAATGGAGCGGGCCTTCGGTGACATCCCGCGCGGCCCCGCGCGTCCTCCCGTGATCAACGCCGAGCCTGTGCAGATGGGCGAGCGCCGCGCCGCCTATCATCATGTTGCGGCGCTCTCCGCCGTGCAGATCGGGTTTCGGGGCGTTGCCAACAACGATCCTGATGCGCCAGCCCTTGATGTCCTGTCTCAAATTCTCTCCTCCGGCGAGAGTTCACGGCTCTATCACCGCCTGGTCTATACCGATCAACTCGCGACCTACGCCTTCGCCGTGAATGAGGCTCTCAAAGATCCCGGCCTCTTTATTTTGCAGGCGCAGGCGCGCCCCGGACATACGGCGGCAGAGTGCGAATCTGCCCTCTATGCTGTGCTGGAAGAGATCAAAAGCGGAGGGGTATCGGAGCGGGAACTGCAGAAGGCCAAAAATGGCATCCGGGTCGGGCTTCTCAACCGCTTCAAGACCAACCTGGGGCGTGCAGGACTGCTGGCCGAAGCGGAGGCGACGCGCGGAGACTGGAAACGGGTGCAGGAGGATCTGCCGTTGCGGGATCGGGTGACGGCAGCGGACGTACAACGGGTGGCCCGAAAATACTTCTCCGAGCGCTCGCGCACTGTAGTGACCCTCTTTCCGGAAAATACGAGCGGGGAGGATGCCCGATGAAAGCACTTCTACACCGCGCAACGAACCTGGTAGGTGTTCTGCTGGTCGGTTGGCTGGTAACGGCATCGCCCCTCGCCGCGCAGACGGTCCATCTCCCGCCGGTGAAGCGCGTCACGCTCGAGAACGGTCTCCAGATCGTCCTGATGGAGTATCACCGGGTGCCGACCCTGAGCGTTACGGCGCTCTCCACACAGGGAAGCGCGAGCGATCCTGCGGGCAAGTCTGGCCTCGGGGAACTGACCGCCACGCTGCTGCGACGGGGAGCCGGAACCCGAACGGCAGAGCAGTTCGCCGAAGAGATCGACTTTTTGGGCGCCAGTCTCAACTCATCGGCGAATCTCGAATCCACACGGGTCACGCTAAACGCGTTAGCCAAGGATGCGGACCCCGCGCTGGATCTGCTGGCCGATGTTCTGCGCCGCCCGACGCTGGCTCCTGCCGAGTTCACCCGTCTGCGCCTGCAAGCGGTCGCTGGTCTGCAGGGATTGACCGAGGACCCTGTGGGGATCGCCGACCGGGTAGCGCACGAGACGGTCTATGCCGATCACGCGTATGGCGGGCAGCCGACGATCTCTGCGCTGCAGGCGTTCACGGTGGAGGACGTGCAGAACTGTTATCGACGTGTGTTCGCGCCGGATCGAATGATCCTGGTGGTGATCGGCGACTTCTCGGCGGACAAAATGCTGGCAAAACTACGCACACGTTTCGCCGATTGGCCGCGCAATCCGGAGCCTGTGGCGGAGGTCGCGGTGGTTCCGACGGGGAGGCAACGGGAGATTATCGTCGACAAGCCGGACGCCACGCAGACCCAGGTCCGCTTCATCCGAACCGCAATTCCCCGGAGCAGCAGTGACTACGCTTCGGCGGAGGTTGCGAACGCCATGCTGGGCATCGGGTTCACCTCCCGCTTGCTTGATGAGATCCGGGTCAACCGCTCGCTGACTTACCATATCACCAGTCGTTTCGAGACCCAGCGACAGGGTGGTGCGTTTGTCATCGATACCTACACCAAGACGGAGACGACGGGCGCTCTGATCGATGCCACCCGAAACGTGCTGACACGCACCGCTCAGAGTGGCTTTACTCCGGAAGAGTTCGCCGTACACAAAGGCTATCTGAAAGGCTCCTTCGCGATCCGCTTGCAGACCCCGGAGGCTCTGGCCGGTCACCTGGCGGAGATGGCGCTCTATCATCTGCCCGAGGACTATCTGCAAACCTACCTGGCAAAGCTGGACGCCGTGACGCTGGCGGATGTGAATAGGGTCGCCCGCGCTTACTTCACTCCCGATACTCTCTCCGTGATTCTGGTCGGCCCAGCAAAGACGATCCAGGGACAACTCCACCTACCAAGAGAGCCGAAGGTCAGGCCCGTCGATAGCATCGGAAAGTGACTCTTGCTACGATAACATGAGGAGAATCAAGATACAATGACAGCGAACGTTTCACTGGGGCGATCCGGCTTGAAAGTCAGCCGTCTGTGCTTGGGGTGCCTGAACTTCGGCGAATCCACCACCGAGGCGGATTCTCTGGAGATTCTACGGGCGGCGCATGCAGCAGGCATCACCTTTTGGGATACCGCCAACATCTATTCCCAGGGCGGCAGCGAAGCGATCCTCGGCAAGGCTTTCCACGCCTATGGGTTCCGCGACGATATCGTGCTGGCAACCAAAGTGCATGGTGCGATGGGAGCGGGGCCGAACGACCGGGGGCTGTCGCGCCGCCATATCCGGGCGGCGGTAGAGGCCAGTCTGCGCCGTCTCCAGACCGACTATATCGACCTCTATCAGATGCACCGTTTTGATCCGTCTACGCCGCTGGAAGAGACTCTGGAGACATTCGATGCCCTGGTTCGGGAGGGTAAAATTCGCTACTACGGAACCAGCACCTTCGCGAGTTGGCAGATGGCCGAGTCGCTCTGGCAGGCACGGTCCCACGGCTGGATCGAACCGATCAGCGAGCAGGCTCCGTATAATCTTCTCGACCGCCGTATCGAGAACGACCGCGCGGGGTTTCTGGCGCAGCATGGCTGGGGACTGATTCCCTGGTCTCCCCTGGCGGGAGGACAATTGACGGGGAAGTACGGAACGGTTTCGCCGGAAAGCGTGCCTGAAGGTTCGCGAATCGCCCGGATTCCCATGTGGCGACAGCGCACCAATCGCAGTGCGTCCGAAGTGGCACGGACCTTTGTGCAGATCGCGCAGGGACATGGACTGATCCCCGCGCAGGCCGCGATCGCCTGGACGCTGACCAATCCCCTGGTCACGGCCCCGATTATCGGGCCTCGCACCCTGGAACAGTTTCACGAGCTGCTGCCCGCCGCTGATCTGACTCTGCCGCCCTCTTTTTTGACGGCCCTGGACGAACTCGTGCCGCCTGGAACCGCCGTCGCCGACTTCCTCAATAATGCGGGCTGGCAGGTAGGCCACCTGCCTGGTCTCGACAACGACCAAACCGGTGCCGCCTGAAACGTGCCGCGCGTTCAATACTCAGCTTCCAATGGCGAGGAGGCCACAAACAAAGGTAAATCGGAGCGCGAAACGGAATCTTCTTCCTCGCCACAGAGCAGTCCGCCAGAAGATTTTGGTTTCCTGGCGGACGGGCATAGAGCAGCATTAGAGGATGGTGACGGTTAGTTCCGGGGCCAGTTTTGTCCAGATACCGGAAGGATCGGACAGCACGAGGCGAACGATTTGTCCGGTCGTATGTAGGATGTTCAGTGGACGGACGCCGCCCTGCTGCATCAGATCTGCGAGCCGAACACGCACACGTGGGGCGGCGAGATCATCGACATAGAGCAGCAATGTCAATTCACTCTCCAGAGAAGTCGGGACTCCCTTGGGGAAGGCCACTTCCAGGCGTGATAGGCGTCCGTCAACGGCGAAAGGAACGGCAGCGGTCGTCGAGTCGAAAAGGATGGCCTCGCCATGAGTAAAGGTCGGAATCCCGGAGAAAACCGGAACGGCAGAGGACGCCGCCTCTCTCGAACTGGAGCCGGACCGCAGAGAGTACCCGGCAGAGGAGCCCGGAGACGACGTCGGCGGATTGTTGGGAACAGGGACAGAAGCGCCAGTCGGCTTTCCACCAACGCCCAGCAGTCCACCGATCGCATTCAGCGCCTGCTGAACCATTCCCGGCTTCGCAGCAGACGCATCCTCTCCTACAGAACCCGCGACTTCTGCCCTCTTTATGCCCTGCGAGGGGCTGAGCCCCTTGGCTTTCGCTGGTTCGTACGTTGGGGCAGGAGACGGTGGCATCGGCGCCGACATCGTGTAGCGAGCGGAACTCCCACCGCTAAATGCAGATTTGAACAGCATCGCCGACTCGTCTTGCCAACCGGCAGGTCGGGCATTGGCTACAATGACCGTCTGTTCGATCTTCTCTCCGGCTTCGGTTCGTACGGCGATGAAGGCGGTTTCGCTGGAAACCAGTCCATATGCCAGGGACTCGCGAGCGAGCAGACCGCGCAGCGCGGCAAGGGCGTCCTGCTGCACGTTCTCGCCGTACAATTTTGGCTTTGCATTCGGATCGATCAGGGCGCTGTCGGGATCGTAGCCCAGTCGGACCAGTTGACTACGCATCTCGTTCTTGTCGAAGTGCCCGGTGGTCAGAAACTCCAGCCCCAGCACCTGCCGTGCCCCAAAGAGCGCCTTGAGCGCACGTCGTTGTACAGAACTGGCCTCCAGATCGCGTCGGCATGCAGCGACCTCGACGCCTCCTTCGGAAGTCAGACGAAAGGAGAGATCGGGAGAGTCGCCGCGGGGCACGCGCCCCGCGACCCAGACGGCACGGCCAGAAGGCAGATCGCCGATATCGATCCAACTGCCTCCCTGTTGCGGCTGCGATTCGACTGCGCGATCCACCGCTTCGGCTTTCGGTCGATTGACGGTCAGGCGCACGCCGGTAAGAACGGGCGCGCTCCAGTCCTCCAGTAAACTGTCCAGGGCGGTCGTGATGTCTTCCTGCTCGGGTTCGCTCGTGAGGAAGCGGGAGACGCCTCCTCCACGCTCGGCCAGCTCGTTTGCCAGCAAAGCGTTCGGGGCTGCATCGATGCAGACGACGCTAAGACGCCGACGCTGGGCCTGATGCGCCTCTTCGCTCGCCAGTCGGAGGATGCGGCCAGAATCGGAGACGGCGGCGTCCGTCACGAGGAGGATGTGGCGAGCCCGCGAGCCTCCGGTGCGTGGCAGACTGAGCGCCTGCTCCAGCGCAACGCCCAGGTTCGTACCGCCGCTGTCTTTGCTATTGAGCAGATATTTCACTCCTGCCGCGACGGCATCCGGGGTCGCGGCGACCGGCTTGGATCCAAACCATTGCGTGTTGTCGTGAAAGAGACCGAGGGCAAAGGTGTCTTGTGGCGTGAGGCCCTGGAGGAAGCGCGTTACGGTCCAGTCGGCGGCTTCCCACTTGGCGCCGCCCATCGAGCCGGAATGATCCACGAGCAGGATCGCCTCGCGGGAAACAAGGCCACTTGTAGGCCGCGTTCTGGGCGGGGCAAGCAGCGCCAGGAAATAGACCTGGTTGGTCGCCCTGTCGTCATGCAGCAGAACGTGCATGGCAGGATGCTGATCCGCCTGCTCGGCGCGCCAGGTCAGCACACAGTCTCGGTCCGGAACGACCTCGCCCTCCTTAAGGCGAACGTGTAGCCCCTCCGCCCCTGAAGAGAACTCTAACACATGCGTGCGGCTCTTTACATTCTCGGCGTTATGGAGGAGAAGGTCCAGCGAAAAGCGATGGCCGGGATCGCGCATCGATGCCAATGGCTGACCCTGGACATGGCGGGAGGCGCCCTCGTCTCCTCGAACATAACGGGGTGCGGTCGTCAAGGGAATGCGCAGCGTCCAGTCCGCGCCCTCGTAGCGCGCCAACTGCACATACGACGTCTCGACCGTCACCTCCTGACCCGGCTTTAGTCCTGCGACCTGGAGGGTGAAGACATCCGGACTCTCCCGAGTTGCAAGTGTCGCCTGCTTGCCCTCCAGCTTGGCTGCCTCATAGTCGGCCTCCGCTTGCCTGCGCTCCTTCAATTCAGCCTGGAGGACCACCTCACCGAAGCGTACGGTGACGCCTGTAACGGCAGCGTCGCCGGGCAGAGGAAACCGATAGAGAGCTTCGAGAACCTGGCTGCACTCCTGTGCGGAGTAGCCGAACGTCTGCGTCAGGCGCAGATCGGCGAGGGGACCGGCGACATCCCCGGTCAGGTGGGTGAGTTTGAGCGGGACGAACCGACGGGGGCCGTCCATGTCGGGCAGACCCGCGACGACTTCAAGCACACTGAAGCCATCCGGTCGGGAGTTCTCAAAGCCTTTGGGATCAAACATCGTGGTTTCTCCTTGTATGCATCCATGCATCCTATATGTCAGTCTGTTGCGTATACAGACGCGTATAGCCTACAAAAGGAGTGACCGATGCGGAGACAGTTTCGTTTCAGCGAAAGCCGAATTTGCTCTCCATTTTGCGAGCAGAAAAAATGCAGAAGCGCATACCTGGATTCGTCGGCCTGCAAGTCTCGGCTCTCGGGCTAGGCTCTATGGGATGATCTTTTCCTGCGTATAAAGGACATCCCGGTCAGGAGTTACTTTCGATGATTCATCTTTTCAGCCTAAGCGGGTTATTCCTGGTTCTGAATGGCCCGCCCTCGACAGGATCTTGTCTCTGCTCGCTCGAAAAGGCTCCTCTTTCCTTTGCTTCCACGGTCGAAGGGGCCGCTCTCTCCACGTCTCCAGACGATGAGGGGCCAGCCTACCACGAAGTGCCCAGAGGAAACTGGACCTATAATGCCATCGTACGGTTGCAGCGTCGCAACGTTCTGAAGGGTTATCCCGCGGGCGTTTTCTCTGGTAACCGCTGTACTCGCTACGAGTTCGCGGTCTTCCGGGCTACCAGCGCGCTTGCCGCGGCATCTGTACCGCAAGAGGTTACCGCAAAGGCTACACTGCCGCAGCAGGAGGCTCCGGCCCCACTGGATCCAGTGCTATCTGCAGAGGATCTTAAACTGCTGCGTAAGCTCCATTAATTTCATCCGGGCGGAGGAGCCGCGTGAGCAGATGGACTTGATGGAGCCGGTACGCCAACAGATGGCGCTGATCAAGGCGCACAAGTTTCCGGCCACGTGGCTGCTGCAGTACGATGCGCTCGTCGAAGGCCCGTTCGTAGAGTTCCTGAAGTTGGAAATGCCGACGGATCATGAGGTAGGAATCTGGTTCGAGATGAACCGGAGGATCTGTGACGACGCCGGCATCGCATGGCGCGGCAATCCGAATTGGGAGTGGGACTACCACGTTCCGGTCGCCTATGCCATCGGCTACACTCCGGACGAACGCCGCAAACTCGCCGATACGGCCGTGGCGACGTTCAAGCGTGTCTTCGGACGTGACGTGAAATCCATCGCCTCGTGGAATCTGGACGCTGTCACCGTCGGGCATCTTTCCGACCACTACGGCATCGACGCCTTCGGCAACTGCCGCGACCAGTTGGCGACGGATGGCTTTACGATCTGGGGTGTGCCCATCGCAGGCTACTATCCGAACCGTCTGAACGCCTGGAGCCCGGCGGTCGAAGCAAAGAATCAGATCGCGAGCCCGATCTTCCGTCTGCTCGGCCAGGATCCTGTCTACTACTACGACAACACGATCTCCGCGCCCGACACTATGGAGACGGTCTGGCCGACAGGCCGGTCCGATATCTTCAACGAACGCTTTCTCGATATGATCGCGCACGCTCCCTCCCAGGCATTTGGGTATGCGCAACTCGGTCAGGAAAACAGTTTCGGCTGGCCTTCTATGCGGCAGGCGTTCCCAATGCAGATGGAGAAGCTGGCGAAGGTGCGGAATGAGGGCAAGCTCCTTGTCGAGACGATGGGGGAGACAGGTCGCCGCTTTAAGCGTGCCTTCAAGTCCACCCCCACGCAGGCCCAGGTCATGCTGCAGGATCCGTTCGGCCATACCGAGGCGCCGCAGCGCACCGTCTGGTATCAGAGCAAGTTTCTCCGGGCAAACCTGCACTTCCATGGCAATCAGTTCTACCTACGCGACTTGCACGTCTATGACGACCGGTTCCCGCAGCCCTATCTGACCGAGCCTGTTCGGCAGCACGGCATCGAGCAGCGGATGCTGGCAGTACTCGACGGCTACCACTGGAGCGATGACGCTGCGCGTGGCAACCGCCCCGGCCGCCGCGCCATGGGCAGGTTCGTTCGGATCGAAGCAGACGGTCGGGAGACCCCGCTCGTGATGACCGGTCTGCCCACGGTCGTGGAAAAAGGCGCCGAACTGCGCACCCAGGTGCCTCTGGAGGGAGGCGGAAACCTCATCGCGGTCTTCCATGAAAGAGAGATCGCGTTCAGCCTGGAGGTCGCTCCTTCCAGTGCAAAACTCGCGCTGGTATTGGAGTGGGTTGCCGGTCGCAGTGCGCTGCAAGATGTTTCCGCCACTCGCCTGAAATACAGCTTCCGTGACTTTCCCTATTTCGTGCGCATCACGAACGGAGTCGCCGCCCGCACCGACCAGGGAGTGAAGATTGTCGCAGGGGCACGTGGGGCGCTGCGGCTGCATCTGTCGCAGTATGCCTGAAATCAGCAAGACCTTAATCTCCCGAAACCTAGGAATTGTGAGTACGCGTGCCGAACAAGAGCGGCATCAGGATGCGGTTGCTCGTATCGCATTAAGGCAAGGCTTGCCGGAAAAAATAGGGAAATTGATGCAAACGGCAACACGGCGATGTAGACGGAGTACGAGGGGGCTCTGGAGCCTCTGCGCTGTCGGATTTCTAGTCGTCTTGCTGAGCGGGTGCGGTGGGGGTGGGAGTAGTAATAGCGGATCCTCTACCCCCCCACCGCAGGGAAACCTGGCCTTTCGGGCAGCCGCGATCGCGTCGGATCAAGCCCTAAATAGCGGTTTGAGCTATCCGATGGCGATGCTGAAGGCCACAGGGCCGATGCGACCTCGAATCCGCGTCTGCTGCCGATGAATTCCTTCGCTTACCTTACGAGCGACCCGATCGGCGGCCAGTACGACCCTGCGACCTCGTTTTTTATCGCAGACGATGGCACGATTTTGATCCTCATCGGCCAGGGCAAATTCTCTAGCTCTGCACTGTTCACGGCGCCTGCATCTGCCTCCGATCCGATCCAGGTGCAGAACATTACGTCCCTGTCCGCAGCGGGAGATGTCGGTCAACTCACCGCCATGAGCGCGAACGGCGCGATCACCGGAATCATTGACGGCATGACGCCCGTCCTCTGGACCAGCGTCACCGCGGCACCGCAGATCCTGCCCGTTCCTGTCGGATACAGCGCCGCTTATCGGTATGTGACCTCGATCAACGACAGTGGAGTTGTCGTCGGATTCCTTGGGGGGCCGTCCGCGCCTGCCGTGCCCTACATATGGAAGGATGGCAAAGCGGTAAACATCAACACGCTGATTCCTACGGGAACGGGCGTAACCCTTACGTCTGGAACGCTTATCAACGACGCAAACGTGGTGGTGGCCAAAGGCAACAAGGTAGGATCCGCCTCTGCGTACTACGTTCTCGTTCCTTACTAGAGGAGCAGCATGCTCCCCATCACATCTGTGGTCGGGGGCATGCTCTCCACAAACCCCCTTCTTTCCAAAGGTGTGGAATGCATCATAGGTCGTCTGAATCGCGTGAATTCACTACTATTTGGAGTGTAACTCACCTGCGACGGAATGTGGGAGGCGACCGATGAAAATACCGACCGGAAACATCACCCTGCTCTTTGCGGAAGTCGATCACGGCGAGGCTCCTTTGGAGAACATGCCGGATTTCCATATCCCCGACTCTTCTCTGCGGGAGGCGCTTCTCTATGTGCTTCATGCGCAGAACGGTTATATCATTTCCATCGATGAGGATAGCATTCGTGCCGCCTTCTCCAGCCCTGAAGAGGCTCTGACCGTCGCGGTGGCGATCGAACAGATTTTTCATGCCGAGCGGAGGAAGTTAGCGACCGCGGAGCTCTCGGTCGTACAGCGCTTCCGGGTTGCGCTGCATACTGGCCGCGCTCAGATAGAGGAGGGGCATTATGTCGGGGAGACCGTCGCCCATGTCGGTCCGCTGCTGGCAGCAGGGCACGGCGGGCAGATACTGGTCTCCGCCGAGTGTGCCCACGCGCTCCAAAACCGATGGCCCGCAGGCGTCCGACTGCTGAATCTGGGCAAGTTCCGGTACGCTGGGCAGGACGAGCCCGAAGCTGTTTTTCAGGTGTCCCACGCCGACCTGCTCGCGGAGTTCCCGCCGTTGCGCCTGGCGGGCGCATCCCCTACCAACCTGCCGCTTGCCTGGACCTCCTTCGTGGGTCGAACTACGGAGAGCGTCGCCCTCAAACGCTCACTCAGCAGTTCCCGGATTCTGACACTGATCGGTTCAGCAGGAATCGGCAAGAGTCGCCTTGCGACTGCCCTGGCTTCAGACATGCGCGGCGCGTTCCCCGACGGCGTGTGGTTTACGGAACTGCCTTCGGTTTCGGACGCCGAGATCGTGCCGGGCGCGATTGCCTGGGCGCTCGGTGCGAAGGCCGGGGGCGAGACCTCCCTCACCGCCGGGATCATCGCCCTATTGCGGGACAAGAAGGCGCTGCTGGTTCTGGACGCCGGGGAATCCAATCTTCCCGCCTGCGCCCGCCTGGTGACCGCCCTCTTAGCCGCGTGTCCGGGCATCAAATGCGTTGTTTGTGCACGTAAGGGGCTCGGACTGCGGGACGAAGCGATCTACTGCGTTCCTGCCCTGAACTCTTTCGAGAGAGAAGGAGGATCAGACGCGATACAGCTCTGTCGCGAGCGCGCCGCACAGCTTGCTTCTCCCGTCGATCTCGACGAGCCTTTGCTGACGGAATTATGTTCTCTCCTGAACAGTCTGCCGCTGGCGCTCGAACTCGCCATCGGCGGGCTTGCTTCCCAGTCGGCGGCTTCCTTGGAGGATCTGGTCGAGTCGCTCCGCGATCTCATTCAGGGGCAGCAACTCTCGTGGGAGCAGACGCTGCAATGCGTCCTCGACTGGGCTTACCAACGGCTTACGGAACCGGAGCAGATCCTGCTGGAACGTCTTTCCGTCTTCCAGTCCGGCTGGTCGCTCGAAGCCGCGACAGCCGTCTGTTGCGACGAGTTTCTGCCCTCGGACCTGTTGCCGACGCTCCTCGAATCCTTGCGTGCCTGCGCCTTCATTGCGGCGGAACAGCGCGCTGGATTCGCGCGGGAGTGCCTGCGCGATGCTGTTCGTCACGATGCCGAGGCGCGGTTGAGCGCACGCGGCGAGGCTGCGGAATTTCGCCGACGTCATGCCGAATACTTTACCCAACTCGCCGAGCAGGGCGCTCTGGGTTTGACAGGGCCGGATTCGGAAGGATGGAAGGTATACGTGGAGCGCGAATACCTCAATTTGCGGGCGGCGCTGCTCTCTCTGCGTCAGGAAGCCGCAGAGGGAGCGCACGGGGTGCGGCTGGCGACTGCGTTGCTTCCTCTCTGCGCCTGGTGGGGTCGCCCTGCCGAAGGCAATGCATTGGTGGCGCGTACGGCCGAGGCGAATCGGGCCTCCGGTTTGGAGAACTATTCGGCGGCACGCTCCCGCTTTTTCACCGCTATCGAGCGTTGCCACACTGCAGGAGATGGGCCAAACGAAGTACGATATCTTACCAGCCTCGCCCGCCTCGCTCTCTCTCAGAGCGATTTCACGACGGCCATGCAGTCCTACGAGCAGGCTGTCGTCGCCTTTCGGGAACTCGGCGACCAGGCGCAGGAGGCGCGGACGCTGCACTGTCTGGGCAGCGCCGCGCGCGACGGAGGCGAATATGCGATCGCGCAACAGCACTACGAAAGAGCCCTGGAACTGAACCGCTCTTTGGGGCATCGCCAGGACGAAGCGCACAACCTGAACGCCCTGGCGCGGTTAGCGCTCTTACAGAACGACGCCCCCGAGGCCACGGAGCGGTTTCAGGAGGGATTGATTCTGTTTCGCGCATTGGGGGAACGCGCCTGGGAAGCCCACAACATGGGTCAGATCCTGCGCTTGTCGCTGCCGAGCGAACCCCTCTGGGAACGCAGCGCAATCCACGCAGGCACGAGAACTTAGATGCGCATGGCCGATTGGGCGGTCGGCCATGCGCCAGCAAGGCTTAGAGCAAGATGATTATCGTCGCAGTTATCAACCAGAAAGGCGGCGTCGGCAAGACCACGACCTGCGCCAATTTGGGAGCGTGCTTAGCGAGTCGAGGATTGCGGACGATGTTAGTGGATCTGGATCCGCAGGCCAACATGACCCTGGGGCTATTGGGAGAAGGGGAGGAAGCGCCCTACGGACTGAGTGATGTCCTGCTCGACCCGATCCGCAAGCCCCTCACCGAAATCGTCCGCCGGATCGGCGACACGCCTCTGTATCTCGCGCCCGGCCACATGGATATGGCCCGATGCGATATGGCCCTTGCACGTTCCGAACAGGCTGGATACCGACTGCGTCAGGCGCTTCAGCCGTATGGCGAACAGCATCTGATGGACTGGGTACTGTTGGACTGCCCGCCTTCCTTGGGGATTTTAACCCAGAACGCCAGCCTTACCTCTTCTGCCAATCGATCGGCCTGCTCACGTTCTCGGGCGATGGCAATTTTTAGATCGGCGATGCGCGCCTCTTGAAGGTCGGTCAACAGATCGGCAGGGGGCGGATTTGCCCGCTCAGGATCACGTCTGGGCGGAGGAACTCGGACCTGTTCTGACAGGAGAGCCGGTTGGGGTCTCTCCGGCTTGCGGACGGTTCGGCCCTGATGAATCTCGACCGGCGTCTCTGCGGTGTCTGCGGTGTCTGCGGTTTCGGGAACGGTGTTCGCCTGCGGTCTATCGACATAGGCCTGCCATCGGCTCATCCTGGCCTTCAGCTTGTCCACGCGGTCTTGCTCGGTCATGCCTATCCCTGCTCCTGTCGGGCCGCGTGTCGCCGCGCAGTCGGACTTGATAGCAGGGCCGAAAAATCGAAGCCCTCGGTGTCTGACCGTAACCGATTTTGAAATCCGACAGGTTCCCCACGCAGCGCCTCCTGCGCTGTGTATTCAAGGCTGGTTGCGTCGGCTTGCTGGTTCAGGGCGTGTCCGTGGGGAAGGAGTTGGAAAGCCAATTCATACGTTTCGATGGCACGGGCAAAATCGCCCAGCCGACCGTACGCGCTGCCGAGCCCATAGTAACTTTCGAGGAGATGGGGCGCGGACTGGATCGCCCTCTGGTAGCTGCGTACGGCCTCGTGCCAGCAGCCTAAACTCATATAAGCGCTGCCCATCGCCGCAGAGGCTTCCGCCAGATCCGGGGCGACGCGGAGGGCCTGCCTCCATGCCTCCAGCGCCTGTTCGTACGCGCCGATCTGCGCCCAGGCCACTCCGCACTCGAAGTGATCCCACGCGTCTTCGGCAACACTTCCGCCATTGCGCGACGAGGATACTGCCGCGCACTGACAGAGACCATCGATAGAGATGTCTGCCATGTGATTTTATTCCTGTATAACAAGGATGCATTGACAACCTGAACAGTCAACTATGGAACACGCGGACCCTGGGGTTCCTACTAGCCATTGACGACTACACCTGTCGGACTGTTCCCATCCTGTTACGCATCTCACAGTAAACATTTTTCTGGAGGAAGTCGGGTAACATTCCAGCGGCAACTGTCGTCTAAAACACACGAAGTTCGGGGTTGCAGACCGATAGGTTTTTGGAGGCTTTCATGCGCCAATTTTGCCCGATGGCCCTTTTTCTCGTCGCCCTCACCCTGGGGGTTGCATCGCCTACCCACGCGCAGATTCATGGCGCTGATCCGGCGTCGGCACCGGGGGGGCAGCATCTCCATCCGACCTGGGAGAGTGCGAACAGTGCCCTGTCCGTAGAACTCGACAGCACCGACATCGGAGCGCTGGCGAAACGCGCTTTGATGTCGCCAGCGCCGCAGGATGCCGCCGCCTGGCTGCGCCGCCTTGCGCTGCTGGTTCGGGCGGACTATCGCCAGGATGTACTCGCGATGCTCCTGTCGCGTCCGACCTCGCTTACGGCGGACGGGCACTGGGGCCTCAGCGCACTGGCCAGTGACTGTGTTCGGTATCACGATCCGCAGATCGCTTTCCAGATATGCGCTCTGTTTTCCGAGGAGATGTACAGCCCGGAGATCATCGACGGCGCTCTGGTCACCCTGCCTGCCGACCGCATCGATGCATGGCTTGCCAAGGGGGACATGCAGGGCTCCGGAGAGTGGTATGCAGCCCGAATCCGACGGAGAGCGCGCCAAAAAACCGAGGGGCCGCTGATCGCCGCAGAAGAGAAGCGCATCCGTTCTCACCCCGACGATGGCGAGGCAATAGACCGCTATCTTCAGGCGATCCGCATCTGCCGCCAGGCGAATCGGCCTTACGATCTCCGCTGGCTCGGCCTGGTTTGTCGTCCCAAACTCGCCATCGAGGCGTTTATACTGGGAGGTAATATCGGCAATGTCGGCGGCGACCCCGCGCCCCTCTACCTGCGCGCGCTCCAAACAAAGTTCACCGCGCAAGATGCCATCTGGTATCGCGACTACACGCGTCGGATGCGCTTTGCCTCCGCGGTACTCGAACCGCCCCTCACAGCGCCGCAACTGCGCAACTGGACCCAAACCGCGCTCATGAACGCGTACCAGGCCCAGGGAGAGCACGCGAAGGCGCAGGCGCTGCTGGAAACGTTGACCGCAGAGAACAAAGAGGGGCTTCCCGACCCCTACCAGGCTTTCGGGGTCGGGCAGATACAGGCCGGCAGCGGAGCAAGGGTGGTAGAACGTAGGATTGTCGCGGCAGAAACAAAGCCTGAAAATCAGGCGTCGCCGGAATACTGGCTGGAGCGGGGCCTCTACTATTCCGGCAGGTCAGAGGACGCTCCTGCGGTCAAAGCCTTCGAACAGGCGCTGAAACTGGCGCCCCTTCCAACAGTCGATGGTCCGATCAACCTGCGATGGGACATTGTGCAGGCGTATAGGCGGCATCTCTGGCTGCGCAACATCGACCATCCGACGGATATGTTCGCGCTGCTGAATCGCGAACTGGATCTCGCACCGCCTGCCAGTTCTTATGCCGAAGCCCTCTTTCAGAATATGGCCAGCTTTCGGTCCGAATCGATACATCCGATCGACTACAAGGATCCCCGTGTCTGGGCGTTTTTGAGCGCCCAGCCGGACTGGAGCCATTTTGTCTCGCTGCTGCGAACGCTTTCTCTAAGCGCTACCGGAGAGCAGGAGGATCGTGTGTGGAAACGGCTTTCAGAACTGTCCCGAGGTGCCCCGACGAGCCGTGCCTATGCGTTGGGGGAGATGGAAGTGCTGTGGGGAGACGCCGCCCGCGCTATCCCGGTTCTGGAAGAGGCATTGCCCCGTGCGACTTCAGAACAGCCGTTGTGGGAACTGCTCTCCACTCTTTGGAGCGCCCGCAGCAAACTGCACGACTGGAAGGGCATGGAAGCTCTCCTCCGCAAAAGCCCTCCGGTAGGCAACGTGCTCGAAATAGCTAACGCTGCTGCCGCCAGCGGAGCCAACGCCGAAGCGATGCGGTATTTCCAAATATGGATCAATCAGGACCGCCGACGGTTTGCCGAGTTTACCGCCATGCAGAAACCCGGCATCAAACCACTCCTGCGCGCCTATTTTCTCCAACTTAAGAGCGATGAGCCCCACTGCGCAACTCCGGATCGGGCTTTACAATAGAACAGATAGGACCCTAAGATGCAAGCGAACCCTACCAATATTTCCGCGCGAGACGTCGTGTCTGTCGAGGCGCGCAATTCCGAAATAGGCCTGCTATTGGGCCTTTTGGAGGCGGGCACGCAGAACATGCGAAGTGCGTTGGGCGAAGTAGAGGAGGAGGCGCTGATCTGGCAGCCATACCCGAACGGCCATAGTATCGGCGCGATCCTGATTCATGTCGCCGCCTGCGAGGCCGGATGGCTGCATCTGGTCGCCGCCGGACAGGAGACCCCGATGGACCTGGAGGAGCAGATGATGGGCGGCCCCTCTATCGCCCAGTACGAGGGTCTCTGGCCCGCTCCTCCGCGCAGACCGCTCTCCTGGTACTACGCACAGCACGATGAGATCCGGGCGCGCTCCCTCACGCTTCTGCGCGCCCTGCTCGATCCCGACGAGGTTCGCACCGTGGTCTGGAGTCCGACCCGCAGTTGCACGGTCCGCTGGATCCTCCACCACGTCATCGAGCACGAAGCCTACCACCTGGGACAGGCGGTCCTCTTATCGCTCATGAAGGAACGGTTGGGCGGTCACTGATTGACGACAGAAGCCTGATGCCTATCGTTTGTTGATCGGCAACTTCAGGCGCGGATCGAGGATTCTGAGAGTGATTTCCCTATAGATTATGTGGCCTTCAACGGCAAAAAGGAACTTACCGCGTTGCTCATTGTAGAGCAAGGGGGACTCTGTGGATATTCGGGTGTAGGAATCGACGAGGGTCGTCTCGGAGTCAGGCGGCCACCGGCACCAATTCACCACTGGTTCTTCGCGCACATTGAACACCTGAAGGCCCAGTCTCAATGTCGGAAAGAACGAGAGGCGCTAGTACCTCTTCAAGGTAGTATGCTTGCACCGCCACTGGGATAGTGGAAGTGCTTCGCTGATCTCAAAACCTATTCAAAGGTTCTACCTGGATGAGGCGCTAGGTAAGAAACTCGGAATGGATCTTGGGGAAGATATGGATTATAACAATATGATCGCAGCCATTGGGGTCGGTGGTACCATCACCGAACAATTCGGCGCTGTAGCACGAGGTGATCTTCCGCTTCCACTATTGCCAACGGATCCTAAATGTGAGACCCAGTTCAAGTTTGGTGTCGATGGATCCCTTTCTGGTACAAGTCAAAGCGCACAGGAATGTATTCGGTTATTGAAACTTGACCATCCGACATTGGTTGCCTGGCGCAGCAGCGCTATTGAAGCGTTTGTTCCCGATCCTATGGCACTCACCGATGAACAAGCACTTCAACTCGCGGAAGACTTGAAGATGCCGCGCAATGGCCACTTGGTAGAGTTTAGCTTTGTTATCAGGTCCTATGTATTGTCTCTGTTGTCATCCCATTAGAAGAGTGCGATGCCTTAGGGCTACTCATTCGTTTCCTGGGCCAAGGTTTTCCAGCAGCCAGGACGAGCCTATCCTTAGATCTTGTTCGCGCTAAGAAATACGTACTGAAATAGGTAAGTTGAACGTTGAGATGCCGGGAGGAGTGAATGCCAGAGACCCTGCAAATAGAAGCCCCGGAGGGCCTACGGACACGTTTGCGCTTGATGGAGGCTGGTGTCGCTCTGCTCGAAAGCCGGGAAGTGGGAAGTGGGCTGGTAGAGGCTGCGGCCCAGGCGATTGACTGCCCCTTGGAACGGGCGAACATCTATTTTGGGCGGGATGAGGATCTGGTGCTGGCGCTCTACCTGAAGCTGAATATGGAGTTGGCCGCTCAGATTTCGGACCTGCCAGCGACCACTATCTCGGAGCGGTTCGCGGCGATGATGCAGAGGAAGTTCGACGCTGCCGCTCCGTACAGGCACGCGCTCAAGGCACAGCTCGGTACGCTGCTCCACGCACGCCATCCGTTTGGTGTGCTGGGCAGCCAGACAGAACTGGTTCGGATCACGATGGTGGGGGTCGTATCGGCGGTTGTGTACGGCGCGAGTGACTGTCCCGGCAGGAACGCCGAGGCGTTAGCGCACAGTCTCTACAGTATTCATCTGGCCCTGATGCTTGTCTGGATGCAGGACGAGTCTTCAGAACAGAAAGCGGCTCAGAGCGCACTGCGTCGTGTCAGCGGACTGCTATCGACCGAGAATTCGCTTCTTCCCCATAACGCGGTTCTGGCGGGTTTGACCGCGGTGGATAAGGTCGTCGGCCCCTTGCTCCGTGCGGAAGCAGACAGCGACGCCTCGCGGCTTGCCGAACAGATTCTGCAACGGCTGTTCCGCTACCGTCGGATTCTCCCGGAAGCAGGAGAATGCGCGACCTCACCCTGTGCGAGCTGTTTTGCCCTCCATCTGCCAAAACTTCGGCGCGCGATACAGGCAGGGGAGCGGTTGCATCTGCTCCTCCCCGCCTTTCCCGCCAAATCTCCCAGCCCGCGCAAGGTTCTCGGCACACTGCCGGATATGGCGGAGGAACAGGCGCTTCTCTTTTTGCACCGCATTTGTGCCGAGATCACGCAGATCTACCCGCCCGGCGTTCGCCTGACGATCTGCTCGGACGGCCACGTATTCAGTGATCTGGTGGGCGTCTCCGACGACTATGTGACCCTTTACGGGGCCGCTGTGCGCGACATGATCGCTGCGCAACAGACCCCTTTCCTCGATACCTTCAGTATGGGTGATCTCTACGAGGGCGCCGACTATGCGGCCATGCGCCATCACCTTACCCTGCACTACGCCGAACCGCTTGGGCAGATCGAGACTCGCATCCATGACCATCCCCAGCATCAGACGCATTTCAACGGGATACACCGCTTTCTCTATGAAGATACCCTCGGGGTCGAGACGGAGAAGAGCAAAACACAGTTGCGTAAGGATGCGAAAGAGCGTGCCTATCAGGTTATCCAGCGCAGCGATGCCTGGGGCAGGTTGCTGGCGGAGTGCTTCCCTACGGCGTTGAGGCTGTCCATCCATCCGCACGGGCCACACTCCGACAAGATCGGTATTCTTTTGGGCGATGCCGACGACGTCTGGCTTACGCCCTGGCACAGCGTTGCCGTCAGACTGCCGGGAGGGTTCCGACTGATGCCCCGTCAGAAAGCCGAAGAGCTCGGTGCGCTGCCGGTATCCGTGCACGGCCGACCCTACTATTATGACCTGGCCGAACTGCCATGACCCAACTGCCGACACCACCCGACCCGACGGTTCGCGAAGCGCGTGATCGATTTCTCGCGGCCAATGCGCTCGGCCCTGCAACCTACACGGATCCGCGCTTCACGCTCCACCTGGGACCGTGGCAGGTACGGCTCCGAAATCCAGGGCTGTTGCCCCTGCATGACCTGCACCATGTCGCCACCGGGTTCGGATCCGGGTTGATCGGAGAGGCCGAAATCAGCGCGTTCGAGTTGCGGACAGGCTGGGGCAATCTGCTGATCCTGGCGCTGTGCGTGGGCGCTGTCTGCATCGGAGCCGTGATCTGCCCCGGTCGTGTCTGGCGCGCCTGGAAAGGATCGCGCGGCGCACGTGGGCTCTACCGACGCGGTCGCGATTATGAGAACCTGCTGGATATGACGGTGGCGGAACTGCGAAGCCATCTGGGGATTCCCCCGGAGGGCCTTGCTACCCAAACGATGCTCGTCCAGGAAGTCGGAAAGAAAAAGGAGAAACAACATGGATGAATCGAGCCTGCGCTGGAGACTGGCGCAACGGGAACCGTTCGGCGTTACGGTTTCTCCGAACAGCGGAATGGCGAGTCTGACGGACATACCGGTCGAAACGCTGCGCGGATGGGTGCGCCAATGTCGTCTGGTAGTTCTGCGCGGTTTCGCTCCGCCGGTCGGAGAGGCGCTAGTCGAGTTCGGCAAAACTCTTGGTCCCATACAGGAGTGGGAGTTTGGCGCAGTCAACAACCTGGAGGCCCGACCGGACGCCAAAAACTATCTGTATACCCACTGCGAGGTGCCCTTTCACTGGGACGGCGCTTTCGCCGGACGCATCCCCAGTGTGATCGTCTTCCATTGCGAGCAGGCTCCCGCCGCCGCGAGCGGAGGAGAGACCCTCTTCTGCGATACGGTCGCTCTCCTCCGCCAGACAGAATCGGAGACGAAGGTGCGATGGCAGGAAATCGAGATCACCTACTCCACCGACAAACTCGCTCACTACGGAGGCAGTTTTACCTCACCTCTTCTGGGGCTGCATCCACAGACCGGAGAGGAAGTGGTTCGCTTTGCGGAGCCCGTCCACGACCTGAACCCGGTGCGATTGGAGATCCACGGCATCCCACCGGACGCGCACGCGGCGTTTCTCCAGACCATGAGGGGGCTGCTGCGAGCGCCCCACCTCTGTGCCGCCCATGTATGGGAAGTAGACGACATCGTGCTCGCAGACAATTACGCGCTTCTGCATGGCAGGAATGCGTTTAAGGACGATTCCGCGCGCCGCCTGCGCCGGGTGAATGTGTTTTAGCCATGCACTTTCTCAAAAACCTGCTCCTGATTCGGCGGCTGGAGTTCCGTATCGCCGAAATCCCGATCTTCGCGATCCCGGTCCTATTGTCTGTCAGCCGCAGCGCCGAACTCAAAACGGCATCGCTCTGGGAGGGCGTCTTTCTCTTTTTTCTACTGTTCGCTTTCGGCGACATGATCAACTGCCTCGCGGATCGTGATCTCGACGCGGTGTACAAGAAGAGCCTTTCGGAGGCCGTTTACGGTCTGGGCGTTCCCTTCGTGAAATTTCAGATCGGCTCTGCGGTCGTGGTGGCCGTCCTGATTGCGGCCCACCTCTCCTGGCGTTTGGGCCGCTGGCTGCTGCTGGGAATGGTGATCGTCGGTCTGGCCCTGGGAGCGGCCTATTCGGTGGCCCCGGTGCGCCTGAAGGGGAGGGGAGTGGCTGGGGCGATCTGCCTCTGGCTCATCATTTTTGTCGGTCCTATGCTCCTGGCAGCCGTTCTGGTTCATCCGGTGCTGGCGGCGGACGTGACGGCGATCACCCTCGCCTTTGGAACCCTCCAGATGGGAGTGACACTGGTCAACACCGCAGAGGACTACCCCGAAGATTTAGAGGCAGGGGTCCGAACGTCGGTCATCGCCTTGGGACTGGAACGTGGGATACGACTCGCCCTTCTGCTCGTGATCGGCGGCGGCGCCTGCATTCTCTGGCTTCTGGGGAGACGCCTGACGGCGGATGGGACAGGATACGGACTTCTTGTCGCTCTGTTGCCAGCGGCGGCGGCCTGCTTATTCGTGGCAGGCCGGATCGGCCAATTATCGCGTGCCATGAGACCCGTTCCTCTGGAACAACAGATAGCGCTGGTCAAACGAAGCGCCAAGGAAGTCCCGCTCTGGTTCACCGTGAATGCCTGGTCCGTGTTCGTAGCTGCGTTGACGATTTTTCTGACGCATCGACAAAGTTGACGGAAACGCGCGAGCCGCAGACATCGATCCCTCCTCGCCGTGGGGATCGATGGAACTCTTGTCGTGTTCTCGCCGAAACGGTAAAATACCGGTAACAGACCAAGGCGCCTGAGAGTCTAACTCGCTACATGGCCGACGAGGCAAGGAGATGCGTTCTGTGGAGAGAAGGAAACCCGTGCCGAAAACCGACTCCGACCGAAAACCTAGGTGCGCCCCGCGTCGGGTATGGATGACGATGGGCTGTCTGACCGTTTCCACGTTGCTGCTTGGCTCTGTCTCGCTGTCGGTGGCTCCGACCAGTTTTGCGGCCCAGACGCCGCCTTCCGAATATGATAAGACGGTGAAGCCGTTCTTTGCGAAATACTGCGTACAGTGCCATGGCCCAAGCCTCCAGCGCGGTGGGATACGCCTGGATACGCTGGGACACGATTTTTCTGCGCAGATCACGGCGATGCATTGGGCCGACATCATGGAGCGCATGAATGCGGCGGAGATGCCCCCGAAAGGCTCCCTGCAGCCGAAGCCGAAAGACATAGCGAATATAGCGGACTGGATCACGGCTCAACTCAAGGAGGCGGACGCCGCTCAGAAGGCGGGGTTGGGGGAACGTGTCTCGTTTCGCAGACTGACGCGCGAGGAGTATCGCAATACGATCCGCGATCTGCTCGGCGTGACGGTCGATGTCTCCGATCCGACCGGGCTTCCGGAAGATCCGGACTGGCAGGGCTTCCAGCGGATCGGATCGGTGCTCACCGTCTCCCCCGCGCATATCGAAAAGTACATGGCGGCGGCGGAATCCGCATTGAACGAGGCGCTTCCGCTCGGTCCTCAACCTCCGCACCGTATCGAACGCTGGCTGCCCTTTGACATTCGCGGGGTATCGGGCAGAGATCAGTTTGTTGCCCGAGGCAATGTCGGGAGGGTACGCACCGACATCGTGCCGAACAACGGCGCGAACGGCACGCCTGGCGAGAACAAGCTGCTCAATATCCCAACCTCCGGCGAGTATACGGTTCGGTTGAAGTTGAGCGCGCTTCGTCCCGCAGGCGGCATCCCGCCGCGCGTGAACGTCTATGCGGCAGACCTGGGCCGCTTGCTGTTCGAGCAAGATGTGGAGGCGCCGGAAGACAAGCCGACCACCCTCGAATTCCGGACCCATTTGCCCGCCGGACCGCATCAGATTCGCATTATCAATGCCGTTCCCGGGCCGAATCCCGAGGCCTCTTCTTCCCGACCGGACGCGGCGCATCCCTTCACCGACCTGCGCCGCCGCCAACCCTGGCAGATCAAGCTGACCACCGACGATTTCAAGCCGATGGTGCCGATCCTTCTGCTCGACTCGGTCGAATGGGAAGGCCCGATGCTCCCGTCCTGGCCGACTCCCGCCTATCGCCGCATCTTCTTCCGAGGGGAAGGCACGGTAAAGGATGCCGTGTATGCCCGGCAGATCCTCACCCGCTTCGCGGAGCGCGCCTATCGGCGTCCCGTTCAGCCTGCGGAGGTGGATCGCCTTGTGGGTCTCTTCCAGAAGTCCCAGAAGTTCGGAGACAGTTTCGAGGCGTCCGTACAGACCTCTCTGTTGGCGGTACTGTGTTCGAAGAGTTTTCTCTATCTGGTGGAGGGGCAACAGAGTGCCCCGCTCACGACACCAACGCAAGCCGCGCCTGCGCCTAACAAAAGCCCTCGTACCAATGGTGCGTCGTTGCGAAGGAGAGAAGGGCAGGGTGGGTCGCTCCAGACGACAATCTTCGCTTCTACCAACAATGGCACCGGCAAAACGCCACCGCCCAGCGCACCTGCGCCTGCACTGTTGACGGACTGGGAGATCGCTTCACGCCTCTCCTATTTCCTCTGGAGCACGATGCCGGATGATCGATTGCTGGACCTCGCGCGGGCACGCAAACTGCATCAGCCTGCGGTTCTCCATGCCGAGGTGCAGCGGATGATGGCGGATAAGCGCATCGACGCCTTTGCCGACTCCTTCCCGCGCCAGTGGCTCCAGTTGCGCCGGGTAGGCATGTTCCCGCCCGACCGAAAGCTCTATCCCAACTACGACGACTACCTGGAGAAGAGCATGGTGGAGGAGACGACCGCCTTCTTCCGCGAAGTCATGACCCACAACCTCGGCACCGGGCAGTTTCTCGATTCCCACTGGACCATGCTCAATCGGCGGCTTGCGGAGCATTACGGCATCGCAGGCGTAGAAGGCGAGGCGATGCAGCGTGTGCGGTTGAAACCGGAGGACCATCGTGGAGGTCTGCTCACTCAAGCTTCCATTCTCAGCCTGACCTCCGACGGCACCCGGCATCGGCCCGTGCATCGCGGCAAATGGATCCTGGAATCTATGCTCGGCAAAGCGCCGCCCCCGCCGCCTGCGAACGTACCGGCGATCAAAACCAGTCTTCCCAATGAGCCTAAGAGTTCGCTGCGGGCCAAACTGGAGCAGCACCGTTCCGATCCCAACTGTGCGGCCTGCCACCGTAAAATCGATCCGCTCGGCCTGGCCTTTGACAACTACGATGCGATCGGGCACTGGCGCACGGTCGAGACGGTCTCCGATGGCGCAGGCGCCAATCCTACTCTCGATCCCAGCGGCGTGCTCTCCGATGGGCGCAAATTCACCGATGCCGCCGCCTTGAAGCGCCTGCTGCTCGCCGACGAAGACAAATTCGCGACCGCCTTCACGGAGAAACTTGCCACGTATGCGTTGCGGCGCGCTATGACTTTCGGCGATCACACCCGATTGCAGCGCATCGCCGGGCAGAGCAAAGCCGACGGCTATCGACTCGCTTCTCTGATTCAAACGTTAGTAACAAGCGACCTTTTCCAACGACGCTAAGACTTCCTGGCCAATTCACAAGGAAAAACCACTTATGAGCAACATTCTCTCGCAGCGCTGGCTGCTTTCGCGCCGACATTTTCTGCGGGGAGCTGGCACCGTGATGGCGCTGCCGCTTCTGGATGCGATGACGCCCCTGTTCGCGGCGGCGAGTGCGACGGCCAAGCCGCGCCGCAGCGTCTTCGTCTATATCCCGAACGGCGTCAACGGCATGGCGTGGCAGGTAAAGCAAGCGGGGCGAGGATACGAGCTTTCGCCGTCTTTGAAACCGCTGGAGAAGCATCGCGACGACTTTACGATCTTCAGCGGACTGTACCATCCGAATGGGCTGGGGCAGGCCCATGTCTGCGCAGATACCTGGCTCACAGGCGCGAAGATCGATGCGCAGAGCGCACGGCAATACCATAACACGGTCTCTGTCGATCAACTCATGGCGGAGGTCACTTCCAAGCATACGCGCTTCCCCTCCCTGGAGCTATCGATCAGCTCCGGGACGGGGCAGCCGAACAACTCGACGACACTGGCGTTCTCTCGCGATGGTGTGCCGCTTCCGGCGGAGGACAATCCCCGCAATATCTTCAACCGTCTCTTCGGCGAGGAGACGGACGGGGTTGCCGCCCAACGCCTGCGACTGAACAAGCGCCGCTCCGTGCTGGATGAGGTGCTGGACGATGCCACCTCCCTGCGGCGTGGGCTGGGCTCAAACGATCGCTCCAAACTCGACGAGTACCTGCACTCGGTACGCGACATCGAGCAGCGCACCGAACGGCTGGACGCGTGGCTGGACGTGCCGAAGCCAAAGGTGAACGGCGCTCCGTTCCTGCGCGAAATCTCCAAGGCTCAGGCCGGTGAGTACTGGCGCACCATGTTCGATCTCATCGTGCTCGCGCTTCGCTCCGATATGACCCGTGTGGTCACCTACATGAACGGCAGCGAAGGCAACGGTCTGGCGATTCCGGAGATCGGAATCACCCAATCGCGCCACAACCTCTCGCACCACAATGGTGATCCCGAAATTTTGGCGCGCCTTGCCCACAGCGATGCGTTTATCATGCAGCAGTTCGCGCATTTTCTCGACCGTCTGCAGGCAGAAACCGAAGAGGGAGAGACCCTGCTCGACCGAACCATGGTGCTGTTCGGCAGCGGAATGAGCTATGGGCACAGTCACTCCAACAGCAACCTGCCCATCCTGCTTGCCGGGGGGAAAGGGTTGGGGCTGAAGCACGGTCAGCACATCGACTACAACAAGTCGCATGTGAACGGCGATTACACGCTCAGCTACGACGAGTGGCGCGGTCTCTGCGGCAATCCTAAGGAGGAGAAAGCCCGTCTGAGTAACGTCATGCTCACCATGCTGCAGAAGATGGAGGTCAACGCGACACAGTTCGTGGACAGCCTTGGCCCCGTGTCGGAGGTTCTGGCGTGAGAGCGCTGCTTGCCCTGATGGTTCTGTTGGTGGGCGCGCAAGCGGCAATCCCGGTTTCGGCACGTCAGGCGGTCGCGAAAGCTCCCTTGCAGGCGGGCGCTGCGAAGCAGAACTCGCCCGGATACCGTCTTAAACCCGGTGAATTTCCGCCCGTCCACTCCGAACACCTGGTCTATGGGGAACTGGTAGAAGAGGACTACATCCACCGTTCCGGAGTGTTCCGCAGCGACGGCACCGGACAGTTGATGAGTTTCACGCTTCCGCCGTTCGGTTCCGTCTCCTACCTTGGCGCCGAAGCCGATCTACGCGATGTCCCCCTCGGCACCCAATGCGGTTTCTTCCTCTACCAGGACGACAAAGGGGTCTTCTCGCAGGCCGTTGTGATCCAGGACACCTATACCGAAATCGCGCGGACGGGACTCCGTTTCCATTTGGACAATGTGGACGCGACGACCGGCAGGATACTGGTGACCTTGCATACCGTTCATGCGACGCAGATTGAGCCGGATGCCGCGCCTGAAGAGTTTCTGATAGACGACAGAACCCAGGTATGGAAAGGCGAGAAACAGGGCAAACTGAGCGACCTCGTGAAAGGGGATTGGTTACTCTGCAACTTCACGCAAGATCCACGGGGCAGACTCCGTCGCTGCACTGCTATGTGGGTAGGCGAGGCTGCCGAGAAATACGCTACCGAGCAGCAGCGCAAGACGCATTTCGCGTTTCTCAGGGCGCGCGGCCTGCCTGCCTGGGTCGATCAGACCGACGGGGATAAAATGACCGTCACGCTATTCAGCAGCGAACCGGCCACTTTAAGAGCTCTGCTGCAGCAGGATGGCCTCGATCCGGTTCAATGGGCAAAGGAGCATCGGCGGTTAGGCGTCGGGGTCGCGAATGAGCACCTGCGCACCTATCTTCCGAACGTGACCAACCGGGGGGCGAAGGTGCTGGAGCTGCAAAGCGCCCCCACCGACTGTTATGGATGCAGTGGCGTACGACTGGTCCTCCAGCCCGAACTGATGCTCGAAGGTTTCCGCAAGGGCCACATCGTCCGTCTTTCCCCCCCCTCCTGGCCCATCGAAGCCATGCCATTTGGCGAGGGACTGTATGCGGGCGGCCACGATGAAGAGCCCGCCGATTCAAAGGAGCTTCAGCCTGCGGACTTTCCCTATCGCACCGATTTCGGCAACGAGAATCTAGGCTGGTATCAGCTTCAGCCCGGCAAATTCCCGCCCGATCACTCGGAGCATCGTGTCGGGGGCGAACTGGTGAAGGTGGATGTGGCGCACCATACCGGCCAGTTCCGCATGGATCGCACCGAAGAGGTAGTGGATTTCACCCTGGAGTCGGTCGGCAGAGTGCGCTACCTCGCTGCCGACGCCGCGCTGGAAGATCTGCCTCTGGGGATGCGCTGTCTCTTCTTTCTCTACCAGGACGAGAAAGGCGCGTTCACCCGCGCCGCCGTCATCGAGGACGAGTTTTCTTACCTCGCCGAGAACACCCTCACCTACCGCCTGGAATCGACGCAACTCAACGCAGGCAAACTGATGGTGGCCCGACACGCCGCGCCCGTGAAAGTAGACTACATCCTCGAACCGCGCGACCCACCGGACTTCGGCCGCATCGAACTTGAAGTCGATGCTAAGACCCGGGTCTGGAAGGGGGGGGAGCAGATCAAACTTACGGATCTCGCTGTCGGAGATATTCTGCTCGTCAATCTCGCCGCCCGCACAACGACCAGTCGAGGTCGCTGCACCGATATCTGGGTGGGAACGGATACCCATCGTCTCGCGACCGAGCAGCAGCGTAAGCGCCACGCCGCCGCTAACACCCAAAAATGAAGTGGGGTCACTTCCATTTGGCTGAGATGCATTCATCGGAATAGGAGAGGCAAGAAAAGGAGGAGCGGATCACCGTGCGGAAAGTACCGACGGGATCCGCTCCTTCTGCTTGGAGAAGCCTATTGGCTGTCAGGAAACAGGGGTCAGGCAGAGACGCGTTCCAGAGCTGGACGGCCCCAGTGGCGCGATCCAAGGGCGGCCAGGAACGTTTGAATCGCCGCAGCCTGCTTACCTGCTTCTGCCTCAGAGACGACGCCCATGCTGTCGAGGGTCGCGCCTTCTGGCAACGAGGCTTTCAGGAGATCGACGCCTTCTGCGGTGGCGGCGATGGCTTTAGCGTGCTTGTAAGTCTGAGCCACAAAGACATGCGCATCGCCTTTCCGCAGCAGGGCAGCAACGCTCTGTCCGCCGGGCACATAGACCGCGTCGTAGAGGGCCGGGCTGCTGTTTGCGAAGGTTTTTGTGACGTCCAGACTCATTCCGCTTTTGCCGCTGAGCGTGCCCAGATGCGGGCCGACCAAGTCGCTGTCGGCGCCTGCGGCTTTGAGCGCCTTCTGCATCGCTTCCACCTGTGCGCCATCGACGCCCGCCTCTACGAGAATCGCGACCTTACGGGCTTTGGGGCTGGTGGGTTGATTATGGGCCATGCTCAACGCTTTCGACTGCTGGAGACCCCCCGAGGCCGTGGTAGGAGAGGTGGCATCGGCAAGCGCCTGGGTCTCTTCCACGGAATCGGAGGATCCACCCGGTTTGGCAGGAGCCGACTGGTTCGGCAGTGTCTCCCCGATCGCTGCGCCGATCTGTGCGGCCATGACCGCATTGATCTTCGCTAACTCGCTTATCATCCGCTGTCGCACCGCACGTGTCTCCACTTTGCTCAACTCAAACTGCAGCGCTTTGACGATGTGCTCTTTCTCCGGCGGTGTCATGCTGTTCCAGAAGAGACGCGCCTGCCCGTAGTGATCGTCGAAACTTGGGCTGCGTTCGCGTACCTTGGGGCCATGGACGTTCTCACGATAACTGACGAAACCTCCTCGCGCAGGCGTCGCCTCTTCCGGCGTATGCCCATCGAGCGAAGCCGGCGTATAAGAGACGCGGCCCTTGTTGATCGTATGGCGCATATGGGCGTCCCGCTGATTGTTGGAGAAGGGACAGACCGGACGGTTGATCGGCAACTCCGTAAAGTTCGGGCTGCCCAGCCGGCTGAGCTGGGTATCGAGGTAGGAGAAGTTGCGGCCCTGCAGCAGCGGGTCGTCGGAAAAGTCGATGCCGGGTACGATATTAGTGGTGTTGAAAGCGACCTGCTCGGTCTCGGCAAAGTAGTTGTCGGGATTGCGGTTCAGGACCATCTTGCCGACGCGTCGCACCGGCAGCAACTCTTCGGGCCAGAGCTTGGTGGAGTCGAGCACATCGAAGTCGAATTTCTGCTCGTCCTCTTCAGGAATGGTCTGAATACCCAGTTCCCACTCCAAAAAATTGCCCTTCTCGATGGACTCCCACATATCGCGGCGATGGAAGTCGGCGTCTTTTCCAGCGATCTGCTGCGCTTCGTCCCATACCAGCGAATGCACGCCGAGAACAGGTTTCCAGTGGAACTTGACGAAGGTAGATTTCCCTTCCGCATTGACGAGGCGAAAAGTATGGACCCCGAAGCCTTCCATCATGGCGAAACTGCGCGGGAGGGTACGGTCGCTCATGACCCACATGATCATATGCATCGATTCGGGGGTCAAGGAGATAAAGTCGTAGAAGGTGTCGTGTGCCGAGGCGGCCTGCGGGATCTCGTTGTTCGGTTCGGGCTTGACGGCGTGGATCAGGTCTGGAAACTTGATGGCGTCCTGGATGAAGAAGACCGGAATGTTGTTGCCTACAAGATCCCAGTTGCCTTCCTGAGTATACATTTTTACGGCGAAACCGCGCACATCACGGGCGGTATCGGCGGAGCCACGGGAGCCTGCGACGGTCGAGAAGCGCACAAAGACAGGGGTTTGAACGGCAGGATCCTGCAACACGTGGGCCATGGTCAGATCGGCCAGCGATTCATAGACCTGGAAATAGCCGTGCGCCGCCGCGCCGCGCGCATGCACGATGCGCTCCGGTATGCGTTCATGATCGAAATGCTGCAATTTCTCGCGCAGCACATAGTCTTCCAGCAGGGTAGGGCCGCGTTGTCCGGCACGCAGTGAGTTCTGATCGGTACTGATAGGCTGCCCGACATTGGTGGTCAGGGGGAGCATATCTGTCGTCGTGACTTTGGCAAGGTCGCGGTCTTTGTCGGTGGGGTGAGAAGCAGGCGATGGGTTCTGCGTTGTCGGTAAGTTCGTCATGGAAATTTCCGTTTCTGCCGCGTCAAAGGCGGCGTACGATTTGAAATTATCGGTCCGTCGATGTTGTCGAACGCTGGAGTGTTTCCCAGTCCAGCGCTCTACAAGCGAAACCGCGCCATCAGCGCGGAGGAGCCTGGAGTGTGCTGCCCAGGAGCGCAAGGCCACGGGGTGCAAGCGTCACTTCTGTGTACCCGTCTTCCTGACGGAACACAATGCCAAGATCGAGCCAGTCTTTTAGAAGCGCTTCGCCCGCCTTCTCTCTTGGCAGCGAAATCGTGACCGGTTGCGTGCTGCGGTTGAACAGGACCAGAGCGCGCTCCTGTGGATTGCAGCGGACAAAGCCATAGATCGAGTGCTCATCATCTACGCAAAGCGTCTCGAACTTGCCATCCTGCAAGACCGCGTGTTGATTTCTGGCGGCGATCACCTTCTGGTAAAATTCCCGCAGTCCCCGGTCCCATTGGCTCTCTTCCCAAGGCATCGCTCGGCGATTGTCGGGATCTTTGCCGCCTTCCATTCCGATCTCATCGCCGTAAAAGATGTTAGGCACGCCCGGATAAGTCATCTGAAACAGCAAAATCTGACCATGCCGAAAGGGATCGTTCTGGCTAAGGGTGCGCACCCGCTCTGTGTCGTGACTGCCGACCATATTGAACGAGGAGGCAGGTATGTCGGCGGCGACTCCGCGCCGCGTTTCGATCAAGGCATTATCGAACTCGCTGGGGCTTGTCTTCTCATAAGCGAAGAAGTCGAGAACGGCCCCACGCCACGGGTAGTTGGTGACTCCATCGAACTGGTCCCCTTGCAGCCACTCCTGCGCCGGTTCCCAGATCTCTCCTACAAGATAGGTGTTCGGATTGAGCGACCTTACGGTTGTGCGAAATGCCTTCCAGAACTCCGGATCGACCTCGCTGGCAGCATCAAGACGCCAGCCGTCAATTTGAAATTCCCGAATCCAGTGGGCGGCGACGTCCAGCAGAAAATCGCGGGTCTCCGGATTGGCGACGTTGAGCTTAGGCAGCCGATAGTCGTTGCCCCAACACTCGTAGGTCTCCTGCCCTGCTTCCAGGCGCAAGGGGAACTGGTGGCAGAAGAACCAGTCTTTATATCGGGACTTTTCTCCCTGTTCTACGAGATCCAGGAACGGAGGAAACTTCAATCCTGTGTGATTGAAGACGCCGTCGAGCAGCACATGCCAATCCTTCTCGTGAGCCCGCTGAACGAGTTGCTGGAGGAGATCGTTGCTGCCGAAATGCGGATCGACCTGGTAATAATCGGTTGTATCGTAGCCATGATTGCTGCTGGCGGTAAAGATAGGATTAAGATAGAGGGCATTGATGCCCAGATCGCACAGATAGTCGAAATGCTGCAGGATGCCCGCTAGATCTCCACCCTGTCGATCCCTCTGGGCGGGGTCGCCTCCCCATGGATGTAGGCTCATACCCTCTTGCGCGCCCAAGCCGTGGGCAAAGCGGTCCGGGAAAATCTGATAGAAGACTGAACCCTGCACCCAATCGGGAATTACCGGTTGGTTTGTGTCCATCGTCGCACACCTCTCCTGTCGATTTTAAGATAAAAGGCAGACGTTCAACCGAGAGACGTTGTTCCTGAAAGAGGATACATAATATAGCGTATATATTTCTGTTTTAATCGACTGTAGATAGCTCTACTTGAAGCCTTGTAGACACGGTCTATGCGTAAGATCGAACGAACGGGAATTTTGCCATTGAAAGATTGAGTACTTATCGGTATTTTGGCGACTAGAGGTGGGGATACTGCTTTGCCGCATGCGCCTACGCACGGAAAGGAAATTGTCAGCCGCGCTTGCGCTAGGGAACCAGGCCGATCCATCCAGGGCGATACTGCTGCAGCACGTTGAAGAGATGGAGGAGTTTGTGCTGCCGCTCTATCGTTTTGTGGTGCGCGTCCGTAGCCTCGGCGACGGTGAGGTGGGCCTTCTCCTGGGCCGATATAGGTTTGCGGCTCTCCTCCAACCACTCCTGCATCTGATTTAGTTCGCCATCCTCTACCCACATGCCGCCGCAATCCAGACAGACCTGTACCTCAGCAATAGGATACCATTTGGAAGCGTACTCTTATTTCCCAGGTCTGGGGGGGAGTAGAAGGATTTCGACTGTGGGAAGTCGTATTGGAGGGCAGGAGCCTGACGCCGGAACGAAGATCCAGGAGAGGGATGCCCGCTAATGATGTCTGCGCGCTCTCAGGTCTTCGGGAAACAGATTTGCCGAAGACACTGTCTGTGCGGTATCACACAAAGGAGTTTTGATTATGAAAAGACGTTTGATCGTATTGGCGCTTATGGTTTCGATGGCGCTGGGCATGGCCCGACCGGCCTATGCGATGTTCGATAAGGTGCGCTTCGCCACCGACCTCGGAGTCGCTTTTTTCGCCTTCCATCGCTGGGTATTACAGCCCTATCAAGGGGGGAGCTTCACTGCGGGCGCGCCCCATCGCACCAAAGCGCTCGTCAAGGGTGGCGCGGCGCTGCTGTTTACCTACAATCGCCTCAAGGCAGCCAACAAGATCGTACACAACACCAAGGACCCGGCGCTGCAGAAGCTGGGCGGCATGCTCGACGGGCTGAGTTCTTCGTTCCAGAATGTAGGGCAGCGTATGAAGAGCGGGCAATTTAAGCCCGAAGATGTCAACAGCCTCGACTCTTCCGTCAATGGCCTCACATCGTCCGCTGCCTCGTCTGGTATTCAGGTCAAGGATGTTCCTATCGCCATCCCAGGCAGCTAGACCGGCATCTCTTTAGGGATACAAGAATCGAAATCAGAATGGCCGAGGGTGTTTTCTTTCTCGCACAGAAAACACCGTCGGCCTTCTGCACGCCACGGAGCAGGGGCAGAGAACTGCAATTCCCTCGCTTGCAGGGGAGCTCAGGGCTTGTCGGGTACGGGGGCCGGAGGAACGGTCTTCTTCGCATCCGAGGAGAACTTGACATGAACGCTCGCCTTAGTCTCGCGAATCGCCTTCTGTTCGCTTTCGGGTAAGTCGCCAAACCGACTCTCTTTGCCGTTGACCGATACCAGCGTATTCGCAGGCAGGTTCTCGGTGCTGAGATCGCTGGTATTACCCGTGATTTCGACTGTGTCTCCGTTGATGTTCAGTCGGATCTTTGTGTGGCCGCCGTTCATGGTTGCCGAAGCGAACGATGTTCCCGCGTGTGGGTTATGCGAAGTTTTGTCCGGAACGACATGGATATGAACGCTCTTGACGGCCTCTTGCAACTGCTCCTGTTGCTTCGGCGTTAAGTCGCCGAAACGGCCCGCTTTGCCATTCACCTTTACAGAGGTGTCCGGTGTCAATTCGATGGTGTTGAGTTCGATCTTGTCACCGTTGATGGACATCACAATTTTCGTGGTGGCGCCTTTGGAGACGATGACCTTGGAAGAGTTCGCCGACCCAGGGGCGTCGCCCTCGTGCATGCGAACCTCTATGTTGTGTTTACTCTTTGTGACGTGAACGTTCTTGAGAGCCTGCTGCAACTCCTTTTGCTGTTGAGGGGTAAGTTCGCTGAACCGTCCTTCTTTACCGTTGACCTTCAGGAGCGTATCCGGCTTCAGATTCGTGGAGTTGAGTTCGATCTTGTCGCCGTGGATGTTCAGCTTGATCTTCGTAACGACCTTGACGGTGGTATCCTGTTTGGCTGGCGGATCCTGCTGGGCAGGCCGTGAGTAGGCGCGAACCGGCATCAAGGCTGCCAGACCGAGGGTCGCTGCGCAGAGCGCCAATGCGCCTTTTGCCCAGGGG
>JAYUMV010000284.1:0-4112 GCA_043762265.1 Chthonomonadaceae bacterium | reverse complement strand
ACCCCCCAGGAAAGGTGTAGTTGAAGCCCTCGTAGAGGTCGTTGCTCTTGTGATAGGGTTCAAACGCACTCTGAACGCCCATGTTGGGCGAAGGCAACTGGCCGTCGTAATCCGCAGCGTACATCATCATCGCCAGGGCGATCTGCTTGCCATTGCTCGCGAGTGTCGCCTTTAAGTTGCTAACGAACGGCTCTTTCGGACCGATGCGCAACGGCGTTACCCAGGCGGCCTGCTCCGAGAAATAGAGCACCGATTCCCCGGTCGGGCAGAGGGTTCCGCCGGTGGAGTCGGCGGCAAGCATCACCTCGGGCTGCTCTCCTCCGGTCGTACTCTCAAGCCAAAGCGGATGGACACGCTGTGTACGCCGTCCAAGTTTGACCTCCTGATCGGTGAGCGCCAGGCGCAGCGCAACGGGGTGAGGCTTGGCGGGACTCATGTCCGGCATGATCTCTTCCGTCATCTCTCCGGTCTGCACGTTGAGCGCGTAGGTTTTGAATGCAACTGCCGGGGCCTTACCGGGAAGCGGCTCGGTGGCTTCCAGCCAGACATGCAACCCGTCTGCGGCCCAACGATCCTCGATGTGATAACGCGGCCAAGTCGTCTTTTCCGGTAAGGGGAGGGTTTTGAGCGGATTGCCGTCTGGTTTCAAGACAGTCATGCGATGTTGGGCGGGACTGAACAGAATCGCCGCTGCGCGACTGGGCGAGACATAGAGGTGATCTCCCTGTATTTCCGGGATCATTTTGACCTGATCGTGCGCCGCATCGACCCAAAGGACTCCCTGACGTAACACCGGAGCGCTCGTCACTCTGCCCGAAGCATCGGTGACCTGAACCTCTTCCCCCCATTCCAATTCAACCGTCGCGATTTCATTGGAGAGCCATGCCACATGCGGTTTGGATGCGAGGGCCATCTCTTTGCGCCAGATCTCATGCGACTGGCGGCCTGCGCTCCAGAGAACCAGATGCGCTACCGGAAGAACATTGTCGAGCACAGTCCGTTCCGTTTTACGTATTGCGATTACGTGAACGCCGTCCGATGACCATTTCGCATCCAACACCACTGGCCCTGCCACGATTTGGGGCGCACTCAATAAAACCAGTTTTTTGTCCGTCAGTAGATATTTGGGGGACACATGCCCGGTCTGTGCACGACTTAAAACCATCGCTGCTGAGAAGAAAGCGCCTATCGTCAGCGCCAATCCGACAGCATGGATTCCATTTTTCATTTCATTCTCCTTTATCCAAATCTTCCCCGAATCACATCGTAACCATCGGAGCCATAGAGCCGAAGCGAGCCCGCGGGGTTCAGTGGGGGCTTTTCCGAAAACGGGGTTCGTCTGCTTACGGTTCCCACGCCCGCACGGTTTCAAAATTATTTGTCACGTATGGACATTCCGGTCGTTTTTGCGTTATACTGGGTTAACAATTTGATGTGTTTACGCTCTGCCTGATCGAATCGGATGAAACCCCCGCTCATCCTGCCGACGGGCTTATCACTTTTTCCGCCTCGCGGCCTTCACCTGTTTCTCAGCGTCCCAGAAATCTCGGCAAAGGTAGGTGCCCAATCGTGCAATTTTTACCCTACGACTCTGTGAAAACCCCTCGCATGCGACGTTTTCTACGCTCCTTTTCCGGCCGTTGGGGACGGCCGCTCTTGCTCGCATCCCTCCTGGTCGGTGCCGTCTCCGCGCAGGCAGACGACCTCTGGAAGCCGGTGCACGTACGTGTGGCGGGCAAGGAGTTCGCCAATCGCGTGGCTTCGATTTCAGATGGTAGAGAGACCTATGTGCCGCTGGATGTGCTGTCGCTCTTCGGAGCCGACTGGCACATCAATGAACGGGGGGACGCACTGCTCGTCACGCTGAAGACGACCGGTCGGCAGACGGAACTTGCGCTGGCGAAGCCCAACGGAGCCCCGATGGTTGCGCTCTCCGATGTTGCCAAACTGCTCGACGCCGCAATCTCCCAGCCGGATGCCCTCGGTAAAGACGGTACGCCGATTATCGGTCAGAAAGGCGACACGGTCTATCTGCTGGCTCGAGTCACCGGAGCGGCTTGGGACGGGAACGGACTGCATGTCATCACCAGTTTCCCGGTGCCTTTTCATATCCGAACCATTGCAGAAGCCAAACCGGCGCGCAGTTACGTCGATCTGGTCGGCGCTCTGGTCGCCGACGATTTCAAACCGTCCGCTCTGCCAATGGAGGACCCGCGCCCGCTGAAGATTCGTACCGGGCAGAACAGCGCCGATGTCGCGCGTATCGTCGTGGAATTGGCCGAAGGCTCCGAACTGAAATCCAGCGACTCGACCTCCAACTCAGAGACGCGGATCGTAGCCGGTGTTGAACGCGTACCTGCGCATGTAGCCGGTAAGTCCGATCATCCGGGCAAATCCTCCCTCACGGTTCCTTCCTCTGTTGCCGGTGGACCTACCTTACCTACCGTCAAATTGGATCCCCCTCGGACGATTGCATCCGCAAATTCGGGAAACCAGGGGAGCGCAGGATCCGTCACGAAGAGTGGCATCAAATCGCGCTTCGGACCCGGTGATCCAGGATCGCGGGGTGGGAAACGGCAAGAGCCGCCTATCACCGTAAAAGGTCTCACCTTCACGACGGATAACGAGACGCAGTTCCATGTCGAAGTCGCCATCAGCAGCAAAGTGCTGCCTTATATCCACTATGCGCCGGGCACGACACAGATGGTGATGGACATTCCCAACGCCGTCCTCATGCTGCCCAATCCTGAAGATGCAGAGAAGACCTGCACCCATCGGCTCGTACGTGGCATCCATGCGCAACAGGAGCAGGACAGCCCGCCGATGACGCGGATCGTACTGGATACAGCCCGAGTCGTCGGCTACCGGATCGATCAGACCAACGACCATATCTCGCTCGACCTCCTGCTGCCCCGCAACGCCACCGGCGCGCTGTCGGACAAGGTGATCGTGGTCGATGCTGGACATGGCGGAGAGGCGACCGGCGCCTCGGGAAAGGGTGGCGGAGGCGTCGTGTTTGAAAAGGATGTCACTCTGGCCATCGCGCTCAAACTCAAAGACGCCCTCGAAGCTTGCGGCGCACGGGTCATCATGACTCGGAGCAAGGACATTGATGTCGGCTTGCGAGAACGTACGAATCTGGCCAACGACTGCGCTGCGGATCTCTTTGTCAGCATTCACAACGACTCGAATGGATCGGTGAATTCGGCGTCCGGCACCAGCACCTACTATCACATGCAGGATTCCAGCAGTCGTGCGCTCGCGACGTGTGTGCAGGAGGCGGTCATGAATGTCACCGGACTGCCGAGCCGGGGCGTTCTGTCGGACAGTATCATGTACCAGAGCGGATTCATGGTGCTGCGCGAAACCAAAATGCCCGCCGTCCTGTGCGAAGTGGCCTATATCAACAATATCCATGATCGGCGCAAACTGATCGACGAAGGCTTCCAGCAGCGCGTCGCCCAGGCTGTCTGTGACGGCTTGCGCCGCTATGTCGAAGGCAACCCGTCCCCCTCCGGTTCGTCCGGTACCACCAGGCCGTTTAACGATCCCATGCCCATCAATCCCATCAATCCCGTCCGAACCGGTGACGGAGGGGAGGACGGCAAATAAGGAGCTTCATGTCTAATCGCGTTCGTTTTGCTTCTCCCGTTCTGCTCCTGATGGCAGCCGCTCTCTGCGGCTGTCATAGTGCGCCTCCGGTTGCGCCCGCCCCGCCGCCGATCGTTTCTACGCCATCGGTCCATGAGACCGCCCCCGTTCCTCCGCCCCCGAGTGCGCAGGTTCCGGTGAAGGATCTCATGGTCGCTGTGATGGCGGACATGAACGCCATTCCCTTTCCGAAGGGGACACAACTGATCGGTTTCGACCTCAAAGACGGGGTCGCGGTACTGGACTTCAGCAAGGAGTTCAACGCGCTTGCGAACGCCGGAGACAGCACGGAATCCCAGGTGCAGAAAGGGCTCTGTGCAACGCTTGCCAAGTTCCCGGAAGTCCAGAAAATGAAGGTCACCGTCGAGGGTAAGCCCTTCGATAGCCAGAACACCGACTGGACGACCCCCTTTCCAGTGCGCAGTGGGGCGACCGACGGCGGCCGAGGCGGTAAAGGCGGA
>JAYUMV010000283.1:0-3719 GCA_043762265.1 Chthonomonadaceae bacterium | reverse complement strand
CGCGACTGAGAAGGTCGGTTGCCTCGGTAGATGTGACCACAGACATTGCACCTCTGGGAGGTGTGCCGGGGGTCGATACCGATCACGCGGGCTCCGATGTCTGCTGCCTTATATTCCAGAAAGGCTCTGAGTTGAGCGAACGACCAGGAGTGCAGTTTGCGACTGCCTTCTCCCTGCCTTACTCTCACCCGAGACCGACTCTGGAGTAGGTTTGAGACGCAGTCTGGCCGTTCTATCCAGGACAATATTCTACCATACTAACCGATGATTACGCAAATGAAAGGAGAGCACAAGGGGGGAAGGCGCAACACAAAGGATGAAAATAGGAAGTATGAGGGATGAGCCAATCCTCCTCCTTCAGTCTTCATCCCTTGCGTTCCTTCCCCATGTCGCCTAAGGGCGGCAGTCCCCTTGTCAAGTTTTCTATGGAGCAATCAATGTTCGCGCCGGAAAGGGCGACGCACCGCGTTGTCATTACCGGTATCGGCGCGGTCACGGCGCAGGGGCGCGACATCGAGACGATCTGGAAGGCCTGCCTGTCCGGATGCTCAGGAGTGTCGCCGATCACGCTGTTCGATGTTTCCGCCTACCCCACGCGGATCGCCGCTGAAATCAAAGACTGGGACCCGTCGCCCTGGATGGATAAAAAAGAGATTCGGCGCATGGATCGCTTCGTGCAGTTCGCGGTCGCCGCAGCGCAGATGGCGCTGGCGGACAGCGGTTTAGTCGTGAACAACAACAATCGGGACCGCATCGGCGTACAGATCGGTTCCGGTATCGGCGGACTCACGACCCTGGAAGAGAATCATCGGGTGCTGTTGGAGAGGGGGCCGGGACGCGTCAGTCCGCTCCTCGTACCCGGCATGATCGCGGATATGGGCGCAGGATTCGTCTCGATCGTGTTGGGAATGCGCGGCCCGAACTCCTGTGTCGTCTCCGCATGCGCGACCGGCGGCAATAATGTGGGAGACGCCTACCATGTCATCCGACGCGGTGATGCCGACGCCATGATGGCGGGCGGCAGCGAGGCCGCGATCACTCCGCTTGCGATGGCAGGTTTCTGCGCCGCCCGCGCCATGACGACGCGCAACGACGAGCCCGAATCGGCCAGTCGGCCCTTCGACAAGGAACGGGACGGTTTTGTGATGGCGGAGGGCAGTGGCATGCTGCTCCTGGAATCGCTGGAGTCGGCGCAGAAGCGCGGAGCGCCTATCTATGCGGAGATCGTCGGCTACGGCTGCGCGGGCGATGCCTTTCATGTCACGGCCCCCGCTCCCGGAGGGGAAGGCGCGAGCCGCTCGATGCGCGAGGCGCTGCGCACGGCCGGTCTGACGCCCGCCGATGTGGACTATGTCAACGCGCACGGCACCTCTACCAGCCACAACGATCGCAACGAGACGGCGGCCATCAAAGCGGCGCTCGGAGACGACGCCTATCGGGTCGCGGTCAGCTCCACCAAATCCATGACGGGCCATCTGAACGGCGCGGCCGGCGCGGTCGAAGCGATCTTCTGCGCGCTCGCCATGCGCGACAGTATGCTGCCGCCGACTATCAACTACACGACCCCCGATCCCGAGTGCGACCTCGACTACGTGCCGAATGCGCCCCGCAAGGCCCCTGTGCGCGTAGCGATGTCCAACTCGTTCGGATTTGGCGGGCATAATGCCACACTTGTCCTGAAACAGTTCGCATCGTGACAGAATAGTTCGGTTCTTCGCGTGAAAATGGTCGCTTCCTGGCCCTTCCTTGTGCATTCAGGACAATCCGGGTATAATTCCGTGCAGAATGGGAGGGCTAGCATGGGGAAAAAGCTGCATTGGGGATGGATCGCATCTGTATTATTGCTGGCGGTCTCGCTGGGCAGGGCAGGGGCGGACACCGTAGACCGTCCCGATTTTACAGCGACGCGCGGCTCCAGTCGCTACACCCTGGTCAACGAGGGCGCGGGCAAGCCGCCGCAGTTTGTATCAGGGGGACTGCTGCTGCTGGACGGCGAGGCCAACCAGCGCAACGCCCTGGTGATGGACCGCACCTGCTCTGGCATGTACCGCCATATCGAGGTGCGCTGGAACATGACGCTGGGAACAGGAGGCGATACCGCCTCTTGCGCCCTCTTGAACACCGCAACTGCAGGTCTCAAAGGCGCGCCCTCTCTGCCTATTCCCTGGGCGGAGCCGAAGATCAAGAACACGTTCGCGGTGCTCTTCGATATTCACAACCCTCCCACGAACGATCCCTTCAATAAAGACAGCAATATCTACGACCGCCCCCAGCGCGAGATCGCGCTCTATTGGGACGGCGTGGAGATCGTGCGACGAATCTCTCCAGTCGAGTTTCGGACCGGGAAGCCGCTGACGATGCAGTTGGACCTGGACTATGTCTGCGGCGGCGCGGAGGTGAGCCTGAACGTGGCGGGCACCGATGTCTACGCGCACACATTCGTCCCCGGCATGCGGCCCTACGAGAGCAGAGCGGCCTTCGGAGGGACGACCTCGACCGCGACGACCTCCCTGAGCCTCGCCAAAGTGTCGGTCGCCTTCCGCGACCGCATGGGCGCTCCGCCTCCTCCCCGCACGATCACGGCCATCGATGCCCTGCCGCTCGACTCCGGCCATAGCACGCAGTCCAGCCTCGTCGCCTTCCCCGACAAGACCGACTCCTATGGGCGGATCGTCTGCATCCTTACCCTCGACAAGCCGGACAGCGGCCCTCTCGATCCCTGGGATCGTGCGGCAGCGGTCTATCTCTACGACGAGACCGGCCAGAAGTTCGAGATCCTGCGTTTTATCACACCTTATCGGCGTGGATACACGTGGCAGATGGATGTCAGCGACTATCGCCCGCTGCTGCACGGCAAAAAGAAGGTCGAGGCCTGGTGCGTGACCTACGCGAACGGCTGGAAGACCTCCGTGCGCTTCGACTTCTATCCCGGCAAGACCGATCGCAAAGCGGTACGTGTCGTCAATCTCTGGTCGGGCACGACGGAGATCGGCAATCCGAACAAACCGATCTCGGCCTTCTTCACACCGAAGACCCTCGCCATCGACCCGAAGACCGACTACGCCAAACTTCGCTTCACGGTCACGGGCCACGGGATGTCGCCCAACACGGACAACGCCGCCGAATTTATGCCGAGCAATCGCACCGTCACCCTTGGCGGACGCAGTTTCGAGAATCTGCTCTGGAAAGACGACAACTACCTCAATCCCTGCCGTCCCCAAGGCGGGACCTGGAAGTACGACCGTGCGGGCTGGGCGCCCGGCGATGTGGTCCGCCCCTGGGAGATCGACATCACCGGCCTCATCCCCGCAGGCCAATCCGGCACGGTCAGTTATGACGTCGCGCCTTACGTCAACAAAGAGCACGGGAAGACCAGCCCTCCGACGCATTGGGTCGAATCCCAACTGATTCTCTACAAAAAGTCGCGATGAACCCTAACCCCCTTCCCCTTCCCGAGACGGGAAGGGGTGCCCAAACAAGCAACGACCGAATAGCGTCGAAGTAGGAAATGTAAGATGAGACCAACGATTTATGGAAGACTGCTGGCTCTCTGCGTGATGATCGCAGGGTTTAGTGTGTCGGTGCGAGCGCAGGAGGCGGGACGGGCGGCGCTGGTGGACGGCGTGAAAGAGATCGCGGCGCCGGGGCTGCCGGGGACGGTCTGCGCGTTTGGACCGGAGGCGTTTCCGGTGATTGTCGGGAATGTGAGCCGGAAGGTC
>JAYUMV010000282.1:0-9336 GCA_043762265.1 Chthonomonadaceae bacterium | reverse complement strand
CGCAATCAGGTCAGCTTGATCCTGGAGACCGGCGAGGCTCGCGAAGTTCAGCATTTCTGCCTGCTTGTCGGCTATGGCGCCAGCGCCATCAATCCGTATCTGGCCTACGAAACTCTGGCAGACATGAAGGCCCAGGATCTCCTGCCTGCGGATCTCACGGTGGAGAAGGCGATCACTAACTTCATCAAGGCCATCGACAAGGGCATGATCAAGACCTTCGCCAAGATGGGGATTTCGACCCTGCAGAGCTATAAAGGCGCACAGATCTTCGAGGCGATCGGCCTGGATCAAGAGATGGTGAATCTGCACTTCACGGGAACGCCTTCGCGTCTTGGAGGCGTGAAACTGGAAGTGCTGCAACGCGAAGCGGTCTCTCGCCATGGGTTCGCCTATCCGCCTATGCACATCGCGGAAAATCTGGATCTCGAACCGGGCGGTCAGTACCAGTGGCGGCGGTTCGGGGAGCACCATCACTACAATCCGGACACCGTTGCTAAACTCCAGCATGCCGTGCGAGCCGACGACTATAAAAGCTTCAAGGCTTTCAGCAACGCCGCCAACGACTTCAGCGAAAATATCTCGACCCTGCGCGGGCTCCTGAGATTCGTTCCCGGCGCTTCTGTTCCCCTGGAAGAGGTCGAACCCGCCAGTGAGATCGTGAAGCGGTTCGTCACGGGGGCCATGTCGCTCGGCTCCATCAGTCGAGAGGCGCATGAGACGCTTGCGATCGCCATGAACCGAATAGGCGGCAAGAGCAACACCGGCGAGGGCGGCGAAGATCCGGTGCGATATGTGCCGTTGCCGAACGGGGATCGCAGACGCAGCGCCATCAAACAGATCGCGTCGGCCCGCTTCGGCGTCACCGCGCACTATCTGTCCAATGCAGACGAACTGCAGATCAAAATGGCGCAGGGGGCCAAGCCCGGCGAAGGCGGCGAACTGCCCGGCCACAAGGTGGACAAGTATGTCGCAGACATCCGACACTCGACGCCCGGCGTCACGCTCATCTCGCCTCCTCCGCATCACGACATCTATTCGATCGAAGACCTGGCGCAACTGATCTTCGACCTCAAGAATGTCAACCCGGCTGCAAGGGTCTCTGTCAAGCTGGTTTCGGAAGTCGGCGTCGGCACGATCGCAGCGGGCGTGTCGAAAGCGCATGCGGATCATGTGCTTATCAGCGGCTACGATGGCGGTACCGGGGCTTCCCCGATCTCGTCGATCAAGCATGCGGGTATTCCGTGGGAGATGGGCCTCGCAGAGACACAACAGGTGCTGGTCAAGAACGACCTGCGCGGCCGTATTCGCGTGCAGACCGATGGTCAACTGAAAACAGGGCGCGATGTGGTCGTCGCGGCCCTCTTGGGGGCAGAGGAGTTTGGCTTCTCCAGCGCGCCCCTCGTGGCGATGGGCTGCATCATGATGCGCGTCTGTCATCTCAACACCTGCCCTGTCGGCATTGCGACCCAGGATCCGGTGCTGCGCGCCCGGTTTGCGGGTCAGCCGGAGAATGTCGTCGCGTTCTTCTTCTTTCTAGCGGAAGAGGTGCGTGAGATCATGGCCGAACTCGGGTTCCGCACCGTCGATGAGATGGTGGGGCGGATGGATCGTCTGGACTCTTCGGCAGCGATCGCGCACTGGAAGGCGGACGGCCTGGATCTGTCCCCCCTGCTGACGATGCCCGAAGTGCCCGATACGGTGGCGCATCGGTGTGTGCAGAAGCAGGATCATGGGCTGGATACCGCCATCGATCTGCAACTGATCGATCTGACCGTGTCCGCATTGGAGAACGGCACGTCCGTCTCCATCGACATGCCGATCCATAACAGCAACCGGACCGTGGGCACGATGCTCTCTGGCAAGATCGCTGCAAAACTCGGAGCCGAAGGTCTTCCAGACGACACGATCCGGGTGAACTTCACCGGTTCCGCCGGTCAGTCTTTCGGGGCTTTTCTGATGCGGGGTGTCACGCTGACCCTGGAAGGCGATGCCAACGACTATATCGGCAAGGGTCTCTCAGGCGGGCGGATCGTGGTCTATCCGGCCCGCGAAGCCTCTTTCGATCCTGCCGAGAACATCATCGGTGGCAACACGATCCTTTATGGAGCGACCAGTGGCGAGGTCTATCTGCGCGGCGTGGTCGGCGAACGGTTCGCGGTGCGTAACAGCGGCGCGGATGCGGTTGTCGAAGGAACCGGCGATCACGGCTGCGAGTATATGACTGGCGGAACCGTCGTCGTGCTCGGGGAGACCGGGCGTAACTTTGCCGCCGGTATGAGCGGGGGAGTCGCCTACGTCTGGGACCCGAAAGGCACCTTTCATCGGGGACTCAACGATAACCATGGGCTGATCGTGCTGGAGAAAGTGACGGAAGCGCGAGACGTAGAAAAACTGAAGACGCTGGTCGAGAACCATCAGCGTCTGACAGGGAGTGATCGCGCGGCGACGCTGCTTCAGTGCTGGGACGAGACCCTCCCAGAGTTCGTGAAGGTAGTATCCTTGGAGTATCGTCGCGCGCAAGCCGCTCAGGAGGCGGAGGTCACATCGGTCTAATCTCGGATCGGAACGAGCGTATGAAGCAGTTCAAACGTGGTTTTCTACGTTGCAAAGACTGTCAAGCCGAAATGCAACTGGAGACGGCGGAAACTGCGGAATCGAACGGACGGCTGGAACCCCAAGTCATTTGTTCGAACTGCGGATCTGCCGTACTCTGGGAGGAGATCGCAGACAAGACTTGTCAGTGTGGAGTGACACCGGTGCAACGGGACTTCGCGCGCTCTGCGCCGGATCGGGGACTCCGTCTCTATATCACGGAACTGACCGACATTCCTCTGTTTCATGAGGACGGACGCGGTCTGGTGGCGAGAGAGGCCTGCACGTCCTGTACCGAATGCTTTGTCTGTAAAGAGCCGGTCGCCACACAAGAGTGCGTGTGGGATGAGATCCTTCTGGAAGGAATGCAAAGCAAGACCGGCCTGACGCACCAGTACGTCTATATGCATCCGGCATGTGCGGCCCCTTATGACGTATGGCGTACCGAGTATCTAAGGCGTTTACAAGAGCAGCAAGAAACGCGGGAGCGCACGGCGGAGCATCGGGAGTACTGTGTCTCACAAGGGTTATGCCTGGAGTGTGAACTGCCGTTGGGGCTCGTAAATCGTTTCATCGGCAGACTGAGGCATCCCACCTGTCCGGCCAAATCGCGGTCCGACAATCCGACCCCCTCCGCAAAGAAGCGTACGAAGAAGACTGTGAAGCGAACCAGATAACCACGCATCGGCGGGTGCCATCGACTAAAGGAAGAACAAATGGCTGATCCGAAAGGATTCTTGAAATACGGTCGGGAGTTGCCGGCACGGCGCTCGGTCGAAGAGCGCAGCGGCGATTGGGTCGAAGTCTACCTGGAGTTTCCGGACGAGAAGCTGAAACGTCAGGCCTCCCGCTGCATGGACTGCGGGATCCCGTTCTGTCACAACGGCTGTCCTCTCGGCAATATCATTCCCGACTGGAACGACCTCACCTACCGGGGGCGCTGGAAAGAGGCGCTGGCAGAACTGCACGCCACCAATAACTTCCCGGAGTTCACCGGCAAACTCTGCCCTGCACCCTGCGAGGCGGCCTGCGTGCTGGGCATCAACCAGGATGCGGTCGCGATTCGCCGTATCGAGGAGAGCCTGGCGATGCGCGGCTGGAGCGAGGGCTGGATCGCCCCCGAACCGCCGGAAACTCGTACCGGTAAGACGGTGGCCGTCGTCGGCTCCGGCCCTGCTGGCCTGGCTGCCGCACAGCAGTTGAATCGTGCGGGCCATTCCGTCACGGTTTTTGAGCGTGCGGAGAAGGCAGGCGGCCTGCTGCGCTATGGCATTCCGGATTTCAAGATGGAGAAATGGGTGCTGGATCGGCGGATTCAGCAGATGGAAGCGGAAGGCGTCGTCTTCCGAACCAGCACGAATGTGGGCGTCGACATCACGGCAGCGGAACTTCAGGCGCAGTTCGACGCCGTTGTTTTGGCAGGAGGCTCGACCAAATCACGTGATATTCCCGTGCCAGGGCGCGAATTGGAGGGAGTCTATTTTGCGATGGAGTTCCTGCCGCAGCAGAACAAAAAAGTCGATGGCGTCTGGCCGGAAGAACAGGTTCAACTGACTGCCGAAGGCAAGCGTGTCGTGATCCTGGGCGGCGGAGACACTGGTGCCGATTGCCTCGGCACGGTGCATCGCCAGGGCGCAGCCGAAGTCTATCAGTTCGAGATCATGCCCAAGCCTCCGACCGAGCGTGACGCGACGATGCCATGGCCCTTCTACCCGATGATTCTGCGCACCTCGGCCGCGCACGAAGAGGGGGGAAATCGTGACTGGAGCATCAGCACCAAGTTCTTCTCCGGTGAAGACGGCAAACTGAAGAAACTGCACGGCGTGCGGGTCGAATGGTCCGCTCCAGATGCAAGTGGTCGCCGCAAAATGGAAGAAGTTCCCGGCTCGGAGTTCGAGATCGAGTGCGAACTCGTCCTGCTCGCACTCGGATTCCTGCATCCCCAGCAGGAGGGACTTCTCGCCGAGCTGGGCGTGGAACTCGACGCTCGCGGCAACGTCAAATCCGACAGCCACTATGCCAGCAGTAAGTCCGGCGTCTTCGCCTGCGGCGACATGCGGCGTGGCCAGTCGCTCATCGTCTGGGCCATCGCCGAAGGCCGCGAAGCCGCCAGCAACGTAGACCGCTTCCTCATGGGCGAAACGCAGTTGCCTCTCACGCGTGGTTCCCTGCTTACCGTCTGACAGATCCCATCCGACGCGAACCGCGTATCTCTGGAGCCGCGTTGCAGAGCGTGTTAACAGGTGAATTCGGCAGAATGAACGATAAAGTAGAGATACCGGAAGCACAAGGCCCTACTCACTACTTCTGGCTCTTTCGAGAAGGGGAACGGACGTACGAGGAGTATCGGGATCTGCTGCAACGGCGGGACGCAACGGTCTGCCTCCAGGACGATGTGATCCAGTATATTCTTGGGACACTGCGGTGGGTGCCAACGTCAAATGGGCATGGCCTCAACCCATACGGACCCAACGTATTCAATCGTGCCGGTGGGGAGGCCTTTCAAAAGGTCTGTCAAGGCTGGGCACAGATACTGTCCCAGGGACCGGAAACGCTCCTGCTGAGTACCGGTTGGATGCGGGTTCTTGATGAAGAAGGAAAAGAGAGCGACGGAAAACCCTATCGCTTCCGAATCTCTCGCGCGGAACTGGTTCAGAAACTGGACAAATTGGCGGAGTGTGCAGGTCTGATCGCAAGTGGCGATTACTTCTTATTTCACCTCGGTCCGTGATACAGGGATCTTCGAAGCAATGTTTCAGGAGATAGGTTGGCGCAGCTTGTCATTCTTCTATGGGAGGAAGACCGTCTGTGCATAAAGTTTGACGAGCAACAGGCTAAGAAGCCCAAAATCATCTTTTCAATGGGCCTCGCCACCACAAGTGCCTGATGAAAGTTGTTATGGACGCCACACGTATACAAACAACTATCGAGCAATCCGAGTTCCGCAGCCTTTTCGTCGAGGAGTTGGGCTGGGACAAACATATACAACGAATCTCCGTTCGCGTCTACGAGCGTCGGACAGGTAAGGTTGGCCCGAGGCGCAAATCCGAAGTTATTTCGGGCAAATACGCGCATAGAGACTATGTGCTTGAGGGCCTAGCTCAGAAACGTGGAGTAGTTATTTTTTCCTGTCAGGATCAGAATGATGAACTAGATTTTGATTCAGACACTCGACGCAAAATCGCGTTGGAAGTGACCAAACATGTTCGTGAGCACCTTGTCATCTTTACCGATGCGAGTAAATCTAATCAGACTTGGCAGTGGATTAGGCAGGACCGAAGCAAAGGCTTGAAATTACGAGAGCGCACGTTCTGCGTTACGGACGATTATACCGATTTCATCGAACAGCTTCGACCTCTTGCCTTCACCATCGATGAAGAAGACAATCTGACGCTCGTGCGAGTTCTCGATAGGATGCAGCAGGCATTCGATGTTGCCCTACCGACCAAGCAACGCGGCTTTTCCCTTCCTTCTGTCGATTGTAGCGGATTGAATTTCGAACAAGCTATTCTGGCGATGAGCCTTCATGTCTTGCTGGCGAAGAATAGTAGCCATAATTACGCACCTCCGATTCGGGAGCGAGGCTGGAGTGGTAAGGGCCGGGACTACTGGAACTACTCTTGTCAGAACTGCCGCAAAAGCATCAGCAATTCTCTCGGATTGTGCCGTGAATGCAAGCACCATCTCTTGCGCTATCAGTCGGCAGGTGGTGTTCAGCGACTTCCAGGATTTTTTCTGGCGGGATGGCGGTGTTGTGAATGTGAACGGCTTTTCTACTCATCCGGGCGAGATTCCGTTGCTCTCTTGGCTCATGAACGAGAGTACCTGTCCTGTCCCTGGTGTAAAGGAGCATCCTCCGACCTTCCTGTGGGAAACGGGCCAGTCCAATTTGCAAGATCCGCAGGTTGGACAGACGGTTTTCGCCCCTTTAAGCAAAATCAGCCCGCCTCGTATAATAGCTTACGGGCCAGTGAAGGCATCGAGCCATTTTCATTCCTGGCTTCCCATAGTTACCCGAACCATCCAGGCACTTGCTATGAATGGGCAGTAACAATGGATTACCTTTGCCCCTGCTGCGGCGAATTTGTAGATGCTGAGTTTGCGTTATGCGATACATGTCAGGCGGCTCTATTCCGAGGTGAGTATACCCGTCCCTATATCGATGAATTGGTCGTCCGTGTCTGGCACTGCCACTCCTGTACACTTTTTAGTTTTACGCCCATTTGGGAATCCGATATTCCTGACTCCGTTTGGTGGCAAGAGAACGAACCGTATCTGTTTTGTGTTTGGTGTGGCGAGGAAACCGATGTTTATCCTCAATCCCCTTACGGCACATCTTACCAAATGCGTGTGGGCGAATCCTAAGTTGAAAGAGCGACTTCGGAATAGCTGACGACCTCGAACTTAAGGCCAGTTTCCCTTCTTAACACTTTTTCGTCTAAATTATTCTGGCTGTATGCTTAAGGCTGTCTAAAATGAGGCTGCCGTATGTGCATTCTTGTTCTTACGACAGTTCAGGAATACCTCATGCTAGACAACCTCAAAAACAGGCATTTACCTTACATCCATTGGGCAAATTAATGTGAAGAGGCAGGTAGGTTCACTGAGCGCTCACTCTCTTTTCCCAGAATTTTAACGACGGAATGCGATTCAGGGTGTCTGATCGTTGCGGATGACCTCGTTGACGGTGAAACGGAACATGGTCGTGTTTCCCACTTGTTCCTGCGGACCGGGGGTGGAGTTGCCGAGCATGACCACTTTGTCTCCAACGACAGGGACTTGATTAGCACCTTCTGTGCCGTAACCGCAAAAGTGATTACGAAGCCCTGCGGCCTTTGATGGGTAGAGGAGTTTGAAGAATCTCCTGATTCGTTTTGAAGTGCCAAGCAGTTTTGATTTCGTCTTCAGTGTATCCTAAGGCAAGTTCTTCTGCAAACCGATCCGCTAATCGTCGGTTTTCCTCTCGTTCCACCACCCCGATGCCTTCGTCTTCCCACTCCTTGTCAAGGACAGACCGAATCTGTTGCCCTATACTGATCTGAGTAGTAGATTGCTTCTGTGTGCTCATACCGTCTTCCTTTCATTTTTTAGGAGTTCCGTCGATGACTTGCGCGAGAACGCGACTAGCCGCGTCTAGGGGCAGTAGCAGACGGTTGGGTTTTTGCGAACGTGGTGGCGTAAGCGCCCCTAGGTGCGTGTAGAACTGCAAGGCACGCGGACTGGTTTCCAAGAGCAAAGGTTTATGGAAGCCCCGGTCAATGTGCTCGGCAATCAATCGCGCCACTAATGCTTTGCCGATTCCCGTAAATGTTCTTTTCGGACTGTTGTATTGATTTTGGGGAGCGGATTCCAACAGGCAGTCGAGCGTCCAACGTTCATGAATCTCCGTCCCCAAAAAGAGCAATCCCTGGATTGAACTTGCTTCTTCAAGGCAGATCAATTTGCGGGCATGCTTTATTAACGCCTCCTCTTGCACAATCCGTTCCCAAACTGGGGTAAAGATACCATGCCAAGCATCTGACATTATTTCATCGAGATCTTCCGGTTCCAGTTGAAGGAACCGGCAAGGGATACGTCGCTCTGTGTAAACGTCCTGAATGAAATAAATATAGGAGTCGGGCGACGCCAACGTTCAATCTCCTTCAGGCGACATTTCAGATCAATAGGCTTTGTCCGACCCCACGCAATCATTCGGGCGTCTGGTCGTTGCGGATGACTTCGCGGACGGCGAACTTGAACATTGTGGTGTTGCCGACCGGGTAGGGATCGCCGGGAGTAGAGTTGACGAGCATGACGACTTTGTCGCCTGCCGCGAGCGGCTGATTGGCGACTCCTTCTCCGTCTGTCGCTTGAAAACGCGCATGGGAGAGATCGACGAGGTACGACTTGCCCGAGACAATCGCCTGGGAATGGACGGCCTGGGCGTGGCTCGTGCCAGGACCGTAGTCCGCAGTCTTGACGGTCGCCAGCGAACCATCGACGGCAGTGACATCTCCTTTGAGCAGGAAGAAGGGGGTCAGGGTGACGACGCGACCGGGGACCGGGCGGCCCTTCTGTGCAAGGACATAATAAGGAGTAGCGATCAGGGCGAAGGCGCCCATCGCAGCCAGGAGTCCGAAGCCTCGTTTTCCAACTCGGATTTCGTGTTTCATCGTACCGTTTCCTTTCAAAGACAGCCATTCGGCGGTCTTTAGCTATTAGACGGATCGAAACGAAGCGATGTTTCCGGAGTGTTCGGGCGTTACTTCTTTGCAGGGGGCGGAGGGGCCATAACGGTCAGGGAGACCGGAGCGGCGACATACCAGACCTTCATGACGAAGTTCACGCTGACGTTTGCCATGACCGCGAGAGGATAGTTGTTGATCGGTTTTGCATCTCCTGCCGCTTTGAGGGTGATCGTTCCCTTGTTTTGACCTTCCGGGATCGTGACCCCGTCGTCGCTGGTGATGCCGGGGGGAAGCGGGTTGGTGAAGATGCCCCCGAGATGGTTGATGCGCAGGTCGAGCGTGACGGGTTTGGTGAAGTCCGGACGACGCTTGATCGTCACTTCGATCTTGACCGTTTCACCCGGTTTGATTGTGATGTTCGGATTGGCGACCGAAACCTCGAGATCGTTCTGTTCGGTAATGCCGACAGCCTGCGTTGCCGCCTCTGTCAGGCCGCGTCCTCCACCCGGCACATAGATTTCCGTCTGAGGCTGCGCCAAACGGGTGGCAGGAGCCGGTTTGCCGTTTGCATTTTGCA
>JAYUMV010000281.1:0-21118 GCA_043762265.1 Chthonomonadaceae bacterium | reverse complement strand
AAAATCACCCTTCCCCAGTCGAAAAAGTTTGGCATAGGGCGCGGGCAGGCGATGCTGCGGCAGATCGGGCCTCGGCGGCTTTTTGGATTTCGGCTTCGGTGCGGGGCGCTTCGCACGTGCGGGTGGCGGCATAATCGTATTCTCCTGATGGTCAACGTGGGTGTGGCTTCCATTATACCAACAATGCGCGACGCATGGCGAAAATCGTATTGAAGACCCACAAAAGAGGGTAGATGCCCGTGCCGAACCGTCAAGAGGATAATCTCTGTTCTTTCGAGAATGAAAGAGGACCTCATGGCAATGCCCGGATGGGGAAGAAAGAGAGGGAGCCAACCGCCTATGTTATCCCGTTCCGCACGTCTCGCCCTCTCGCGGAGTCTGCTTACCCTATTGTTTTGCGGGATGGGCGTAATGCATCTGGTGCTGCCCGGCCCCTTTCTGAAGGTCATGCCGCCAATTTTTCCTTATCCCTACTCCCTGGTGATTATCAGCGGAATCTGCGAACTGATGGGCGGCGTGGGGATCTGGATACCGCGTGTGCGGCGGGCGGCAGGCATCGGTCTGATTGGACTGCTGATCGCCGTCTATCCCGTCAATATCTACATGTTCCTAAGACAGGTGCAGACACACGGATGGGATGCCATGGCGTGGGTGTTCTTGTTGAGACTGCCGCTTCAGTTTGCGCTGATCTGGTGGATCGTTTCCGCTCTCCAGTTGACGCGCAAGCCCTGAGCGTTCTCGTCCAGCTTCCCCACTTTAATCAGATGTTCCATTGGAGTATAAAGCGACGCGGAACGCGCATTAACTCCGCTAATAGGTCGGCTCTCTCATTATTGACAGGAAACACTATGGCTGACTATCGATATGAACTGTTCGCGGATTACCACCAGTTTTATATCCAAGATGAGCAGGTGGATGGAGATTTGTCCGAGAGTTGGACACAGCAAGCCATCGACATCTTATTAGCATTGGTTCCGGGCATGATTGGCATAGGCACTGCACGCAACATGACTGTTCCGGTTACTGCTCAGGTCTTAAAAGAACAGCCTCAGGATGACTTGGGGAACTGGGATCAAGTCAACGAGTGCAGTCTGGAAGTTACATCGGGAACCATTGTCATTGCAGGTTGTACCGACTATTTTCCAGAGGCGGCCCGTATTAGTGTTGCCCCCGGATGGTATCGAGCCCGCATCTTTTATGGTGGGCTAAATACGTTGAGCGAAAATGGCATGGAAGGCGAGGACCATTACAAAATCGTTCTTTGGCCTGATGTAGAGACAGAAACGCGAGTGTTGAAACAGCGCACTCTCTAAGGGCCTGTAACAGAAGCGGTTGGAAAGCAAGGGACGATGAGTCGCTTGACAGGGCAAAGCAGATCGGCCATTATATAGTGAGTCCTTCAATATCCTTGTCCTCTTTCCTCATCTCTTGTAATCCACTGTTAAGTTAGTCTCCCTCCTAAATCCTGCTGATGTTCGCAAAGAGAACAAGGATTTGGGCAGCGAAGTATGGAACTACGAATCGGCACGTTGTAGCAAATTGCAACGTAATGTATAATGCCGCGTTCATATTCGCAACCAGACAACGAGTTCAAGTTCGCTTGTTCTGCCACCGAGCCGTTGAACGCAAAAACAGAAAACGGGGCAAACTCAATGTCGGATACTGGAAATGAGTCAACAGTCGATCTGTCAGATATAATTGACTGGTCAGCTGGCGATCAGGAACCATCTCGGTTCATTACAAATACGATAGTACAGGTGGGAGACTCTGAGCTCACTCTCTTGTTGTTTGAGGTAATGACACCCTATGTGCAGAGTCCACTGCCTCAGGAAAAGTGGGTAGAGAAGTGGAAAGCCAAACTGCCACTACATGCCACTTGCTACGGAAGGTTTGTCCTGACTCCAGAGCGCTGCGAGCAACTTATTGTGATATTAGACCAACAACTTACTCTCTACTGGGATAATGTCCAAAAGAAACGTGAAGAGATGGAGCGTCAAAGAACAGCCGAAGAAAATATTCGCGCGAACTCACAATCTCAGGGAGATGAAGACTGATGATTCCAATAGAAAGATCCGGTGTGCAACCCACGCCACAGTCTATATATAACCCAAGTTGCTACCTTAAACCGCTTTTGAGATCAAAGCGCACCGAAGAAGGCACTTTTCGACCAAATCTACGAAATCAGTACAGCAAGGTAGCAACTTGGGTTATATATAGGCGAACCAATCGGCCTCAGCCAAGAGAGTTGAATCCCTCAAAAGCTCGTGTGCTAACATATGGCAAACCCCTCGCTTGGAAGGAAGCATTAAATCCAGAAGACAAGCGAAGCATGCCCAAAGCCGCAGAGCTAAAAATGAGAGCCCAAGCTATCAGTTCTGCTCCGGTTAGTAACGCTACACTAATACAAAATTTTAAGGACTGGCCCGCTGTAAGCCAAGAATTGAAGAATACAATTTCTCGGCTGGGTGAAAATATTGCTCGTACACAGAAACTTTTCAACTTGTTTGAGAAGGCGGAGACATCAGGTGAAATTACTCATGAAACTGGTATTCTCGCGCGGAAGGCATTGGAGACAATTCATGGCAGTATGCCGCAAAGTTTTACGATGCCGGACGCTTCATACGGACCTAACGGTCAGATCCTGTTCTTCTGGGATATGAACGAGCATCACCTGGAACTTGAGATTGCACCTGACTGTCCAGGATATTTTTTTTATAGGAACAGAACCTCCGGTATTGTTTGGGATAGTGACTATGAAGCAGGCGATACCTTAACACCTAGGCTAATAGAAAAGTTGAAGAAATTCGCATAGCAAATGAGCAACCCGATAATTTCGCCGCTTCCAAAGGGCAAAAAAAATGAACCACTGCCTGATAGCGAAATGGTAATGAGGCTTCTCAAGCTGCTATCTACGACTGATAGCAAGGTTGCCCCGAATGAATTTGAATTGTCTACTGCCGATGAACTATCGGAGTTGAAATCTATCTCAGTCTGGGCAGAGAGGTTGACGTCTTCCGAACAGGCAAGAGAGTTTATGGGTGAAAAAAAGTTAGCCTATACACATTACTGCTCTTTAAATGTGGCTCAAATTAGGGCAATACGCCCTGATCCAGAAAATGAAGAGATAATATCACTGAATGTTGTATGGGACCCGCTCACTGAAGCGTCGGAGCATGCCAAGCAAAGTGCAAATAATATTCCAGGCATAGACGGTCATTCAGGCATTATAGGACTGATGAGAATTCGAGGTCTGCCGAGACTACATTTCTTTAATCTTAGAAGTCAACTCGCTGATCTTGCAAGCAAGACATTGAAACGAATTTTGTGATCCCGCTACGCGGCAAAGGGGAAATTCCGGTCGGTATAGCCCGGCCGATCGAGCAGGGAGACGAATAATGAGAATTTCCCGTAAGATATGGGGAGGGTGCGTCCTTGCCCTCGGCCTGCTCTGGCTGCTTGGCGGCGTGTTCGGCTTCTTCCAGGGCAATCAGGACAACCGGAAAATGCTCCTGCTCGTATTTTGCGGAATTGTGCTGGTACGCATGGGGGGAAACCTGATGCGGGGCGACAAACCTCAATGACGACACTGCCCATTTGCGCGGAAAGCACCGATACCGATGACCCGTCTGTTGGACCGACTGCGTGATATTCTGATCAAACCCGAACCGCCCGTTCCGAGCAACCTGCTGACGGCGGAACGCGAACGTTTTGCCATTCTCCCCTTCGGCGCGACGGTCTGCATCAAGGTGTCGTCCGCCTACGATCTCCCCTACCCCTTCGCGGCTTCCGCCGGTTTTGTCGGTCAGGTCGTGCGCGAGATCCATGCCGTGAACCCTGACCTGAAGATCGTGCTGACGGAAGGTGGGGTCGGATCACAGCCGGTGCTGCCCATCGCCGAGAAACACGGCCTGACAAAACTGCCAGGCGTCTCCTTTGTGGATGCCGAGGCGACGGAGCCCGTCTTTGTGCCCAATCCTACCCTGGAGCCGTTCCAGGCCGACGGCTTCTGGCTGCCGAGCCACTGGGTAGAAGCCGACTGCCGTATTCTGCTGACGACCTGCAAACTGCGCAGCCACCACTGGCGACGCTGGTTCAGCGGCGGCACCCGCAACCTGATCGGCCTGCTGCCACGCAAAGAGTATAAGCTAAGCGAAAGCCGCCGCAATATGCGCAGTTCGCTGCACAAACAGGGAATGGATGCGATGGTCGCGGACCTGTATGCCACGACCGGGCGCAACGTCCTGACCATTCTCGACTGCCGCCTGCTGGCTCGCCAGGACGAACATCTCCCGCTGCGTTTCGTGCGTCAGGTCGGCAGCGTGCTCATAGAAGCCGATCCTGCCCGCGCGGACGAACGCATGGCGGAGCTGCTGAAACTGCCCTTTACGCCACCCTACCTCGGCTTGATCGCCCAGGCCGACCAGGCGCAGCAACTCGCTGCACCAGAGACCGGCCTCGTCGCGAACGAACCTGTCCCCGGTCCGACCCGATAAGGAGACCAGCCATGCACCAGGGCATCCTCTGGAACCTATTTCTGGCCGCATTGCCCGTGTTTTTTGCCGGACTGTTGACGGCGTCTTACGCCGCCTACCAGAAGCAGGGCAAACCCTGGCCCTGGTTCGTCTGGCTGCCGCTGGGCCTTGCCTGGCTGGCATTCCTGCCCAACGCCTGTTATCTGCTTACCGAATGGCGGCATTTCCTCTTCCAGGGCCTGCCCTACGCCTTACAGACCTACGACGGCCGCGACACCAAGATCTTCATCGCGAAAGACGGACTGTTCTTTCTGATCTACAGTCTGACGGGATGCCTCTGCTTTGCGCTGGCGATCCGTCCCATCGAGCGGCTGCTGCGAAAAATGGGCGGGCGGCCCGCGCTCTATGCCGCGCCTTTTTTCTTTCTCATCTCGCTCGGCGTCTACCTCGGATTGGTCATTCGCCTCAACTCCTGGAATATCGTCACCCATCCTGCGCGTGTGCTGGAGATCACCTTGCTCACGCTCAGCGATCTCCAGTTGGTCAAGGCGATCGTCGTGTTCGGCTTTCTGCTGTTCCTGCTCTACGAGATCCTGGACATCTTCCTGGACGGAGTCGCCCTGCGCCTGCATCGCCACCATCTGCATCTGCCGTTTCTCACGAAAGAGCGCCGTGCCGCCCGCCCCAGCGTGACTTGACATCCACGACGCATTTCTCTAAAATGCCTATGAGAGCGGCGACGAAGCCGCAATGCACTTCAGACGTCGAGGAGGATGGGAATTGGCAGCAAAACCTGGTATCGGAATTCTATCGTTCGCGCATGGGCATGTGAACGCCTACGCGAACCAGATCAAAAACTTTGACGACGCCCAACTGATCGCGGCCTGGGACGACGATGCAGAGCGCGGGCAGAAGAACGCCGAATCGTTCGGCATGGCGTTCTCTCCACACCTGGAAGCGATTCTCCAGCGCCCCGATATCGACTGTTTCATCGTCGCGAGTGAGACCAACAAACATACCGATCTGGTGATTGCGGCATTGGAGGCGGGCAAAGCCGTGCTGTTGCAGAAGCCCATGGCGATTACCCTGGCGGACTGTGATCGTATCATCGCGGCCGTCCAGAAGACGGGCCAGTGGTTCAGCATGGCGTTCCAGATGCGCTGTGACCCGCAGAACATCCGTATGCGCGAACTCTTGCGGAGTGGGGCGATCGGGCGCATCGGCACGATCCGACGACGTCACTGCATTCCCGTGCTGTTCAGCAAGGGCTTCATCGAAGGGCCGAGCAAGTGGCATATCAGCGCCGAGGCCAATAAAGGCATGTTCTTCGACGACGCCACCCATCCCCTCGACTGGCTCTACTGGACGCTGGGGCGCAAACCGGTCTCTGTCATCGCGGAGATCGATAATGTCCTGACCGATGTCGCGCCGGACGACACCGGCCTCGCCCTCTATCGGTTTGCAGACGGCCTGTTCGCGGAGATCTACAACTCCAGCGTGACGCTGGCCGGTGAGAACACCACCGAGATCTATGGAGACAAAGGGGTCATCATCCAGAATTACGGCGATTCGCCCTCGTGCGGTATCAAGCCCCCGCATCCGATCGGCGTTAAGATGTTCCAGTCCGACCGAGCGGACCTCGGCTGGCAGGATCTGGGGCTGCCGATCCCTGCCAATCACGGCGAACGCATCGCCGGTGTCGCCCGCCCTTTCATCGATGCGCTCAAGGCCGGTGTCCCGATGTGTACGGCGGAAGAGGGCCGCGTCTCCGTTGAGATGTGTCTGGCCGCCTACCGCGCTTCCGAAACCGGCTGCCGTGTCTCCTTTCCCTTCGACGAGAAATAGAGCCGAGAACCTAAGCAGCCCTCGATCCTGGTAGGATCGAGGGCTGTTTTTATTGGGTTCGCCAGGCCGGGAAAGGAGGGGCAGGCAGCATCCTGTTGCCTGCTTGAATGCGAGCCTTCTATCTTCCCGGAATGGGGGCGCCGAGGGCGCGTTGGAGTTGGGCGAGAGCGCGACGATGGTCACCGAGCGCGTTATTGTAATCGTTGCGAGCGGTGCGATAGGTCTGCTGGGCGTCGATCACATCTAAGATCGAACTGGCTCCGAGAGCGTAGCCCTGCTGGACTTGATCGAGTAGGGTCTGCGTTCGGGGCAGAATGCCATCCTGGAAAGACGCGACCAATCGCTGCGACTGCGTCAGCGCGATGTAGGCCGTCTGCACATCCAGGCGAATCTGCTGCTGTATCTGCACGATCTGCGCATCCTGCACTTTTACATCTTCTTTCGCCTTGTTGACCGCGCCGCGAATGCTCCCGAAATCGAACAGGGGCAAGGACAATCCGAGCTGCACCTGGCTGTCTCCCAAGGTGCGCGGGTTCGCTCCCAACTGCAAGTCGGGATAGGACTGTGAACGCTGCAGTTTCACCACCGCGTCGAGCGCACGTCGGTTCGCTTCGGCGGAGCGGAGCTCCGGGCGTGAGTTCAAGGCCAATGCCTGCAAATCTTCCAATTTCAAAGTAAGCGGAGTGAAGGTGAGCGGATCGGCGGCATCGATGGGAAGATCCGGATTGCGGCCGAGTTGCACATTCAGCGCTGCACGCGCCTGCCGGACAGCGCTGACCGCCTTGAACAGATTCTGCTCTTCCAGCGTGAGCGCGATACGCGTTCGCGTGGCGTTGGAGGCGGGCGCATCGCCGAGATCGACTCGCTTGGTGATAAGTTCGTAGAGGCGTTTAGCGGTCTCGTAAGCTTCGCGCTCGGTCTGCAAGTTACCATTGGCCGTCTGCAGATCGGCGTAGGCGCTTGCAGCGCTCTGCTGCACGGCCAGGCGCGTAGTAACAGCGTCCGCCTGTATCCCCTGGAGTTGCGCCTTCGCCTGGCCGGTCCGCCAACGCTGGCGTCCACTCGTCTCCAGCGTATAGATGACTCCGTACTTGGTCGGGTCGGAGGGGTCAAGGCCGGAAGGCGTATTCGTGGTGCCGGTGATAAAAAGATTGGGATTGAGAGGCTGTTTCTGCCCGGAGAGGTTGGCCTGCGCGCTCGCTACCTGATGGGTCGAGGCTGTCAACTGCGGATTATTCTGGGCTGCAATACGCAGCGCGTCCGCCAGCGTAAGCCGCTGGGCCACGGGAACCTCTGGAGGCAGTTCCGGCATCGGCAGCGTCTCCGTCTGAACCCCCTTCGGGCTCTGCCCCGTTCCTTGACTCTGCCCCGTATTCTGATTCTGTCCTGCAAGACTCGCGGTTCCAAAGCAGAGCAGGCAGAGTGCGAAGACAGAGGGCGTCTGAACATCTTCCAAAAACCGATTACGCGAAAATCTCAAATTCGTTATCTTTCTCCCTCAAGTCACGAGCCTTCCGTTTGGGCAGAATAACTTGTGTGGTCTCCAGCGACTGAAGCCGCCTATAATAAGATTATCGCATGCCACTCTTAAACTTGACTTGCCGTTGCCTGAGAGTTTTCTAATGCGGTATCAAAACAGTTTCCCCAGAAAAAAGGAACCCGAAAACAGCGCCTGAAAGGCCGCGCCATCCCCGTGCAACTGCCACTGTAACGCGGCAGTATAGACTTCATAGCGATGCTGGGCAAAGGCGAAACCGTGCATCGTCGTGACCCGGTACCGCTGCCCCTGGATCGGGGAGAAGTAGACCAGTTCATTGGAGTACTGCCATTGTCCGCCCTTGATCGGGGTCGTGGTCGAGGCGGCGGCCAGAAGCTGATAGTCTGCACCCGGCGCTCCGGCCCGCGTCAGCGACGAGAATCCGAGATTGAAATCGCCATGAAACTGCCACTTTGTGAAGTCTCGACTGGCGAGCAACAGGCCGTTGACATCGAGTTTTTGCGTACCGCCCAGGGCACGTCGGCCGGTCGGCAGTTTGGCGGTCAGTCTGCCAGCGATGTCGAACCCGGCCTTTTCCTGTGGTTTGTAAAGGTATTGGAGGGCAAAGTAAGTATCGCCCACCCCATCGATGCGGTTGCCCTGGCGTATATAACCATCGGTTGATAGCCGATATTGCAGACGACGATTCCCTGAAGTCATTTTGAGCAGCGTGGGCGTCCCAAAACTGCGGTCGAGGTTGAGGTTCTTAAATCCGGTCAGGTCGCATTCGATCCAGCCGGGCGCGGAGAGGGTTGCGGTGTCGGTGATGCTCGGTGCGCTCGGCGTCACCGAAGGCGGATGATTGTCCGGCTCCTGGGGCTTTTCGGGAGCCTTCGTGTCGCCCTGTTTGCCTGCATCCAGCTTTGGCCCCTCGACAGGCTTCTTCATCGGCGTATCCTGCGCCTGGGCTGCTTTCTTATTGGCGGGATTCGCCTCTTGCTTTGGCAGCGACCCGGCGTCTTTACCTGGCGCCTCTTGCGCACGCACCTGCGTCGCTGCCAGTAGCCCCAGCAGAACGCTTATCCCTGCCATTTGCCCGATTGGGCACGTTGTTCGTATCAATTTCCCTCCATAAGAACCGTGCTTGCCCACAGTCACTCTCCTTCTCTTATCCGCCCCCGGCGGCAAGGTGCGCGATAGCCGCCTCTTCTTTCTCTGCCCGACCGGTGTTACCCAAAACTTTGAGAGCCGCCAAATACTTTTTATGCCCCTCGACCTGTTCCGGCACAAGATTTACGACGCGTCGATAGTAGTCGGAAGCCCGTCGATAGTCCTTCGCTTTCATTGCCAGATCACCCAATGAGGTCAGCGCATCGTCATCGGTATTGTCAAAACGGAGCGCCGTCTCCAGATACTTCTGCGCGGCGGCCTCATTTCCCTGTCTGGAAGCGATTCTGCCCAGCGCGCAGTAGGCATGGCCCTGCCTGGAGTCGAGTTTCAGCGCCAGTTCGGCCTCTTTCAGCGCCTCTTCCAGACGGTCGCGTTCGACCAACTCCTCGGCATAGGTGGTATGAATGTCGGCATTTTTCGGTTCGCGCTTGGCCTGCGCCTCCAACTCCTGAAACGCCTTCTCCTCCTCACCCTGGTTGGACTTTTCGCGGGCGCTATGGATCAGACGTTCAGCCTCCGCCAAATGGGGTTTGAGACGGATGGCAGCCTGAAACTCCTCGATGGCACGGGTAGGTTCGCCAGTCTTAAGATAAACCTGCCCAAGCCCGATATGCGCATCTGCGCCTCCCTGGTTCCATTCCAACGCAGTGCGAAAATGGTACGCAGCAGCGTTGAACTGGTTAGACTTGAAACTGGCCTGCCCTTGATAGAGCTGCGCCGTATATCCTTGTGAGCCGCGCTGCGCGGAAGCAGTAAGAGGCAATAGGCAGAGTAGACAGAGCGATGTTTTCCACATGACGCACCTTCCTAAGAGAGAGTAACCGGTTCGGTGGGAGTGCCAAGGACCGGAATCGGGCGGGCGACGAGCCCATAGAGTACAGGCAGAACGACAAGCGTCAGGATCGTGGCGGAGATCAATCCCCCGATGATGACGATGGCGAGAGGTTTCTGGGTGTCCGATCCGATGCCGGTCGAAATGGCCGCCGGAACGAGGCCGATGCTCGCCAGAATCGCGGTCATGAGGACGGGCCGTAGGCGGGTCACCCCGCCCTCGATGATCGCCTCCTGCAGCGAGGCCCCCTGCGCCCGCAGATGATCGAAATAGGAGACCATGATGACTCCGTTCTGCACTGCGACACCGAAGAGAGCGATAAAGCCGACAGCGGCGGCGACGCTCAGATGGAAATGGGTCATATAGAGCGCGAAGACACCCCCGATCAGGGCCAATGGCACGTTCAGCATGACGATTGCCGCCCGGGAGACGGTGTTGAAGAGCATGAACAACACCAGGAAGATCAGGAGCAGGGTGATCGGCACGATGATCATCAGCCGCGCCCCGGCCCGCTGCATACTCTCAAACTCCCCACCCCATACGGTGTAGTACCCGCTCGGGAGGGTGACGGCGGCTTTTACCTTACGCTGCGCCTCCAGCACCACACCGCCCAAATCGCGCCCACGCGCTCCGAACTTAATCGCGATGAAACGGTGATTCGCCTCGCGATAGACGAAGGCCGCCCCTCGCTCCATGCGAATGTCGGCGAGCTGGGCGAGCGGGATACGCTGCCCATCCGGGGTGCTGACGGTGATCTGCCGTATCTGCTCGACATCCCGCCGATCCTCCGGGGTCAGACGCGCCACAATGTCGAACTTCTTTTCGCCATCCAGCATTTGCGTGATGGTTTTGCCGCCGATGGCCGTCTCCACCACATCCTGCACATCCTGCACGTTCAGGCCATAGCGGGCGATCTTAGCCCGGTCCACATGCAGCTGCACCTGAGGTTCGCCCGTCTCCTTGAACGTGTCGAGATCGACAACGCCGCGCACGCCTGCCAGCGTCTTCTGAATCTCATCGGCTTTCTTCTCCAGAACGTCCAGGTCGTCCCCGAACAGTTTCACGGCAAGTTCGCCCTTGATCCCTGTGACTGCCTCCTCGACGTTGTCCTCGATATTCTGGGAGAAGTTGAACGACACACCGGGAATCTGCCCCAGCTCTGCATTCATCTTATCGATCAGGGCAACCTTGGTCGGATAGCCGCGCCAGGCGTCGTACGGTTTCAGTGACACCAGAAACTCAGCGTTGTAGAAGCTGGTTGCATCGGTGCCATCGTCGGGCCGCCCCATCTGCGAGACGACGAGTTCGACGGGCTGATATTTGGCCATGATCGCCCGAACCTTCGGCACGATCTGCGTTGCCTCGGAATAGGAGATGGTCGTCGGCATCGTGGCGCGAATCCACAGGTTCCCCTCGTCGAGATGCGGCAGGAACTCCGTGCCAAGGCGCGGCATGACCAGGAGGGAGAGCGCGAACAGCCCGACCGCCGCGACGAGCGTGGGAAGCGGATTCGCCAGCGCCTTGCGCAATAAGCTCCGATAGCCGCTCTTGAGCTTTAGACTGACCACGTTCTCGCTGTCTTTGAGCTTGCCGCGCAGCAGCAGGAAGCAGAGGACCGGGGCGACGAGCAACGCCATGATGAGGGAGCCGATCAGAGCGAACCCGATGGTATAGGCCATGGGAGAGAACATCTTCTTCTCGACGCTCTGCATGGTGAACAGCGGCAGATAGGCCAGAATGATGATGACGGTGGTAAAGACGATTTCGGTCTGGACCTCCCCGATCGCCTCCAGGATACAGGCCTGGAGATCCTCCTTCGAATCGCGCCGTGCCAGGCGTCGATAGACGTTTTCGACCAGGATCACTGCGCCGTTGACGATGATTCCGAAGTCGATCGCGCCCAGGGAGAGCAGGTTGGCCGGCACATGAATCAGGCCCATGCAGGCGAAGGCGAACAGCAGGCCGAACGGGATGGTCAACGCCACGATAATCGCGGCGCGTACATTGCCCAGGAAGAGAAACAGGATCGCGACAACGAGCAGGATGCCCTCAATGAGGTTATGTTCCACGGTATGGGTCGTGGTATGCACGAGCGTTGTCCGGTCGACAAAAGTCTTGATCTGTACGCCCTTGGGCAGGATGCTGGTGTTCAGTTGATCGATCTTCTGGTGGATCGCCTCCAGCACGGGCGCCGGGTTTTCTCCGCGCCGCAGCAGAATGATTCCCATGACGGCGTCATCGGTATCGGTCTCCGGACCTCCGCCGCCCGGCCGCCAACCGACCTTGCCGAGACGTGGCTTATATCCGATATGCACCTCCGCCACATCGCGAACCAAAAGCGGGGCGCCATTGCGCGTGATCACGACCACATTCTCGATGTCCGTTTCGTCGCGCAGCAGACCGACTCCGCGAATCACATACTCCTCGCTGCCCCGCTCGATGTAGTTTCCACCGGCATTGGCGTTCGCACCGGCGATCGCATCCGTCACGTTTTTCAGCGAGACATCATAGGCTTTCAATCTGGCCGGATCGATCTGGACCTGATACTGCTTGACCGTTCCGCCAAAGCTATTGACATCGGCAACGCCTGGAATGCTCTTGAACTCCCGTTCCAGCGTCCAGTCTTCGATGGTCCGAAGTTCCGTAAGCGGCCTCCCTACGACGGTGTAGCGGTAGATCTCTCCGGTGGCGCTCGCGAGCGGCGACAGTCCGGGCTGTACGTTCGGCGGCAGGTTAGCCGCGGCGACACGCTCCATCGCTTGCTGACGCGCGAAGTAGTCGTCTACACCGTCTTCGAAAACGAGATAGACGACGGAGAGGCCAAATAGAGAGCGACTGCGCAGACTGGAGACGTGCGGCACGCCGTTGAGGCTGGTCTCCAGAGGCACGGTGATCAGTTTTTCGACTTCTTCTGCGGCATGGCCGGGCCACTGTGTGATCACCTGCACCTGGGTGTTCATGACATCGGGATAGGCTTCGATCGGCAGTTGAAAGAAGCTGAGCGTGCCCCACGCCAGCAGCCCCACTGCGAACACCAGCGTCAGTACCCGTTGATTCAAGGCAAAATGGACGATACGATTGATCATGATATTTCCGCAACTCTGATAGGGAAGGCCCTAATCGCCGCTGTTCCGATTGCCGAGAAAGAGCGCGCCGTGGATCACTACCAGTTCCCCGGCCGTCAGTCCCTTTTCAACGCTGGCTTTGCCGTCGCGCTGCATGCCGAGCGTGACCTGTCGGCGAACATACTTGTCCTTTTGCTTGACATAGAGGAAGTCGCTGTCGCCATCGCGTAGGATCGCCTCCAGGGGAACGGTCAGGGCCGGTTTGCCACTGCCCGACCGAATACGAACGTCGGCGTACATACCGTCTTTGAGCAGGCCGTCGGTGTTGGCGATCTCGGCGCGCACTTTCACGGCCCGGGTCTTTGGATCCAGCGCCGGAGCGATACGGCGCACGGCGCCGACGAATGTCCGGTTCGGCAACGCGGAGACGGTGACCGTGAGGTTCTGTCCGGGATGGATCACGCTGATATCCTTTTCATAGACATCGGCCTCCACCCAGACTGCGGTGGTATTGCTCAAGGTAAACATCTGCCAGGGCGTCATCTGCGACTGATCAACGACCTGACCGGGGCTGACCTGGCGATCCGTCACGATTCCCGAGATCGGCGCCAGCACCTTGATCGCCCCGTCCGAGGTCGGCTGGCCGAGCAGCGTCAGGACATGATGCGCGTTCTCCGCCTCCGACCGCGCCGCCTGATAGTCGCTGCGCGCCTGCAGCAGATCCCGCAGGACCGTCGTTTTTGCAAGTCGGAGCGCAGTTCCCGCAGCCTCCACCTGCAACTGCGCCTGTCGCGCATCGCTTTCAGACGAGCGTACCTGCTGATCCGCATAGAGATTGGTCTTAAAGGCTTTGCGCTCTCGTTCCAGTGCGTTTTGTACCAGGGCGACCTTCTCCTGGTCGGCCTTCACCGTGACCGTGGCCTTGTCGAGGGCATTCTCGGCAGCTTCCAGGTCGCTCTTCGCGGCGATCCCGATCTCGACGAGCTTGGCCTTGCGGTCGCGATCTCTCTGCGCCTGGGCTTGATCTGCCTGGGCCTGGGCCAGATCGGAACGCGCGCTGACGACCGCCGTCTGCGCATCCTCGACCGGCTTCTCGGTAAACCCTCCGATTCGCGCCTGCTCCTTCACCCGATCCAGAGCGGATTTCGTAAACTCGACGCGGGCGTTTGCCTGATCGAGATTGGCCTGCGCCGCCGTCACATCCGGTGTTCCCAGCTTATAGAGGCGTTCGGTGCGATCCAGGGTAGAGGCCGCCAGACGCAGTTTATTGTCGTTCTGGTGCGCGGTATTTTGCGCGGCGGCGGCATCGACACTGTCGAGAAGCGCAAGGGGCTGACCGGCGGTAACATGGTCGCCGACACGCACGAAGACTTGCCGCACACGCCCCGAAAGGCGCGGGCTGATCTTAACCGTCTGGTCGGAAGAGAAGAGGATCTGCCCGGTGGCGTGCAGATCGGTGGGCTGCGTCTCGGTCTGCGCTGGAGCCGTCTCGACCTGTACGACCTTCTGCCCTACTCCGGAAACCTCCACGCTCTCCGTGTTCGTGGCAGGTGCGGCGGTATGCGTCTCCGAACTGCCCTGGCGACTGAGCAGGACGCCTACGCCCCCCAGAGCGGCGGCGATGCAGAGGCTGAAAAATATCTGGCGAGAAAGAGGGGTCTTTTCCGACATGGCACAAAATCTCCTTGCAAAACGGAAGACAGCAGAGAGGCAACGTACCATTATACGGGGCTGGTTTTTGAGAAAGAAGGCCAAACGGACATACGGTACAAAGGCGAGGATCAAATGTACAAAAAATCAGGCAGGGTTATCCTGCGTCCGCCTCCAAACCGAGGCGACGTTGGAGTTCGGGATAGCGGGCGCGGCCTACAGGCAGCATTTCGCCGTCGGAGAGACGCACGCGATAGGTGTGGTTGCCGAGGAACAGGATCTCTTCCACCCGGTCTAGCTGCACCAGGCAGGAGTCGTGGATACGCAGGAACAGGTCGGGAGGGAGGAGGGTTTCCAACTGCGTGAGCGTATAGTAGGTCCGGTATTCGCCGCCGGTCGTGCGGACGAACACACGCTTTTCGCGGGCGACCGCGCAGACGATCTCCTCGATGCGCACCAGACGGACGGCATAGTTTTCGCGTATGGGCAGCCGACGCAGCGTCGTAGGACCATACACGGCTTGCCCGGCACCGGGAGGGCCGCCGGTGCCCCTCGGTGAGTCGCTTTTCGCCTCACCGTCTGCGTCTGTCTCCTCCGCCTCTGGAGCGCCTGCTCCTTCGCTGCGGACGTTGCGGTTCGCAAGGCGTTCACGGGCGCGCACGAGAGTGCGTGCCAGACGCTCGGGAGAGAGCGGTTTGACGAGATAGTCCAGGGCGTTCCGATCAAAGGCGTCCAGGGCATACTCGGAATACCCGGTCACAAACACGACCAGTGGCGGCGAGTCCAGATGCAGCAGCGCGGCGGCCATCTGCATCCCGGTCAGGCCCGGCATCTGAATATCGAGAAAGACGATGTCCGGCTGCAAGTCTTCCGCGAGTTGCAAGCCGGTCGCCGCGTTATCGGCCTCTCCAACTACTTCGGCGCCCTGCGCCTTCAGCAGGCGGCTCAGATGGGCTCGGGCCAAAGGCTCATCGTCCACGATCAGTCCCGTCAATATCACGAGGGGCCTCCTTCACGACCAGAGGGATGCAGGGGCACGGCGAAGCACGCCAGAGTACCTTCTTCCAATCTGCTAAACAGGCGCAGGCGCGCACGCGCGCCGTGCAACAACACCAGTTGTTGCGTCAGAATCCCCAGGCCATGCTGCCGCTCCCCTTCCGCCTGTAAGGCGTGGGTGCGTGTCGTTGCGTCCATTCCCTGCCCATCGTCCATCACCGCGATCAACGCTTTTTCCCGAAACCGACGCGCCACGATTCGCACTTGCACTGGCCCCATCTGCGGCCCGACCCCATGCGTGATCGCGTTTTCGACGAGGGTCTGTACTGCAAAACCGGGGATCTGCGCCAGGCCGCAAGCGGGGTCGATCTCCCACACGATCTTCAGGCGCGGACCGAAGCGATGCTGTTCGATCTCCAGGTAGCTGCGCACATAGTCGATCTCCTCTTCCAGACCGAGTGGCGCCGCCAAATTGCTGTCCAGCGCGCGACGCATCAATTGACTGAGCTTCAGGGTCGCGGCCTCTGCCCTGTCCGGTGCGATCCCGCAGAGAGCCGCGATGGAAGTCAGGGTATTGAACAGGAAATGGGGATGGATGCGAGCTCGGAGCGCGTTCAGTTGCGCTTCGGCGACGAGGGTGTGCGCCCGCTCCGCGGCCATGCGGTTGCGCTCGCTGTCGGCACGAATGCGGGCCTCATTGACCACCAGCAGCAGGAGCAGCAGGCCGAATGCGTTCGCGGGAATGCTCGCTGCCGCATGCCAGAGGGCGAAGGGAACGTGCAGTCCCCTGGCCGCCATGAGCCGCACTCCTGCTGCGCCCGTCTGCGCACCGACGCCGGTAGCGAATCCACACAGCGGGAGGCGTCTGTCCGGAAAGAAGCGCGCGATCCCTTCCGCAAACAGGGCGCTGGCAAACGTTGTGAGTAGCGTGATCATATCCGCGAAGGGCGCTTCGAAGAGCGCTGCGCCCAGGCTCATCACGACCGCTGCCACCATGCCGACCCGCAGCCCACCGACGAGCGTCGCGAAGATCACCAGCAAGGTATCCGCCACGTAAGGTTGGCGTTTGCCGGGGAACACCGCCTCCGTCAGCCCGATCAGTCCCAGAATCAGCCCTAGAAACAGACTGCTGCGCAGGTCGCGACGCTCCGTGAAGAGCAGGCGCAGCATGCGCCCTCGCGCCAAAAGATAGGCTACGACGACGATGACACTGCTGTCCTCTATAAAGGCATTGATGACACTGAAATAGGCGTTCATTCTTTCTACTTCCGCAGAAACCAGGCTTTTCCCTGTTTCTGTGTGGGCAGACAGGAAAAACGAGCCCACAAGCCGAACATGCCGTCTGAACGCAGTGTCAGATTTGCCGTCGGACAGCGCCGTCACGGCAGGAAGAGGAGAACTCCACGATGTACAAGGCCCTGAGTCCCGGCGCGATCGGCGTCCGGGCAGGAAATCTTGAAGAGGCTATTGCGGCCGCCAAAACCGGCGGCTTCGAAGGCGTCGAATACAGCCCGCGCGAGGTAGCAGATCGGATCGAGCGAGAGGGCGCAGCCAGCGTTCTGGCGCTCTTTCAGAAGTCCGGCATACGTCCCGCAGGTTTCGGACTCCCGACCGACTGGCGTGGTTCGGACGAAAACTGGAAGCAAGGTCTGCTGGAGTTGCCCCGGCTGGCGCAAGCAGCCCAGGCCCTCGGCGGTGCGCGCACGATGACCTGGATCATGCCCTGCTCCAACGACCACGCGTTCGATGCCAACTACCGCTTCCATGTCGAGCGGTTCACGCCCATTGCCCGCATTCTCGCCGACCACGACTGTCTGCTTGGCCTGGAGTTCATCGGCCCAAAGACCCTGCGCGACAGCCAGAAATATCCGTTCGTCCATACCCTGGAAGCGATGCTGCAGATGGGGAGGGACATCGGCCCGAATGTAGGACTTCTGCTGGACTGCTGGCACTGGCATACTTCGCACGGCACGGTCGAGGAGATCCGTCGCCTGAAACCGCAGCAGATCGCTTATGTGCATGTCAACGACGCTCCGGCGGGCGTCGAGACGGACCAACAGGTGGACAGCGTCCGCGACCTCCCCGGCGCGACCGGTGTGATCGACATCGCCGGTTTCCTGCAAGCCCTGGAAGCCATCGGCTACAACGGCCCGGTCACGCCCGAACCGTTTCAAAAGGGGCTCGCCGCCCTGCCCGACGATACGGCTCGCCTACAGACCGTCGGCGCGGCAATGGACCGAATCTTCACCAGTGTCCGCAGTTAGCCACTGCGCTATGCCCCCAAAAGAAAGTGAGAGCGCATGGCTTCGCGTTCCAGTCTGGTTTCTCCGGGAGAAGTGGCCCCGGACTTTACGGCTACGACCCATGAGGGAGCGGTCGTACACCTGGCCGACCTGCGCGGGAAACAGCGCGTAGTGCTGGTCTTCTATCCAGGCGACGATACTCCCATCTGCACAAAGCAGTTGTGCGAACTGCGGGACGACTGGAGCGCGTTGCAGTCGGCGGATACGATCGTCTTCGGGGTCAATCCGGCGAACGAGGCCAAACACGCGCAGTTCGCAGCGAAGTACAAGCTGCCGTTTCCGCTTCTGGTCGATGTCGGCAGCAACATCGCTGCCGCCTATGGCTGCAGCGCCCTCTTCGGCCTGCTGATTCGCCGCACCGTCTATGTGATCGATAAGCAGGGTCGCGTGGTCTTCGCGCAACGCGGTAAACCCGCCGTCCCTGCCATCCGAGCGGCGCTGGAATCGGCTCCAGCGAAAGAGGCGGCGAAGTAATAAGTCTAACTTTCTTCACGCCTGCTTCACGAGATTGACGCGTTTTTCGGCGAGGCGGATAGCGGCGATGGCGCCGCTGTTGAAGGCGAGATAGTCCTCTTCAATGCCGTCACTGAAGATCACGCCGTTCTGTGGCATCTGGGAGATGATTTCCAGGATCTGGTCTTTCAGGATCGTGCCTGCCACCATACTTGCCCGGGTGGTGCGACTGACGAAGGGCTCGCGGACGCTGAAGCGCAAATAGTCGGCTTCCGGATCGAATTGATAGACGTCGCGGGCGGCGCGGGCCTCCTCGACGCCTGTCATGGTGGCGACGATCTCGGCGGCGCCGGTCAGCACCGAACGAAACCAGCCGGTCGAACCGGCGCCGGTCGAGATAATGATGCCGCTGGACGATTGGTCTTCCCCCTGGCCGTCCAGTTCCAGCCGATAGCGTGCCGATTGATGAGTCCGCTGCCCGATAAAAAGATCGTTCACGGCATGGAGCGACTGCCCATCGTTCAGTTCCGCTTTCGCCATTCGGATCTGCCTGCACTGGTAATGCCCCGTCAGAACACGTGGGAAGACCACCGGAGCCAACTCGACGGGAAAGGGGATCAGCACCCCGTCGATATGGTTAATATCCGGATTCAGGGCGACGAGGGGTTGTTGATTCAGATATTTGGCGGTATTGACGACCAGGCCGTCCTGCCCCAGCGTCACGACGAGATCGTTCTCTCCGAAAATAAAGTTTGGCAGAAAAGAGCGCTCGATGAACTGGGAGCGCGTGCCGGACGGCAGGGCGCTGCGGACGATCTCCAGGGCACGCTGATAGGTCTCATGCGCCTGTTCATACTCCGGAAAGTCGCCTGCCACCACTTCGTTCTTTTTCGCAGCCCGCACCGTACCGGTCCCCGCGCCCGACACGGACCGCAAACGCGCCATACTCGCCACGTAGAAGCGCGCCTGCTCCCGCGTATTGTACCGCTCGACCAACTCTTCGAGGGCCGTCTTGCGGGTCACGATCACTACCTTCTCAAAATCGGCCAATCGCCCTACTCCTCTTTCAGAAGCGAGGCCAGCATCTCTGTGGTGATGGTCAGGTTACCGATCTTGGCGGCGTTTTCGCCCATCTCTTTGAGCGCGAGGGCCAGGACAAGACGGGGATCGGAACTGCTGTAGACCGCCAGCGCCTTTTCGGCGGCACGCGCCTGGAACTCCGCGAGAGTCTCTTCCGCGCGCCCTCTGAACTCGGCCTCCTGCTGCGCGTTCGCGCCCTGAAGCGCGATCAACTCCTGACGGCGCTGTTCCAGGCTGATCTCGGTATTGCGCTCGTTCTCCTTGATCTTGCGTTCCTCGTCCACGGCGGCGGCACGGCGGGCATAGATCGCACCATCCGCCTGCCGCAGCATCGTCTCTCGATAGGGCGCTTCCAGCGCTTTCGCCACCTCGGGCGTCGGCTTGGCGGAGAGAAAATAGAGGCTGATCAGTTCCACTCCGATCGGTTGCAGCAGGTTCTCTTCACGAATGCGTGCGACCGCAGCGGCCGCGATCGCCTGGGAGTCGCGGATCGTCTCCTCCAGTGTGCGCAGCAGGATCTCGCGGCGTGTCTCCATCTGGACGATATTGGTGATCCGTTGCGGCAGGCGTTCCGGGTCGTCGGAGACATAACTGTTCCGGCGCGGATCAAAGGTGAAATTGAGCAGAGCCGCCGCCTTCATGGGATCGAAGATCCGGAAGGTAAACTGCCCCTGCACCGTGATCGCCTGGAAATTCCCCGTCAGTTCGTTGAAAACGAAATCGGCATCGCGCGTACTGGTCGGCACGACAACCAGCTGCGTATTGTACTTCAGATAGTAGAACGCCATGCCCGGTCCGCTGCGTTTCACCTTGCCGTTGACATATTTGATCACGAACTGTGTGGGTTGGGATTTAAAGAATCCGATATTGAACATGAACGTCTCTCCACGACAGCGCTTCGTTACCTGTCATTCGCCTGTAGACAACAGCGTTCTAAACATATTACCATGCCTCGGTGACACGCAAGCGCATTTCTCTCTCCGTCCCGAAAATCGTGTTCATCGTCTCATCGTGAAAATCGTGGTTCAGACATCTTACTCTGGATCATTTCCGAGTTGGCAGAGCAACTGAATCACATACCGACATGCGACAGCGGCTTGCTGAACTGCGGGATCCTGTTCCACTCCCTGACCGATCGCCCAATTTGCGAATCTGATGTAAATGTATCATAATTGATTATCTCGATCGCGCTATGGTCCCAACAGTTTCTGAAGCATGGAAAGGACGATGGCTTGCCCCAGCCATAAGGCGATACATCGAAATAAATTTTTGTTTCGACAAGGGAGAATATATGAAAGGTATTGTCACGGCGGTCAGTTGTAGTGCGGGACATACCTTCAGCAAGGAAAACCGGGCGGGTATCCGCTTGCTGGCCGGGCTGGGCGTCGAAGGAGATGCGCACTGTGGGGCGACGGTCAAACATCGTTCGAGGGTAGCGCAGAATCCGGATCAGCCCAATCTGCGGCAGGTTCATCTGATCCATACAGAGCTGCACGACGAAGTGAAAGCCGCCGGTTTTGACGTGGCTGCCGGGCAAATGGGAGAGAATATCACCACGCGCGGCGTCGATCTACTCGCCTTACCGACCGGTACACGGCTGCATATCGGCCATACGGCGATCATAGAAGTCACCGGACTGCGCAACCCTTGCCCCCAACTGGACCAGTTTCAGTCCGGCCTGATGGCGGCAGTGCTCGGACGCGATGAAAATGGAGACCTGGTGCGCAAGGCGGGCATCATGGGGATAGTGCAGGAGAGCGGGGACATCGCAGAGG
>JAYUMV010000280.1:0-12041 GCA_043762265.1 Chthonomonadaceae bacterium | reverse complement strand
CTTGACGAACTGTTTCCAACCCTCGCTCCCCGTATTCTCGGCGGTGGCAATCACAGACATATCTGCTCCTTATTCCTTGCGCTCCTTCAAAACACTCCTTCAAATCTTCACACATCGGCATTATACCCCAAGACCCCGCCCCGCGAAGGGAACCTCCCGACCCCATTTCAGATTGACATGCCCGGATTAAGACGGGTACAATCTTGTTCCGGCATCACCGTATCCCGTCATTTCCAGGTTTGCATTGTGGCCAGCCTGTGACCGCATAGCAAGGAGAACGAACCGCCATGTCCCTGACCGAACTTCCGGAGAGAGTAGCTATCAGTCCGGAGATCCCCTTTGTCTCCGCCGCCTCTCAGTTCGAGATACTGCAACAGGTAGATCCCGAGATCTACGAACTGACCGTTCAGGAGACCCAACGCCAGGCCGATATCATCCGCTTGATTCCGAGCGAGAACTATACCTCCTCCGCAGTTTTGCAAGCGATGGCGACCGTTTTCTGCAACAAATATTCCGAAGGCTATCCCGGCAAACGCTATTACGAAGGCAACGAAATCGTCGATGCGGTCGAGAATCTAGCTCGGGATCGAGCGAAGGCGCTGTTCGGCGCCGAGCATGCCAATGTACAGCCCTATAGCGGCTCGCCAGCAAACCTGGCAACCTATTTTGCTTTGATGAAACCTGGTCAGAAGGTCATGGGTATGCACCTCCAGAGCGGAGGCCATCTGACCCACGGCTACAACCTGAACTTCAGCGGCGTCTACTATCAGTCGGTCGCCTATGGATACCATCTGGAACAGGGCGTCAAGGGCATGAATCCTGAAACCCAGATGCTGGACTACGATGAGTTGCGAGAGATCGCGCTGCGCGAACGGCCCAACGTCATCTTTGCCGGAGGAACCGCCTATCCGCGCCTTTGGGACTTCGCGAAATTTCGCGAAATCGCCGATGAAGTGGACGCTTATCTTGTGGCCGACATCGCCCATATCAACGCCCTCATCGTCGGCAAGGTTCACCCGGACCCGGTCCCGTACGCCGATGTGGTCACTTCCACCAGCCACAAGGGCATTCGTGGCCCGCGCGGTGGATTTATTCTGTGCAAGAACCGACCGATGAAGGACGATCCGACGCAGACCATATCGGAACGTATAGACAAAGCCATTATTCCTGCGTTGCAGGGTGGGCCGCACAACAATACCATCGCGGCGCTTGCCGTCTGCTTTCGCGAGGCCGCCACAGACCAGTTCCGCCAGTACGCCGTGCAGATCGTCAAGAACGCCAAAGCGCTCGCCCAGGCCCTGCTCGACCGGGGCTTCGTTCTCGTTACCGGCGGCACCGACAATCACCTGATCCTCGTAGATGTCATGAAATCCCGCAAGATTCCGGGCAAACCGTTTGCGCAGGCGCTCTACCAGGCGGGCCTGGAGGCCAACTTCAATGCGGTACCGAACGATCCGCGCAAACCGTTCTCTCCGAGCGGACTGCGCATCGGCACGCCAGCCGTCACCACGCGCGGCATGAAAGAGCCTCAGATGGTTCAGATCGCCGACTGGATGGACCGTGTCGCAGCCGCCTGTACCAAAAACGGCAAGGACTACACATTCGACGCCGCCGTGTTACGCCAGATCCGAGGCGAAGTGCACGATCTCTGTACCGGGGGACAGTTCCCTGTTCCGGGCATCGACTTCTAATCATTTTCCAATCATTCGTCCCTTAAATCGCGTTATTCCTAAACAAGGAAATACGGTCCGACAGGAAAAACCAGATTTACAGGACGAACCGGTTTTTCGTTTTTCGCACTACCAACGGCGGGAATGTGCTAGAATCTAGCACCGGAGAGCGGCGAGTGTCCGCCTCTGAACCCTCCTGGAAGGACTTCTACAATGGCGAACCGCTATGTACTGATGGATACCAACAAAGGCCCCATCAAGATCGAACTCTTCGAAGACCTGGCCCCGATCACGACAACCAACTTTGCCTCGCTTGTTGAGACCGGCTTCTATAATGGACTGAACTTTCATCGTTATGAACCTGGCTTCGTGATCCAAGGCGGCGACCCGCTTGGTACTGGCATGGGCGGTTCCAAACAGACGATCCCGCTGGAAGTGTCGCAGCAGCTCAAACACGATGCGGCGGGCGTAGTCGCAATGGCGCGCTCCTCCGATCCGAATAGCGCATCCAGTCAGTTCTATTTCACGTTGCGCGCTACTCCGCATCTGGACAACGGCTACGCTGTCTTCGGTAAGGTGACCGAAGGCCTCGAAAATATGCTGCAACTGCGCAAGGGCGATGTCATGAACAAGGTCACTATCGTCGCGTCCTGATTCTCTGCCGCCCTCGACTTCCCCTCCGCGTACATATTCCCCCGTCCCCCTTCCCTAAAAGGCTTATCTTGTCCCTTCAGGCCGCCGCCCCTAAAGGAGCGGCCTGAAGGGACAGTTAAGGCCCATGAATGGGCCTGGGAGGACCGTAAAACCCGAACACGTATTTTTCTCGATGCACTTCACCATTTTAAGTAGATCGATAGACGCACTTTCCAGCGATAAAGGTCTGACGCACCGACCCGTCTGCGTTTAAGAGCACGAGATCAGCATCAAAGCCCTCGGACAGAAGGCCTTTTCGGTTCCCAAGCCCCAGGGCAATGGCTGCATTGCGTGAAGTCATCGCGGCGCGTTGCGTTAGGGTAAATGCCTGCGCGTTCGCAAATGCCTTTTCGAGGGTGAGCACGCTGCCGGCAAGAGTGCCGTCCGGAAGGCGGGCGGTGCCGTTCTGAACGACGACTGGCAGATCCCCCAGCGAAAAAGAGCACCCTTCCTCCATTCCTGCGCCCGGAATTCCGTCGGAGATGAGTACCACCCCTTCTGCACTCTTCGCCTGAATGAGCGCCCTACAGGAGGCAGGATGAACGTGTACGTTGTCCCAGATGAGCTCTGCCGTCAATTCCGAACGGCATAATGCTGCGCCCACCACGCCGGGTTCGCGACTGCCAAGTTGGCTCATGGCGTTGAAACAGTGCGTGACATGCCTTGCGCCCGCCTCGATCGCAGCGCTGATCTCCTCATAGCTCGCATCGGTATGTCCGATCGACGCCACAATTCCCTTCGCCGACAGGAATCGAATCAGATCCATTGCACCCGGCATCTCTGGAGCAAGCGTGACGATCTTGACACTGGAAAGCAGGTCGCCCACCCTCTGTCTGAAATCTGCGACGTCCGGGAGCAAGATATACGGTCCCGGTTGGGCGCCCTTACGTTTCGGATTGATATAGGGACCTTCGAGATGGCACCCCAACACCGCCGCGCCATGTGTGCCATTCTCCGGGGACCGCATAGCCTCTGCCGCCCTGGCCAAGGCCTGCAACTGATCCTCCCACGCTGCGGTGATCGTCGTGGAGAGAAATCCGGTGACTCCATGCGCAGCCAGGTGTACCGCGACCGCATTCAGGGCGTCGGAAGTTCCTTCCATGACAGCGCGCCCTGCCCCTCCATGCACATGAATATCCACAAATCCCGGTAAGAGTAGAGCGTCACGCGCATCGATATCACCGGGTTCCGACTTGGTCGTGCTATTCCAACTCCCAACCTCCACGATTTTGCCGTCTTCTATGTTCAAAACACACTGTTCTAGCTCTCCCGAGGCATCTGCCATCCGCGCCGCCAGTATACGCAATTGTGAACTCCTTCTTAACATTTGACGCTCCAAACAAAAACAGGCCTCCGTCCGAATTAATCTCTCTGTACAACCCCTCGCAGGGAGGTGACATACATAAAGACTTATTTCGGAACGGAGCCCTGTTTTTCCTGTATGGCCTCCCGCTGTGGAGGGCCATGATTCGGCATCTTAGATACCGGTGATCGAAGGCTTAGGAGCCACTTTCAGCAGAACCCTGCGCAGCGTGGAAACCCATTTCCCGGCGAGGTCCGGCATCGACTTACCGTCTGCGGCAGCGTCTTTCGCAACGAGTTCCAGCAGAAGGTAGTTTCGAACCGTGATGATCTCTTTGCCATCACGCATTTCAGATCGGATGTCCGATTCCCGTAGCGGGGGCGCCTGGACTCGGGAGAGAATTTCGACGGTCCGCGCATCGGCAAGTTCCATACGCTCAAACGGGGTATATTTGCTGTCGCTGGTCTTGAAGTAGATCAGTTCATAACCGCCAAGTCCCCAGAGTGCGGGAGACTTGTCCTCGACGCGGGGCACGCTACTCACGGGTACGAGACGCTGCGCGGAACCGACGACGGGTGCTACGGCGAGGGCGGCGAACAAGGCAATTGCGAAACATTTCATTTCAGGAACTCCTTCTAGAGATCAGGTCATTCATAGAAAACTTGTATTCCCCGCTCGTTTTGACGAATGAGGAGAGGAGCTTGTTCCCTATCGGAACCGCGCACTGGAGCGCCGTGCATAGGATTCCAACAAGGTTATGTTTAGGATTGTTTCGTCCGAATGAGCGCGAGCGAGCAGATAGTGACTTCATCACTCAACAAGACGGAGAGAACGAACGACTTGTTCCCTCGATTCCGCATTTACTCGGTTGCTAAACAAAAAGATAGCCCGACGGCCACGAAAGGCGACCGTCGGGCGGTATATCCCGGGATATGCTAGACAGCCTTGGCCTAACGACACAAGGTAGACGCAGAGAAATAGGGGAAGTTCCCCTAATTCCTCGTTGCCTCAGAATCACCCCGGATCGAGCAGAGGAGGATAGGGTCGGGCTCAGTACGCGATGAACTGCTCCAGGTACTTTTTGCCGATCAGGAATCCCTCTTCGCGCTCGACGGCATCGTCCTCATGTTCAATGGAGATCACGCCATTGTAGCCGTTGCGCCGCAGGGCCGCGATGTATTCCCCCCACCGAATCTGCCCCAGTCCTGGTATGACATAACGCCACCAGCCAGTGCCCTGGTTGCCGACAATGCGCTTACGGTGGGTTTTGATCTCGGTGTCTTTCCCATGGGAATGGAAGATGCGTTTACCAAATCGGTCTACCGCTTCGATGTAGTCGATGTCCTGCCAGTGCAGATGGGACGGATCGAAATTGAGGCCGAAGTTCGCGTGCGGCAGCACCTCGAAAATACGCTCCCAGTGTGCGAGGTTCTGAATATTGGTCGCTGTCCAGTTTTCCATCGCCAGTTTGATCTTTTTCTCGGCCGCGTATTCGATCAAGGGCGGGAACACCTCAGCGCAGTCTTTTTCGATCGTTTTGAAACGGTCCTGCCCCGCTGGCGGCAGTCCTGCCAGCACGCAGACGACGTCGATCCCCAATAGAGAAGCTGCGTCGATGGCCTTGTGAACGGTCTCGCAATTTTTTTTCCGCCGTTCAGGATCTCCATCCGTCACATTTGTATAGGCGGCGAGGCCCGAGATCTGCAAATTGCGCTTCACCATCAGGTTCATCACGTCGTCTGCCGCCTTCGCGTCGAAGGTGTTTGTATCGATATGTTTGCTGCCGGGTCCGGTCGCCAGTTCAAGGCCACCGAACCCATACTGTCCGGCGAAAGCGGCGACGACCTCCAGCGGCTCGCCGCTGAACGGCCCTGTTAAAATGCCAACGTACATGATGATCTCCTTCCATTCCCGCGCGTCGTGGGCGCTCCGCCACAATGAGAAGCGAACGACCCTTCCGCCCTTAATTCCGACTCGATAGGCCGATTTCCTCCCACCAATCCGAAGTCCGGGAAGAGAGCACTAATCCATACGAAACGAGGGGAACATTGTCCCGCTTCAACCGTCTTCCAGGTAACTTTTCAAGACGAAAGGAAGTACTCGTCCATGAGCCTGAAAAAAATCGATTTCGCACTTTTGATAAAGCGATTGGAAGCTGCCTTCTTCCTTACGTTACCTACTGTCCCGCTGCGCGAAGGCGCCGATGAGATCGTGACTTCCTCAAACGGCTTTCCAGCGGCGGATGTCTCCAGTCTCTCCATCGCACTTTACCAGATGGGGCTCTGCAAACATCTCCCGGATCCCGTTGCGACCTCTGCCGCTACGCCGATTGTCTGATGCCTCGTCTGCCGCTGTTCTTGACAGGCCTGTTATGGGTCTGCTATACTCTCCGCAATCTAATCTCGTTTGTGAACGAGATCGAGGATTGCGGAGTTTCGGTTTGCCCCTACGCCGCAGCTCCCATCTCATTTCGACAGTGAACACACTCCCCCGACGGTTTCTAGAAATTTCTAACACTGTCTACAGGCAACGATGACCACAGGCAACGCGACCGAACCGGTTCCCGGCAACACGACGGCTCAGAACACCCGCAACCTTCTCCGATCCATCTACCGCAAACGACGCCCGGTATGGGCGGTCCTTGCCATCGTTGTCTTTATTGCGGGTCTTCTGTTCGGTCTCTTTGTCTATCCGCAATCCTACACAACCATCACCTCGATTGCGCTCTCGCAACCCGATAGCGGTGGCTCACAACTCGCGCTGCTCACTGGCGGCGGTGGAAAAGCAAAATACCTCGGTCCGCTCAAGAGTCGCCTTTTTGCGGATCAGGTGGAGAAGGCTGCTCAACTCAAAGAGTTGTATCAGTTGCCCAGTGAAGAAGATGCGATCGAGAAGTTACAGCGTGGAATACGCTTCGACGACAATGCTGTTGATGGCCTGCTCTATATCACGATGTCCCTCGATGCGCCCGCGAAAATGGCTCCCAACAGCGATGCAACCCGCAAACGTGTCCAGAACGCGACCGCCGTCGTGTGTAACGCTTATGCGAAGGCGCTTAAAGACTATATTAACAATAGCGACAACGATAAGGACCTGGTGCTGCTGCGATCTGCGGAAGATCAACTCAAACAGGCCAGGGCGAGTTACGAAGGTGCGATCGACCGGTGGATAGGCTTCGTGAAGGACAGCAAATCGCCTTCTGTCGGCGTAAGCGCATCCGGCACCTCGCAGTCCCCGGAACTCGCGGCTCTTCAGGCTCTCTTTATCAAGCGTGGGCAGCTCGAAATCCAGATTCGCTCGTCCGACGAGGCGATCGCCCGAACCAAGGATTTGGTAGGAGTCACCTCTCCCAAACTCGGAGTGCTTCCTTCGGAAGATCCCCTACTGACGGACGCGCGTCGTCGCTATTCAGATGCCGTTCATGATCTGCAGGATCTGCTCATCCAGTATGCAGATCATTCACCACCTGTCCTACGTGCCAAGGAGAGGCTGAAGATCGCCTCCGATCACCTCCTCCAACAGGCGGATTCGATCCTCCAAGGACACACTTCGGAAAACGTCAAGCGGCAGGCACTGGATGTTGAGCTTCAGACCGTCGTCTCCCAGATCTCCGAGGTAGAACGTACGATTCACATCGGTAAAGCGTCCATGACCAGCTTTGAACGGCTGCATGCGGAAGTCGAACTCAATTTGAAGGTGCTGGAAACGACCGCAACCCGACAGGCTGAATTGAAGATGCAGACGGTCTCCAGTGCGCATCGCACCAATGTCATTGACAGAGCGCGTCCACCCTTGAGAAGCCGTCCTGGAATCCTGATGACGACGCTGGTGTGCCTCCTCCTCGCCATGGTGCCTGTGTTGGCATGGTTCGGGATCGAATACTCGGTGATCTCCTCGCGACTGGCCGCCCATACCGTCGAACCGGCTGTCAGCGAGAGACAAAGTGAGGTCTGAGCCGTGAAAGTCGTCATCCTGGCAGGGGGGTTGGGCAGCCGTCTCAGCGAAGAGACCACCGTGCGCCCGAAGCCGATGGTAGAACTAGGGGGCAAACCCGTCCTCTGGCATATCATGAAGATCTATACGCACTATGGCCTGACGGACTTTGTGATCTGTCTCGGTTATAAGGGCTATGTGATCAAGGAGTATTTCGCCAACTACTTCCTGCACATGTCCGATGTCACTTTCGATTTCCGCACGAATACCACCAAAGTCCACCAACACAACGCCGAGCCCTGGACCGTGACCCTGGTGGACACCGGCGAAAAGACGCAGACTGGCGGTCGCCTGGCCCGCGTGCGGGAACATGTTCAAGATGAGACCTTCTGCATGACCTACGGCGACGGCCTCGGCGATGTCGATATCGCTGCCCTCCTGGCTTTTCACCGTCAACATCAGACTCTGGCGACCCTCACCGCCGTGATGCCTCCCGGACGCTTCGGGGTGCTGGACATGACCGACGAGAAGATCAATCGTTTCGAAGAGAAGCCTCCCAGCGGTGACGGCTGGATCAACGGCGGATTTTTCGTACTTGAGCCGCCAGTGCTCGACCTTATCGAAGGCGATGAGACACTCTGGGAACGCGGCCCGTTGGAAACGCTGGCAAGCCGCCGAGAACTTGCCGCCTACCGACATCAAGGATTCTGGCAGCCGATGGACACCCTCCGCGACAAACTGCACCTGGAGGAGCTCTGGAACTCCGGTCACGCGCCCTGGAAAGTCTGGAAATGAATCCGACCTTCTGGCGTGGCAAACGGGTGCTCCTCACCGGACATACGGGCTTCAAGGGCAGTTGGCTGGCACTCTGGCTGCAGCAGTGCGGAGCCGAGGTTCTTGGTTTCGCGCTTCCCCCACCCGAAGACGCTCCCTCGCTCTACCGCCTGGCCCGTGTGGAGGCAGGGCTGGAATCGGTGATCGGCGACGTGCGGGAAGCGGGCCAATTGATTGCCACCATGACGGAGTTTCGGCCTGAAATAGCGCTTCATCTGGCGGCGCAGGCGCTTGTTCGCGAGTCCTACGCCGCTCCGCTGGAAACCTTTAGCGTCAACGTCATGGGCACCGCCCATTTTTTGGAAGCCGTCCGCCACACTCCTGAAGTAAGGGCAGCGCTCGTCATCACCAGCGACAAGTGCTATGAAAACCGTGAATGGGAATGGGGCTATCGGGAAAATGAGCCGATGGGCGGACACGACCCCTATTCCAGCAGCAAAGGCTGTGCGGAACTCATTACGGCGGCCTACCGTGCCTCCTTTTTCCCCCCCGAAGAGGGCAAGCCGTCTGTTGCCACCGCGCGGGCCGGTAACGTAATCGGTGGAGGAGACTGGGCCAAAGATCGCCTTATTCCGGACATCGTCCGTGCGCTGCAGCAAGGTGATTCCGTCTCGATCCGAAGCCCCTACGCCATTCGCCCCTGGCAGCACGTGCTCGAGCCCCTGAACGGTTACCTGACTCTGGCAGAGCGCTGCTGGGAAACGGGAAGCGCCTGCGCAGAGGGCTGGAACTTCGGTCCGAACGATTTGGACGCCCGCTCCGTACAGTGGATCGTAGAACGCATGACTCAGTTGTGGGGCCAGGGCGCACGCTGGGAGCGGGATGCCAATCCGCATCCCCATGAAGCGCACTATCTGAAACTAGACGCTTCCAAGGCGAAAATGCGCCTTGGCTGGCAGCCCCACCTCGATCTGCCGACCACACTCGACTGGGTGGTAGAGTGGTATCGCGATCAGGCGGCAGGCGCGGATGCACGTGCTTTGACCCTGGAACAGATCGCGCGTTATCAACACAAAATAGAGGAGGCCCGACCGTGAAGTTCACGGAACTCAAGATACCTGGAGCGTTCCTGATCGAGTTGGAGCCGCGCAACGATGAGCGCGGTTTCTTCTCGCGCAGTTTCTGTATGCGAGAGTTCGAAGCCCACGGATTGAACCCTGCGGTCGAGCAGTGCAACATCTCCTACAGCATTCAGCGCGGCACGCTACGGGGCCTGCACATCCAGCAATTTCCGCACGAAGAGACGAAACTGGTGCGCTGCACGCGTGGTCACCTCTACGATGTGATCGTCGATGTGCGCAAGGATTCCCCGACCTACTGCCAGTGGGTCGGAGTGGAACTCGATGCGGAATCGCGCAATGCGGTCTATGTGCCGCGCGGCTGCGCGCATGGCTTCCAAACCCTCGAACCCGATTCGGAGGCGTTCTACCAGGTCTCCGCCTTCTACTCGAAAGAGTACGAGCTTGGCTATCGCTGGAACGATCCGGCCTTCGGCATCCAGTGGCCCATCGAAGACGCCGTTCTCTCCGACCGCGACCGCATACATGAGGATTTCCAGCCTTGACACTCGCGAACACGGAGATCTCGGAAAGCGCGATCATCAGTCCTCTCGCGTATCTCCACCCTTCCACACGCGGCACACGCATGGTCATCGGCGCACGGACTCAGGTGATGGAGTTCGTGGTCCTGAAATGCGTCGGAGGTGTCGGCGACCTCGTGATAGGCGAGGACTGCTACCTCAATCCGCATTGCGTCCTCTATTCAGGGAACGGCATCCACATCGGCAACGACGTGCTTCTTGCCCCTGGAACGGTCATCGCTCCCGCCAATCATGCCCTGTCCCGCCGTGATGTTCCGATCCGCCTTCAGGGTTTCATGCCGTCGCGCGGTGGCGTGGTGATCGAGGACGACGTCTGGATTGGCGCGAACAGCGTTCTGATCGATGGCGCGCACGTCGGCTGCGGGGCGGTGATCGCGGCAGGCAGCGTCGTCACCGGCGCCGTTCCCGCATTCGAGATCTGGGGCGGCGTTCCCGCCCGCAAACTCAAGGATAGACTGGAGGGCACCGAATGACGACTTCGCTGCAGCCTCTGCAAGTGGCGCAACTTCTCTATTCGGAAGGGCGCACCGCGCTCGCGCATCTGCCCGAACTGGAAGAGCTTGCCGGTCGCCGTGTCTGCGTCGTAGGGAGCACCGGCCAGATCGGCAGCGTTCTGATCGAAACGCTGCTCAAAGCCAATGCCTCTGTATTGGCCGCCAACCCCCTTCATCTGACGGGGATCGCCCGCACCCCACCCTCTTCCGTGGAGGGATACTCCTTCCTGCCGATCTCCGTGGACAGTACGCAGGCTGTGGCCGACCTGCCCGATTTCGACCATCTGATCTATGTGGCGGGAACCGCCAGCGACTATCTGCGACGCCGTCAGGAGACCATCAACACGCAGGTCGTCGGTCTCGAATCCTTTCTTACGCGTTACGCCGGATGCCGGAATTTCGTGTTCATCAGCAGCACCCGCGTGTACGGGCGCGTCTCGGACGGTAATCCCATTACGGAGGAGTCTCTCGCTTGCATTCCTCCCATGCACACGGACAACGTCTACGATTCGGCCAAGCGGCTAGGCGAAAGCCTTTGCCTATGGCATGCCCGCTCCGGCAACACTCCGGCTGTGGTCACCCGTTTGAGCAATATCTACGGCGCGCAGGAATCGCAGAGGTCCGAAACAGCCATCAGCGATTTCGCCCGACAGGCCGTGCAGACCGGCGTGATCGCCCTTAAAGGCAATCCGGATTCCACCCGGAACTGGACCTGCGTGCTCGACATCGCGCAGGGAGTGCTGCGCGCACTGGTGCGAGGGAAGGCAGGGGAAGCGTATAATATCGGTTCGGAGGAGCATCTCTCGTCCCGGCAACTCGCCGAGATGGTCGCCGCCACGTTCCCAACTCCGGTCTCTGTCCAACTCCCACCAGAACCCGCTCCCCTCTCGCTCCAGACCATCTCGATCGAGAAGGCGAAGCGAGAACTCCATTTTCTTCCGGGCTTCACCTTCGGCAGTGTCGCGCCGAATGTCGTCGCCACGACACTCAGGAACACTTCATGACCAGAAAGTCCCGCAAGAATTCAGGTATACTGAAATCACAACCCAACGAAGGAAAATCACCCTTGAGTCTGAATAGATACGATATGTTCCCACACATGGAAAACTGCCTCACCACCACCTACCGAGAGTGGTTCCTGTTTCACAACGTAATGCACCGGCATTACACGCACTATCTGGGCTACAAAGTGCTTAAGTCGCCGTTCGACTGGATCGTGATGCAGGATGTCATCTTCGACACCAAACCGGACTTCATCATCGAGATCGGCTCTTACGAAGGCGGCATGGCGCTCTGGATGGCGCACTACCTTGAGAACATGGGCTCTGATGCGCATGTCATCTGCGTGGATATCGCGGATAAGCCGAACAAGGCCATTCATCCACGAATCCACTGGGTCCACGGAGAAGCGACCGATCCGGCGACCGTGGCAAAAGTCGCGGAGATTGTCGGAGACAAGCGGGGAATGGTGATCGAAGACTCCGAGCACAAATATCACATCACCAAACAACTGC
>JAYUMV010000279.1:0-12503 GCA_043762265.1 Chthonomonadaceae bacterium | reverse complement strand
GATACAGAGGGAACCCGAATTTCGAATTATCTGCGAGGACTAAAAGCAGTTCCGCCTGATCTTGTTGACCAGGCGGAACTACTTTGGGCATCAGCGTTTGCGGGAGCGCCGCGCAAATCCGGCTCCAACCAGGCCACAACTCACCACGAACGCGACAGAGCCAGGCTCGGGAGTGGAGGCAACAGGCTCGACGGCGACGAAGAGAGGATTGCCGAATCCTCCGCCAATGGAGGACTGCGAGCCTCCGGGAGTAAATTCGTACACACTGTTGCGGGAATAGTCTGCCGCATAGAGATTGCCCACGCCGTCGATAGCAAGGCCACCGGGGCTACCCAGTCCACCGACGAAGGTGCTCTTCCCGCCACCAGGGGTGAATTCGAAGATGCTGTGGTCGCTGGCACCGGTGGCGTAGAGATCGCCTGCGCTGTCGAAAGCCAGCCCTACAGGCCCGCCAAGTCCGGTGGCAAAGGTGGACTGGCTACCGCCCGGAGTGAATTTGAAGATACTGCCGGTACCGGGATTGCCGTCCCCATAATCCGTCACGAAGAGATTACCCGTGCGGTCGAACGCCAATCCGTCAGGGTTTGGACTACCGGTGGTGAAGGTGGACTTTAACCCCCCCTGGAGTGAATTTGAGAACTCCATAAAAAACATGACGCGGGGACTGTCGCCTTTAGGCGACATGGGGAAGCGTCATCCGCTTCAGGCTTCGGCTCTGGGGCCGAATGCCGCCACAATCTTCCGCACTCCTTTTATTAGATGATTGACAAATAAATAACCGTGCAGAATTATAGAGGTATGAGCGAAACGCGATACCGTAAGAACCCAGGGAGTGTTTTCAACCTGCATCTCCACCTCGTCTGGTGCCCGAAATACCGCAAACCTGTGCTTGTGGGCGATGTAGAAACACGCCTCAAAGAACTCCTCTACGAGAAAGCGGCGGCGCTTGGCGTAGAAATCGAAGGGTTGGAAGTCCTGCCCGACCACGTTCATCTGTTCGTTGCCGTCCCGCCTACCGATGCGCCTCAGCGCTATGCCAATCAATTCAAAGGTTACACCTCCCGCCTACTGCGTCAGGAGTTTCCACACCTGAAAAGTACCCTGCCTTGCCTGGGGAGCAGAAGCTATTATGTCGGCTCGGCGGGGCATGTCTCCTCCGAAGTCATCAAAAAGTACATCCAAGCACAAAAAACGCGGGAATAGGCTTTCCGCTTTCGGTCCTGCTCGGCGGAGTAGAGAACTGCCATGCAACTCACCGTCACCGTGAAACTGAATACGGCACCCGACCAACACGCCGCACTGGTGCAAACCCTGCGCACGTGCAATGGGGCGTGTGATCGTATCAGCCGAGCGGCGTTTGCGACCGGCGCCTTTCGCCAGTACGCCCTCCACGCCCTGGTCTACCATCCTGTGAAGGCAGAAACCAACCTCAACGCCAACCATGTTGTTCGGGCCATCGTCAAGGTCGCTAATGCCTACAAACAGGGTGCCAAGGTGCAACGCACTTTTGCTCCGCTGGGCGCAATCGAACTCGACAAAGACCTCCTGACGTGGAAGGTGGACACGCAGACGGTCAGCCTCAACACCGTGGCGGGGCGTCTGCATCTTCGGTTCGTGTGTTCCTCGGAGCAGAAAGCGCTCCTGCAAGGTAAGAAAGGGCAGACCGACTTGCTTCTGCGGGAGGGAGCTTTCTATCTGTCCTGTGCCGTCACCGTGGCCGAGGCCCAAGCCTTCACCCCCGAAGGTGTGATCGGCGTAGACCTCGGCATCGTCAACGTCGCCACCGACAGCGAAGGCAACCGCTACAGCGGAGAAGCGGTGAAGAAGGTTCGCAAGAAATACCGCCGCTTGCGCCAAGAACTTCAAGCCAAGAAAACCCGCTCGGCAAGGAAGCGGATGGCAAAGAGCCGTCGCAAAGAATCTCGTTTTGTTCGCGATGTGAACCACTGCATCTCTAAGACCCTGGTCGGCATGGCCATCCACCGAAAGAAGGCACTCGCGCTCGAGATGTTGCAAGGCATCCGTGAGCGAGGGAACCGTTTGAATCGGGCGATGCGGACGGAACTCAATAACTGGTCTTTCGCGCAACTCAAATGCTTTCTGGCTTACAAATGCAGGCGAGCAGGCGTTCCTCTGATTGCGGTGGACGCTCGCTACTCGTCGCAGCAGTGCAGTCGATGCGGCCATACGGAACGCGCCAATCGACCGAGCCAGGAAGCGTTTTGTTGTCGCCACTGCTGTTTCCAGGCGAATGCGGATGTGAATGCCGCGTTGGTTCTGGAAGCAAGGGTCACCCTGTCCACTGGCCCAAGGTTCTACCTGGCAGCGCTCGCTTCCAGGGGAGGACAAGCCGTTCGCCTTTAGGCGACGGTAGTTGACTATCCCGATCAGCCTTACAAAAAGCGGCGATTTTCCTGTATTTTCGATAAAGATGCCGTCCGATTCCAATATCAGGAACCGGACGGCATTATTTGTTTCTATGGGGCGTCCGACTATTGGGAGACGAGTGGCTTCGTAAGGTGGCCCAGGCGAATGCGCAGGGTGTGCGGGGCACTGTCGTTTTCGAGGCAGAGGGTGGGGCCGGTAATCGGTTGGCCGTCCAGTTCCATCGAGGCGACGCCGTGATTGACATGATCGGGATTCTCTACGATGATCTCGTAAGGCGTATTGTGGTAGCGATAGCGGACCGTGAAACCGTTCCAGGCCGTGGGGATGGTCGGGTCGAGGGAGAGTTGGTCGCCGCGAAGTTGGAAGCCGACGATCTCTTCGAGCCAGACACGGTACATCCAGGCGGCGGAACCCGTGTACCAGGTCCACCCACCCTGACCGACCCGGTCCTTGAGGGCGTAGATGTCGGCGGCGACGACGTAAGGTTCGACCTTGTAGCGCTGCACGTCTTCCGGCTCGCGGGCATGCTCCACCGGGCTCATCATGCGCAGGATCGCGACCGCTTCGTCCCCTTTGCCCTGGCGAGCGAGCGCCAGCGGCACCCAGAGGGAGCCGTGCGTATACTGTCCGCCGTTCTCACGGACGCCGGGCGGATATCCCTTGATGTAGCCGGGGTCGTGCGTCGTCTTGTCGAAAGGCGGCGTGAAGAGCAGCATCAGGCGGTCGTTCGCTCGGACGAGGCGCTCCTGCACGGCCTGCATCGCCATCTCTGCGCGTTCCGGGTTCCCCATACCGGAGATGACCGCCCAGGACTGGCCCAGCGAGTCGATCTGCGCCTCCTCGTTCTCCTGCGAGCCGAGCGGGGTGCCGTCGTCGAAATAAGCGCGGCGATACCAGGCGCCGTCCCAGGCCTGCGCCTCGATGACGGCGGCAAGCTGGACGGCGTGCTGCTCGCACTCCACCGCCTCGGCCTCCTGATGCCGCAGGCGCAAGAGCTCCGCGAAGTCGTGCAGCGTATGGATCAGGAACCAGGCCAGCCACACACTCTCCCCTTTGCCCTCGATCCCGACGCGGTTCAGACCATCGTTCCAGTCTCCGCCCCCGATCAAGGGCAGGCCATGCGGCCCTGCCGTCGCGCCCTTGGCAATGGCGCGCCGACAGTGCTCCAGCAGAGACGCCTTCTCCTCCGAGACCGGCGGCAGATTGAAGGCCTCGTGCTCATGCTCTTCCAGTACTTTGCCGCCCAGGAAGGGGATGATCTCGTCCAGGATCGAAGCGTCGCCGGTCACACGCACATAGTGCGCCGTCGTGAACGGCAGGAACAGCAGGTCGTCGGAGATCCGGGTGCGGACGCCTGCGCCCGACGGCGGATGCCACCAGTGCTGCACGTCGCCTTCGACGAACTGCCGTGCTGCTGTGCGCACGATCTGCTCTCTCGCCAGTTTCGGAGCCGCATAGACCAACGCCATGACATCCTGGAGTTGGTCCCGGAAACCGTACGCGCCGCCCGACTGATAGAAGGCTGACCGGCCCCACAGCCGACAACTGACATCCTGATAGAGCAGCCAGCGGTTGAGCAGGAAGTTGACCGCCAGATCGGGAGTCTCGACCTGAACCGTGTCGAGCAGACGATCCCACCAACTACATGTCTCCGCGAGCGTACTCTCGAAAACCTCCGGCGAACGGAAGCGCTCCACAAGCGCGGTCGCTTCCGCCACATCCGCCGCCTGCCCCAGGAGGAAGACCACCGCTTGCTCCTGATGCGGCTCGATCTCCACCGTCACCTGGATCGCGTAGCATGGGTCCAGCCCTGCGCCGACCCGCCCCGAAAGTCGGGTGCGCGTCAGGCCGGCCGGAGCCGAGGAGACTCCGTTGCGCCCGATAAACTCCGCCCGATCTCCCGTGAATGAGGCGATGGGCAGATTGGAGGCGACGAACGCGATCCGGTCCCCGAAATCGGGATGGTAGGGATTGCTCGCCATCAGGATCTGTTTCTGCCCGTCCCAGGTCGTATAGATATGACTGGCGGTCTCTTCGCGCTCCGTGCCGAGTGTCCACGCGCCGTAGAGCGTCACCGTCAGGCGGCGTCGCCGGGATGAGCGGTTCGTGAGCTTCAGACGTTGCAGGCGCACGGGGGCGCCGCCCTGGTCGTCCACGGGGACGGTGGTCGTGAGCCACTGGTCGATGGAGTGGCTGTTGTGCTCGAAATGCGTATAGCCCTGCCCATGATGAATGCGATACGCGTCCTTCTCACGGATTGGCAGGAGGGTGGGCGTCCAGACGACACCCAACTCCTCGTCGCGAATATAGAGCGTATCGCCGCCGGGATCGGAGACCGGATCGTTGCTCCAGGGCGTAAGGCGTGTACTCTGGCTGTTGCCGTACCAGGAGTAGCCCTGCCCCGATTCCGAGACCATCGTTCCGAAGGAGGGGTTGGCCATGACGTTGATCCAGGGCATCGGGGTCTGATCGCCGGGGCCAAGGTAGATCACATACTCGCGCCCGTCCGCCGTGAAACCGCCCAGACTGTTGAAGTAGGACAACTCCATAAACGGCAATGGAGACGAAGGCTCTTCCCCGAACAGCGCATTCTTGGGGAGCGCCGGAGGCAGCGTGACCGACTGGGTTGGCGTGCCCAACTGCTGCGCCAGCGATCCGCGCGCGGCAATCAAAACGACGCGTGCGGTTGTCAGCAGAAGCGCGCGGTCGTCCGGGGGGATCTGCGCGGCAGGGCGCAGGAAGACCCCGCCCGCCCGATCCGTGCCGGTGAGCTGCGAGTAGGCTTCGACCATTCGCCGCAACTGATTCTGAAGGGGCTGATCGTACGTCGCACCCTCTTCGTTCAAAATCACCAGGTCGGCTTTGAGGCCGTGCTGCTGCCAGTAGGTGTGCGCCATCAGGACCTGACGCACGAGGTCGCTGTCCTGCTCGTCTCCGATGGTGACGATGACGATGGGCAGATCGCCCGAAATCCCATACGCCCAGAGACTGCTCTGCCCGAGTACTCGGTGTGTCAGACGTTCCGGAGCCGGGCGCAGCAGCGGGTTGGGGTAGAGGACATGGGCTGCCAACTGCTGGAACAACTGCGCTTCGTCCTGATGGATGCGCAGATGCCTCAGTTCGAGCTGCGCATGCGTCCAGGCCATGTCGATCGCGCGATGCGCGGCGCGAATATCGTGGTACTTCTCCGCCAGCGCGATGGCCTCGTCCCGGCTAGCGGCCGCGCCGGTAACGAACGCGATCTGCACCCTCGCGCCCGGTTCAAGGGTCACGCGGCGGCGCAGGCTGAAGATCGGGTCCAGGACATCTCCGACCGACTGGCTGAGTGCGCCCTCCATCGCGACTGGCCGGTCGGGGCCGCGCCCGCGCCCTAAAAACTGAGCCCGGTCCGTCTCGTACTGCAAGGCTGCATCGAACGCCCCGTCGTCTGCGACGCAGTGCATGGCCCAGATCGGCGGGTCTTCGGCAGCGCGTGGGCGGCGACCCGCGAGCAGCGCTTGCTGCGATTCGAGCGCTTCCGTCGCGACAAAGAGTTTGCTGAAGGCCGGATGCGCCCTATCGGCGTTGTGCCCTGCCATAGCGACTTCCAGATAGCTCGTCAACTCGATCTCTCGCTTGCGCAGGGAGCGGTTGGAGAGCGTGATCCGCCGGACTTCGACGGAGTCTTCCGGCGAAACGACGATTTCCGTGACGGTCTCGATGCCGTTGTCACGCCGTCGGAATTCGGCTTTGTCGGCGGCGAAGGTGACCAGATAGCGTTGCGGCACAGCACGGACCGGCTGATAGGCCGTGGACCAGACCGCGCCGTTCTCGCAGTCTTTGATATAGCAAAAGCTGCCATAGGCGTCGCGCGTCGTGTCGGAACGCCAGCGGGTGATCTCTCGATCCTTCCACTGACTGTAGCCGCCGCCAGCGTTCGTCACCATCACGCTGTAGCTGCCGTTGGAGAGCAGATTGGTGCGCGGAACCGCCGTATGGGGGGTATCGATGCGTCCGGCGGCAGGAGCCGTGACGAGTGGTTGCAGGCGCGGCAGATGTTCGCGCCGCACCGTGCCTTTGATAAGCGCAGGCGACGGCGGAATGCGCTCGTACAGCAGCGATTCCGTGGCGCGCACCGCCGGAGTACGGTGGAAACGCTCTTGCAGAATATCGTCGTTCAGCACGTTGTCCAGTGCACCGAGAATCATGCCCTGGTGGTGGGACATGTAGGAGTAGACGATGACGCCGCGCTCGCCCTCCGGGCCTTCCTGCCTGGAATAGTCGATCGACTCGTAGAAGCCATAGTCGTGGCGCATGCCCATCTTATCGAGGCGACGCAGGTTTTGCACGGCGGCGACCGGCGCGACCGTCAGCGCCAGCGCGGATGCGTAAGGCGCGACCACAAGGTCGTCTTCCAGGCCGCGCTTCATGCCGAGGCCGGGGACGCCGAATGCCTGATACTGATAGATCTGATGGGAGTCCAGGGCGCTGTAGGCCGCCTCCGAGATCCCCCAGGGGATACGACGCTGTTTGCCATAGGCGATCTGGCAGTCCACGGCCGTCTTACAAGCCTTGTCGAGCATGGAGTTGTCGAAACTGCGCGTCATCAGCAGGGGCATCAGGTATTCGAACATGGTGCCGCTCCAGGAGAGCAGCGCACGCTCTCCGAAGGCCGCCCCATACGGTCGGCTCAACGCCCACCAGTGTTCCAGCGGCACTTCCCCTCGCGCCACCGCCACAAAACTGCCGAGTCGGGCTTCGCTCGCCATCAGGTCGTAGTGTCCGGCATCCATGCGCTGATCGGCGACGTTGAAGCCGGTGTAAAACAGGTCGCGGTCGGTGTCGTACAGAAATTTCATGTTCATGCCGTCGGCCAGGGCGCGCACCCGTCGGTTCGCGTCGTCGGCCTGCGACAGCCGTTCGCCCGCCAGCCACTGCGCCTGCGCCGCCGCATCGGCCAACGCCTTCAGCCAGTCACGCGCAGGCTCGGAGAGCTTGAGCTCTTCCGCCCGCGCCTGCTGGGCGGCGAACACGCGCAGCCCGCCCACATCTCCGGCCGCCAGGGTGCGCAGCGAAGGAATCGCGCTGAGCGCCAGACGTCTCCATTCGTGTGCATCCGCGCTGAAACGCAGCAGGCCACCCTCCGGAGGCGACGCCAGCAGCTCTACCCAGTGCAGATAGCGGTCCACGACTTCATTCCAGGCCTTAACCTGTTTTTCGGCCTGCTGCGCCCAGTAGCGGCACGCCTGGTCTTCCGCACAGTGCTCACTGACGGCACGCACCATCAGCCGGGTAAGCGGGGTCGCGAGCCGGATGTTGGCGACCAGATGCTCCATGTTCAGCGGATTTGACGAGGCGAGCGCCTCCAGAGCAATCAGGGACTTCTCTGCGTTCTTGCCTCGAAACGTTTCCATCGCAGGCATGCTGCGCAGCAACGCCAGGGTATCTTCCAGTCCCCGGAACGCCTGACGAGTGATGACTGGGCTGGAGAGCAGTTCGTCGATGCTCTGCTCCAGCGCCCAAAGGTTGCCGAGCAGGTTGCCGCTGTCTACCATCGAAACATAGCGCGGCAACAGGGGCTGCAGGTTCTGAATGTCGTACCAGTTGAGCAGATGCCCTTCATAACGCTCCATCTTTTCGAGGGTCTGCATGGTTGCCAGCGTACGGTCCACCGTTTCGTCGATCATCGCATAGCCGAAGTCGTGGGCGATCACGGGGGCGAGCAGGCTCAGTCCGATGTTGGTCGGGGAGGTGCGCTGGGCCACCTCGTGGCGTATGAACTCCTGGTAGTTGTCCGGCGGCAGCCAGTTGCTCTCCGCGCTGACGAACTCCTGGAAGAACCGCCAGGTCTGACGCGCGACCTGGCGCAGCAGACGCCGGTCGTCGGAGGTGAGCGCGCCCACCGAGTGGTCCCAGAGCGGCGCATTCAGGCGGGCGACCAGCAGCGGTGCGATCATCCAGAGCCCGAAGTAGAGTTGGGCGGCGCGCTCCGCGCCGGGAGAGCGCCAGAGGAGCGCGAACGTTGCAGCAACAAAGACGACCGACATCCAGGTCAGGTTGATGAGGAACTGCCGTTGTCGGTTCTTGGAGTTGCGGTGGGCCTCGTGAGCCGTTTCCCATTCGAGAAGCAGTTTGTGGGACACAAGGCGGCGATACCAGACACGCCCGATGGCGTCCAGCGAGATGATCGCCTGATGCGGCAGCAAGGCCGTCAGTATCGCGCAACGGGCCAGTCCTGTCGCGAAATCCAGCCAGGCTTTACCGTTGAGTTGGGCGCGGCTGGTGAGGTGCGTGACGATGGTTGTCAGAGGCGGCAGGAACAGCACGAATGCTGCGAAAAGGCTTACGGCGACAGCGGCCGCCGCATGCGCAAAGAACCAGGCTGTCAACAGCAGGAACACGAAGGCAGCGGGCAGCAGGCTGCGGCGCAGGTTGTCGGCGATCTTCCAGCGGCTGAGCAGCGAGAGCGGATTGACGACCCGATCGCCTTCCCCGGTCGGAACCTTCGGGAAGAGCCAGTCCGCGATCTGCCAGTCGCCGCGCGTCCAGCGATGCTGACGCCCGGAGTAGACGAGATAGTCTTTCGGGAAGAAGTCCAGCAGTTCGATGTCGCTTGCCAGTCCTACCCGCACATGCGTGCCTTCGATCAAGTCGTGGCTGAGCAGATGGGCTTCGGGAAAGCGCCCGGAGAGGACGCTGTGAAACGCCTTTAGATCGTAGATGCCTTTGCCGTGGTAGCTGCCCTCCCCGGCGAGATCTTGATATACATCCGAGATCGCATGGGTATAGGGATCGGTTCCGGCGGCGTCCGTGAAGATGCGGGAGAAGAGCGTCGCTGTCGCGCTCGGCAGACTGGTGCTGACGAGCGGCTGAATGATGGTAAAGCCGCGTTCGACACGGTGTCCGTCCGGGGAGACCTGTGGCCGATTGAGGGGATGGGCCAGTGTCTCCACCATGCGCCGCGCCGTCTCACGCGGCAGTTGGGTATCGGCATCGAGCGTGATGACGTAGGCGATGCCGCGCAGCGCCTCGGCCTCACCGACATGCAGCAGATTGTCGATATCGGGACCGGTCTCTCCGACCAGGAAGCGATTGAGATGTTCGAGTTTGCCGCGCTTGCGCTCCCATCCGATCCACCGCTGCTCGCTCGGGCTCCACTGGCGTTCCCGATGAAACAGAAAGAAGCGTCCTTGGCCGTAGCGGTCATTCAACTGTTCGATACCGCCCACTGCGACTTCGAGGCGTTCGGAATCGTCCGGCATCTCTTTTTGTGGGGCGTCGGAGAAGTCGCTGAGCAGGCCGAAGCAGAGGTTCGCATCGGGATTGGCCAGGTAGCGGATCTCCAGCAGGTCCACCTGTTCGCGGATGCTTTGCGGCGTCAGCAACATCATCGGCACGATGACCAGCGTGCGGCTCTCGTCCGGAACCCCGGCCTCATAAGACATCTTGGGCAGAAACTGTGGCGGCAGCAGACGGGTGACCAGATAGTTGACGCTCTGAACTGCGACCTCGCTGGCAGGCAGCAGCGCCAACAGCCCCAGCAGAACCAGAATCCCCACCTGCGTGCCTGTATGCACCATGGCTAGCGCAAGCAGAGCAAGGGTCAATAGAGTGACTATCGCGACACTGCCGGTATAGAGCGGGGTCGCGTGCGCCCGCGCCCATCGGACGGCTCTCACCCGGATTTTTGGCTGAGAATGGCACGCCTGCTCCAACTGCGCGCGGCCTGCGTCCAGAAGATAGTATCCGATGTGACGTGTTAGCGGAGAGGCGCCTGCTGCCGCCATCTCCAGAAGTTGGGCGGTGATCCAGTTTTCGTCCGCCTTGGCGCCCCGGGCGATCTCTTCGATGGCGTGCCGATAGTGGTCCCGGCTCGCGAAGTCCATTCGCGCATAGATGTCGGCAGGATCGGTGCGCAGGCGGGCCTCGATCAGGCTCAACGCTTCGAAGATGTCGCGCCAGTCCATCTGCGAGAACCGACGCAGACTCGTGATGGCGTTGGCCAGTGCGACCTGCTCTGCGGTCTGGTCGATATGCTCCTGCTGAATCGCCGCTCCTATCGGACCCTTGACGGCCTGTTCCATCCATTCACGGATCGCGGCCATGGCGGCCTCTTCGTCGTAAAGATACCCGATGAGTTGGTCCAGGAAGTGGGGGGTCGGAGCAGGCTGCTCCCGCGCCAACTCCACGACGAAGGGTTGCAGACGTTCCGGTTCCTGGCGTGCTGCCGTAAGCAGGCGGTTGGCCCAGAAGTCGGCCTTTTCGCGTTCGCGCTCGCGACGTTCCACCTGAATAGCGAGACGGCGGATACACTCGATCATCCGTAAGCGCAGCATCAGCGGCAAGGACCAGATCTCGCCCATGGTGAGGGGAGTGTGGGTCTGGTACGCCTGGAAGAAGTCGAGGATGCGCTGGCGGTCGAGCAGAGTGTCGGTAGCGCCGACGAGATCTGCGGCCAGCCCGTAGGCGCGCGGCAGACCCATCTGCGGCCCCTCGACGAGAATGGGAAGTTCGGAGGCGTAACGCTTGGGCAGATTACGTCGAAAATCGTCGATGTGGCCCTGAAGGAGGTAGACATTGTCCAGCAGCCAGTCGGCGGCCATCGAGACGGGCTGACCGGCGCGCGACGTATCTGCCAGCATCTTCTGGACATATTTCAGGGCATTCTCGCTGTTGAGAAGACGGCTCATCAGCGGATCGGAGCGCCCGACCCGCGTGCGCGTAGGACGCACAACCGCCTTAATGCTCGTATTTGCCTGATCGGCAGGAGGAACTTGGAAGCGGTGTAGGGGCGCCTCGTCGGCCACGGACGAGAACCGATGCACGGGATGGAATGCGAACGTAATGGGAGGACTGTCGGCGTTTTGACGCAGAATATCGAGAACACCGCCCATGTCGCGTGCTGGAACCTGGACGATGACGAGCGTCTCCTTGCTGACGACCCACGCCTGGTAGCGGGCGACCAGGCTACGTGGGGAATGAGACGTTACGCCACTCTGATACACTACCGAAATCTTATGGTTCTCATCGCGATGGATCGTCGCTGCGCTGCGGTATTTACTTCGATAGAGGTCTGCCAATACTGCCTCGGCAATCGCTTTGTCCTGATAAAATCCCAACACGATCCCAAGTTCCATCGTAGCCTACAATCTTTCTTTCAATAGCATGTATGTGTAGAGATGACGAACGAGCAAGGCTTTTTGTTCTTCTATTTCAGAAGGAAACACCCTTCAGAGACGGATTTTACCTGCCGGTCGATCTTGACATCTCACCAAAAAACCGTTACAATGAAGACCTCTACGCGCCTGTAGCTCAGTGGATAGAGCATCAGTCTTCGGAACTGAGGGTCGGGGGTCCGAATCCCTCCGGGCGCATTCCTGTTCTTATCGCAAGGTGTCAGTGGGACGCTCTCCCTGCAACCTGCCGACTTGTGTCCGCATTTTTCTCCCCGCCTCCTTTCCCTTTCGCCATTCTCAGTTTGAATTGTTCAGACCTTACATTCGCACCCATAAGTTTCGACTCAAGTATGCCATGAAGGAACTAGGTGTGAGGTGATAACAACCAGTACATCGTACACATTTCCCATTGTCCCGACCCTTCTCTGCTTGCTGTTGCTGGCTTGCGCTGGTATTGTCGGGCTCTACATGCTACTAAAGAAGAAGTGAAATAGGCAGGGGTGAGGGGCAACCGCGAGACTGTCTCTCCTGCCCTATCCGCGTCAGAAGCTATTCGAGCAGGATTTTGGTGAAGCGGCAGGCGAAACGGAGAACAAAAGGACGCTCTCGGCGTAGGAGAGCATCGAGGGGGGAATATGACGACGGATACCTCTATAACGAACGCTGTACGCGTCGAGGACATCGAACTGTACGCGGAGGATTTGGATGTAGAGCGCGCCGCTGCGATCTACCAAGAACACGGCTGCCTTGTGGTGCGTGGGTTGATGCGTGCGTATGTTACGGAGATGACGCGCGACATCGAGGCCGCTGCCACGCAGTCGATCGCTCTGCTGGATCAGGCGCGTCAGGTGCCGGAAGGATGGGTGACGCCGAACGGCACGCTGTTTCTGCCTGCGCCGCTGCATTTTGCGCGTGACAAACAGATCATGGTGCTGGCGGTCAACTACTACACCAGCGCGG
>JAYUMV010000278.1:0-3735 GCA_043762265.1 Chthonomonadaceae bacterium | reverse complement strand
CTCCCGAACAAAACTCGGCCTGCGCTATCTCCTAATAATGGGAGGTAGCGCAGGCCAAATCTCTCCAGCGACTTGTTCGACTTTAATCGCAGTGATGGTAGAAGCCCTTATGCCCGGTCGATAGCCAGCGTCGGTCGTACCCGATGGCGCCAGCAGTCCCATCTTGTCGTAGAACCGCAAGGTGCGCACCGTCACGCCAGCGCGTTTGGCGAACGCACCGATTGGATAGAGACGTCGTTCCAGAGTGATCTCTCCTTTCTGTGTCTCAGCATACAGTGTGACGTAACGTCAGAGTCAAGAGGCGCATCAATTTCTTTCTCCTTAGGATGAGAAATGCTTCTCTGCTAATGGTAGCAGAGAAGCATGGAGAGAGAATCCGGCGTCCAGGTTGGACCGCAGGAAGGGTTATTTGTTGCCGCCGCTGTGGAGAACGCGGTTCTCCTCATTGGGGTCGTCGCGGAGGATGGAGGCGGTCTCGCGAGCTTTTTTGTACTCCGGATCTTTGGGATCTTTCGCTTTTTCCGGGTCGAAGATGCGCGGGTCCACGGAGACGGTGTTGTAAGGGCGGAAGTCGGGCTTATCCGTGAAGCAGTCGGAGAAGTCGTTGGCGAGCGCATCGAACATGTTCAGCGGCGGCAGTCCCAGAATCTCGTAGAGGGTGCGGTGCATGCTGACGATGGTGGTTTGGCGGTGCGAGACATAGCCGCGCTTCGCCCAGGGGCTGATGCAGAGCAGAACGCTGCGCTGCGCATCGATATGGTCGGGTTCGCCGCCCGAATCGTCCTGCGTGACGAAGATCGCCATGTTCTTCCAGTAGGGCGTGTGGGAGAGAAAATCGACGATGCGCCCGAGCGCGAGATCGTTGTCCGCCATCCAGGAGGCGACGTAGGGATAGCCTTTGGCCGGATTGGGACCGGTGCCGTGATCGTTGCAGATGGCGATGTTCACGAAACGTGGCATCGTCGTTTTCGCAGGCTGTTTGGCGGCGTTGGATTTGGGCAGGCTGGACGTCGTTCGAGCCGTAACTGCGGGTTGGGCCAGGAAGAGACGGGTGAAGTCCTGCTCGAACCAGAAAGCGCGGTACTGGTCGGGAATGTTCATGTTGAAGATCGGATATTCGCGGCAGGTGCGATCGTAGAGCACTTTCGACATCGGGATATTGACGACTTCGCGGGCGCCCGTGCGGCGCTCGTCCTCGTCCTCCCCCACGCCTGCGAACTCGAAGCCTTCGCCGTAGTTGCGGAAGGGCACTGCGGCGTGGGCGAGATGCTCCCACATCGAGCCCGCTTCCGGATAGTCCTCGGGAGCGATGGAGCCGTTGGAGCCGAAGGAGGCGCGGCGACCGGGAGCCGTGCTATTGAGTTTGAAACTCCAGCCGAGCGTGTAGAGCATCTGGCAGAAGTTGTCGGGCTGCACGCCGACCAGCCAGCGATGCCCGACGCCCGACGCTTCCGGCTCCATGTAAAAGTTGTCGCTGATAGTGAACTGTTTCGCCAGGGCGTTGTGGTTGGTCATCACCGCGACATCGGTGAGCGTTGGCTGACCGGGCGCCGAGATCGTCTGATGGTAGCCCCACCGCAGCAGCGAAGGGTCGTCGTTCGCGCCGGGGATATGGTCGAAGATCGAGTCGTAGGTATGGTTCTCCTTGGTGATGAAGACGACGTATTTGATCTGTTCGGAAGGCTTGCCGGGGAGAGCAGGAACTACGGAGTTTGTCATCGTGGCCCGGTCTGCGGAGTGGTCGATCATGCCGTTGTAAGCGAGCACATTCTGGGTCATCGGGCCAAGTTCAGCGTCGGCTGGGGTGTTGAGCGCGGAGAACACGCCGCGCAGGCCCAGAAAACGGCTCTTCGGAACGTTGCTGCCGCCTTTGGGGCCGTTGCCGAAGCCACGGAAGCAGATGCAGAGCAGTTGTTTGCCGTCGGGCGTCAGGGCGACGCGATAAGGGTACCAGGCGGTCGGAATGTGCCCGATCATTTTGCCGGTGCGGGTGTCCAGGACGCCGATGGCGTTGATTCCCGATTCGGCGACATAGAGGCGACTGCCGTCCGGGGAGACGGTCATGCCGGAAGGCCCGACGCCGCGCAGTTTCGCGACCAGTGGCGAGGGCTGGATACGTGTGCGGTGGACGATCTTGCCGGTGGTCAGGTCGATCCGCTCAATCGTGTCGTTATTGCCGTTGGAGACATAGAGGTCGTTGCCATGCACGGCGACGAAGTTGGGCGCGCTGCCGCCGACCGTCTTGCCGTTGTCGGCAGGTGCTCCGATCAGCAGGCCGGTCTTGATACGGTCGGTGACTTTCGGCGCGGCAGGATCGCTGACGTCGATGCCCCAGACCGAGAACGACTCCGGCACATTGGGATCGCCCAGGCCAGGGATCTTGCGACCCTCCACCTCAACGCCGTCCCGCGCCTCTTTGCTGGGGAACGCAAACGGCGGAAACGTCAGCCCGCGTGGATCGATCTTCTCGCCGGAGGAGGCGGGCAGAGTCGGTTTCGGGATCGCGCTATAAGCGAACACGCCGATGTTGGCAACGTAGACCTTCTTCCCGGAGACAGCCAGCGCATAGGGATAGCGCCCGACATCGACCGAGCCGACGACTTTGCCCGTTGCCGTGTTGATCGTGATGACTCGAAAATTAGTCACATCCGCCACATAGAGCGTCGAGCCGTCCGGGCTGGCCTGAATGTCCATCGCGAAGCTGTCCTCGAACTTCCGGCCCCCGACCTCGGTATTGAGCGCGATGCTGCCGGTCACGGTGTGATCTGCGACATTCACGATATGGATCTCGCCGCTCTCGCCACTGCTCCAGTAGAGCGTCTTGCCATCCGGGGAGAAGACGGCGCCGCCCGCGTTGGAACGTTTTTTCGCCAGCCCCGGCGAGAAGGCGACGACCGTCGGCTCCGGGTAGTTCCAGTCCGTGATGAACTGCCCGACGCCTGCGCTGGCGACAAAGGCGGTTCTGCCATCCGGGCTGAGCACCATTCCATGCGGCCACTGTGCCAGAGGCAGATGCTTGCCCACCGGCTGAAGGTACCGGCCCGTCGGCAGAATCGTGAGGCCATCCGGGTTGTGCGTGGCATAATTCGTTATCGAAGGCGCATGCAGGTAAGGCGGAGGCGTCTGCGCCTGCCCGGTATGCGATCCAGCCAGCAGTGCCAGAGAGGCTACAGCGGCCAGGCTGTAAGTCGTGCGTATCGTCACCATAATCTCCTCTAATACCAAGTTCCTATAAGGCCTGCCTGAGCCGTCACGCCGGGCTAAAGCCCTCCGCTAGGGGCCTCCGGCCTAAGGCCCGCTTATGATCTTTGACATTCTATTTCGGTAACTCTTGTGGCACCGCCGATTTGGCATCGACGGAGACGATTACCGAATTAGGCCAGCAAAGACCATAAGCGGGCACACCAAATTCTCGAAAGCAGGATGAGTGCGAGATTGATGTCGTCCCGTCCGGAGGACGGCCTGGCGGAGCCGCGTAGCGAGGGATAACATCCCTTGATTCTGTCAGGTCAAACGCCAAATCACATGGAACACCCATTCTGTTTCATCATTCTTGCACGTCTTGCATCCGAACTGTTCGTACCTCACGCAAATTTAACCTACTCTTAATCTCCTCTTAACATGGTCGCTCAGACGGCCTCTGATGCCGACCTATTGCCTGCGCAAAAGTGGGTACAATGAGAGTCGAGAGTCAGGTTCAGACGCTTGCGCAGGGCGAGGCAGAGGTTTAGTAAA
>JAYUMV010000277.1:0-28196 GCA_043762265.1 Chthonomonadaceae bacterium | reverse complement strand
TCTGCGGCATCCCAAATACAGAGGTGCCAAACACGCCGGCCTTGAAGAGAACGCTTTTCGCGTGCCCGTCTGCGAAGTTCATGTTCAGCCGACCCCCATGCCGCATCCCGCCGCTGTTCTTGACACCCGTATAGTACTGATAGATGTAGTTGGTGCAGATGGTATAGCGCGGGTTGTCTCCCGTATCTCCGTAGACGAACATGTCGGCAGGAGCGACGATCGCGGAGAGGGAGACGCCGGGATAGATATAGCCGCCGGAAAATTTAACGCGGGGCTGAACGATCCCCAAAGGCACGTTGGAGAGGATGCCCCAGTTGTACCCGTAGCCGATGCAGCGCTGCTGAAGGTTTTCGCCTTCCTGGCCGCTGCAGGTGTCCCCGGTTGGCATGGTCCACTCGGTGCGATCCGGGCAGTAGAACATGCTGACATTCTTGACATAAGGCTGGATGATCGACCAGAAATCCGGATCCGTGTTCGATCCATTGATGTGAATGACCGCTGGCGTCGTTTCATCGTAGTCCTGATTGTACATGGCGAACGCGATGCCCATCTGCTTTACGTTGCTCAGACAGGAGGTGCGCCGCGCCGACTCTCTCGCCTGTGCGAAGACCGGGAAGAGGATGGCGGCAAGGATCGCAATAATGGCGATGACTACTAACAGTTCGATCAGCGTGAATGCGTGCCGAGTGTGTTTCAAGAGTTGACTCCTTCTATCCCTGAGGAAACCGTGCAATAGGAGTCGCTTCGCTCTTCTCTCCGCCTCCTCGCGATAGAGGCAAAAAAAGAAGCGTCGATCTCTCCTGCTGCTTCGAGACGACACTAGGGTACATGATTTTGATTAAGCGACCATTATGTTTCCATTAAGCTTATGTTATGAGCCTCCCTGGGAGCGAGGGCGGCGAAAAGGCATCAGAAGGAAGGCAGAGGCTGGCACAATGTTAAGCGCTGCGCTCCCATCCATCACCGATAGATACCTTGAATCTTTTCTTGTCTCATCGCCAGGGCAAGAGGAGCAGTGCCAATTCAGCGAATTTTGTAGGATAGAAACGTTTTTTGCGTGTTTTAGGGTATTATAAACGCATTGCTAACCGAAATACGGCAGAGATTCGCCTTTGTGAATTCCTAACGGTGGAAAGTCACAGAGGCTTTGTTGTTCGCACCTCGTTGCGGACACAGTGCTTGCCCCGGGAACCAACGCGATGCAAAACTTCGTGCGCTTTCTTCATGAAATACGCAGCTACTGGCGACTGCTGCTTATTATAGCTCTGCTTACCCTCGTCAATTCGGCGCTGAGTCTGCCGCCGCCCCTCATCCTGGGCTACCTCACCGACCACCTGCAGCAGCACCGACATGTCAACCTACCGGGCGTCTTCCTGACCATCGTCGGGTTGGCGGCGGGCAGCGCTTTCTTCGGCTACTGGCTCACTTACTCCATCACCCTGCTCGGTCAAAAATTCAAATACGAGATGCGCCGCAAACTCTACGCGCACATGCAGACGCTCTCACTGGGTTTCTTCGAGAAGAGCCTGACCGGCAAACTGATGTCCAACATCACCAACGATGTCGCCTCGCTCGACCAGTTGATCGGCGGCGGCTTCGTAAACGTCTTGAACGACAGCGTCACGCTCATTGGGGCGATGGTCATCATCTTCGTCATCAACTGGCACCTCGCGCTGGTTGCGCTCATCGTCTATCCGATCTATGTCGCCAACTACCTCACCTTCATTGGGCGCATCAAAACCACCAGTGAAGAGGTACGCGAACAGCGGGAAGTCATCTACGGCGATTTGCAGGAAAAACTGGCAGGCGTGCAGATCGTCAAGTCGTATGCCAAGGAGCGGTACGAAGTGCGGCAGTTCGTCGGGGAGACCCGCAGCCTGCTGGGCAAGAACGTTCGCATGACGATGCTCAGCACCGGCCTCTGGACCATCGCCGAGTTCATCGGCAGCGGCCTCGGTACCGGCCTGCTCCTCTGGTACGGCGGAAGACTGGTCATCGAGGGCCACCTCACCCCCGGCGCACTCATGACTTTCTACGGCTTTATGGGCGGCTATCTCTACGCGCCTACAGTGCGCCTGATCCAACTGAACGACCAGATCGCGCGCACCGCCACCGCACTGGGCCGCATCTTCCAGACCCTCGATACCAAACCCATCGTCAACGACCGCCCCAACGCGATCGCTCTGCCCACCGTCCAGGGCAATGTGCGCTATGAGGATGTCTGGTTCGAGTATGAGCCGGGTCAACCGGTCATCAAGGGAGTCAATCTCGACGTGAAGGCGGGACAGATGGTCGCCTTCGTCGGAACTTCCGGTTCGGGCAAGACCACGATGATCAACCTGCTGCAGCGCCACTACGATGTGACTACCGGCAGTCTGAAGATCGACGGACACGATCTGCGCGAGGTGCAGTTGAAGAGCGTGCGCCAGCAGGTCGGCGTCGTGATTCAGGAGACGGTGCTGTTCAACACGACCATTCGCGAAAATATTCGCTACGGCAAACTCGAAGCCACCGACGCTCAGGTGGAAGAGTCTGCCCGCGCCGCCAATATCCACCACGTCATCGAAGCGCTGCCACGCGGCTACGATACGCGCCTCGGTGAACAGGGCGTCAAACTCTCCGGCGGAGAGAAACAACGCCTCGCCATCGCCCGCGCCATTCTCTCCGATCCGCGCATCTTGATCCTGGACGAGGCCACCTCTTCCCTCGACTCCGAAACCGAAAGCCTGATTCAGGAGGCCCTCGACCGCCTCATGACCGGCCGCACCAGTTTCGTCGTCGCGCACCGCCTCTCCACCATCGTAAAAGCCGACAAGATCGTGGTCATGAGTAAAGGCGTCATTCAGGAGATGGGCAGCCACGAAGAGCTGCTGGCCCAGGACGGCATCTACGCCGGACTCTACAACCAGCAGTTCAAAGTCGCCCTGGAAGGCCACGCCGCCCCACCCCTGGCCATCACAAGCTAACGAACACTTACTGGTAGAGATACCATCCTTGAAACTTACAAAAATGCAAAAAAATCAGCCGCTCAAAATACCATCACTCCTGCTGATCGCAAGTCTCTTGTTGTTGCCTGCCGCCACGCTCCGAGCACAAGAGTCACTGCCTGCCTACCATCTGGAATCGGCTCCGGCACGGCATATTCGGGCGACGTATACGTTTCAGGTGCATACGCCGAGGCTGAAACCGCAGGATTGGGTACTGTTTGCCGCTATGCCACCGATGTTGTCGGGCCAGCAGGACATTCATGCGCAGATGAATCACGACGGACATCTGGACACCGAAAAGAGCCCGTTTCGACGTGCGGTTCTGACCGCCCGTGTCTCAGCACGAGAGGCGGATGAACCGCAGGGCGTGACGGTCGCAGTGACTACCGAAGCGACCCTCTACCGTCGCAAATTGGCGCCGGGCGCGCCGACAGAAAAGGTCGCGCCGCTCGATGAAGAAGAGCGGCGGTTGGCGCTTGCCAAAACGCCGACAGAAGACTTCACTGCCCCCGCCTTTCTCGCCTGGCTCCAGCGCACACGACTGGTGCGAAACGCGAACGAAGCCGACATCGACTTTGCGGAGCGGGCTTTTCTGACCATCAAGCACGCTTCCAGCTATCTCTACACCGGTCCATTCCAGGTCCGGCAGGCGTCCAAGGTCTGCGGCAACCTGAACACCGATTGCGGTGGCTTCTCCGTGCTGTTGGTCTCCACGCTGCGTGCCAACCGTATTCCCGCCCACGCGCTGTGCGGGCGCTGGGCAAAGTCGGCCGGGAACAAAGACCTGCTAATGCAGATGCATGTCAAATCGGAGTTCTGGGCGGAAGGCGTCGGCTGGGTCCCTTGCGACCTCTCGACCGCCGTGCAACTCGACCGGGAGGGAAACACATTGCGCTACTTCGGCGAAGATCCCGGCGATCACCTGGTACAGCATACCGACACCGATCTGCGCTTCGACACGGTCTATTTCGGCGAACAGGTGCAGGCGTTCTTGCAGCGCGCCGCCTACTGGGTGCGTGGGATCGGCGTCTCGGCCAGCGGGCAAGAGCGCGAGACCTGGCAGGTCGAAGACCTGCCTCTGTCCGCACCCGCCAAGGGAGAGTAGAAGTTGGGCAACTTCAGAAGATTGCTGGGCTATCTGAAACCCTACCGAAAGCGCGTGGCGCTGGCGGTATTTCTGCTGCTTTTCAACTCGCTGACGCCGATCGCGATGCCGAAAATCGTGCAGTATGTGATTGACGACGTCTTGCCGCATAAGAACTGGACCGCGCTGAATCTGGTCTTCGCAGCCATTGTCGGCCTCTACGCGCTGCGCGGAATCCTCTCCTTCACGCTCAACTTCCTGATCGGCTGGCTGGGACAGCGCATCGTCTTCGATCTGCGCTTCCAGTCGTACCGCCATCTCAACCGGCTCTCCCTGGCCTACTACGACACCCGGCAGACCGGCAAGATCATGGCCCGCCTCATGGGCGACATCGACTTCATCCAGCAGATGGTCTCCGGCGGCTTCGTCACTTTCCTGGCGGATGTCTTCAGCGTCTTTGCGGTCCTGATCGTGCTGTTTCGAATGGAGTGGCATCTGGCGCTGCTGACGCTCTGCGTGGTGCCGCTCTATGTGCTGAACTACAAGATGTTCATTCGACATATCCGTCCACTCAGTGAAGAGCTGCGCGATAAATGGGATGCCATGCTCGGAGTCTTACAGGAGAAACTGACGGGGATCACGGTCGTCAAAGCCTTTGTGCGGGAGGATTACGAGACGGAGCAGTTCCTCAAAACGGTGCAGGACAACTTCTCCATCGGTATGAAGCAGATGCGGCTGAACCGCAAACTGGCCTCCATCGCCGGTCTCATCCGCGCCTTCGGCACCGGCATGGTGTTGTGGTACGGCGGAACGCTGATTCTGCATCGGCACCTCCTGATCGGAGAGTTGCTGGCGTTCAATGGCCTGATCGCCTCGCTCTACGATCCCGCCGTCCGCGTGGTCGATTTCAATGTGACCCTCCAGTGGACCGGCTCGGCGATGGAGCGCGTGTTCGAGACGCTGGACACACGGCCGGAGATAACAGACGCTCCCAACGCCGTCACCCTGCGCCCCGTACATGGCGGAGTGGAGCTGCAGAATGTGACGTTCGGCTACGACTCGGACCATGCGGTGCTGCACGACATCTCGCTGAAGGTAAACCCGGGTGAAGTGATCGCCATCGTTGGGCCGTCCGGCGCAGGCAAAACCACGCTGGTCAACCTGATCTCCCGCTTCTACGATGTGAACGACGGCCGTATTCTGCTGGATGACGTCGATCTGAGGCAGGTACGGCTCTCGACGCTACGCGGTTCGCTGGGTTATGTCAGCCAGGAGAGCCTGCTCTTTTCAGTTACCCTGCGCGAGAATATCCGGTACGGTTTCCACGATGCCACCGACGCGCAGATCCTGAAAGCGGCCAAATACGCCGATCTGCACGAGTTTATACTGAACCTGCCCCAGGGCTACGACACCAAGATCGGGGAAGACGGAATCAAACTCTCGGTGGGACAGAAACAGCGCATGAGCATCGCCCGTGCCGCCCTGACCGACCCCAAAATCCTGATCCTCGACGATGCCACTTCCGCCCTCGACAGCAAGACGGAAGCCAACGTGCAAGCCGCTCTGGAACGCTTGATGCGCGGTCGCACCAGCTTCGTCATCGCCCACCGCCTCTCCACCATCATGAATGCCGACAAGATCGTGGTGATGGACGCCGGACGCATTGTGGACATCGGCACCCATGCCGAACTCGTCGTCCGCCCCGGCGTCTATCAGAACCTCTACAACGAACAGTACAAATCCGCTCAGACCCATGCCCTCGAAGCCCTCTTCGCCTGAGCTAACCCACGGGGGAAGGGGCTGGGGGTTAGGTTCCGGTCACATCCCAATCAAATTGGCGTGATATGGAAGAGAGAGACAGGATTTCCTGTCTCTCATCTCTAATTGTAGAGGGCAGGGAGTGAACGCAATCCCAACCGTTCCGTACAAGAAAGTGCAACGTTCCTGCGTTCGCGGACTCAAACGGAGGGCGTGTTGCTATCCCTTCACGTACTCTTCATAGACACGAAAGGAGTTCCCGATTGATAAAAGGAACCGTTAAGGGCCTCGCCATACTCATGGTCGGCCTCACCGTAGGGGGTACCCTGAGCATTGCACTGGCAGCGCCCCCCAAAAAAAAGAAGCCGGTCGCGTCCACAAAGCCGACTGCGGCTATGATTACCGCCGGAGGAAAAGTCTACGAGGCGAACGGTTGTGGCGGATGCCACATGATCAACAGCAAAGGGGGGACCAATGGTCCTGACCTTTCGACCGTAGGCGCGGATGCCAAGCATACGCCCAAATGGCTGGAGACCAAAGTGGTCAACCCCAAGGCCAGCAAACCCGACTCGGCCATGCCTCCCTACGATTCGATCAAGGGCAAAGACCTGAGCAATTTGGTTGCCTATCTCGGCAGTCTCAAGAAGGCGGCGCCCGCAAAGCCCGACTCTCCCAAGCCCAGCTCTCCGTAGCAAGGACATTCCCTGCCAGACGGATGCATGCGCATCCGTCTGGCGGACAACATCTTTTACGTTCACATCCGGCAAGGTCATTTGAACATCATGTCTTTCCTCGATGCTGTCAATCTCCGCATAGATGCGGATGTGCTGACCGACCTGGCTGCGGCCTCACGCTGCGAGTGGCTGACGACGAATGGACTCGGCGGCTATGCCTCAGGCAGCCTCGCTGGAGCCAACACGCGGCGTTACCACGGTCTGCTAATCGCCGCGCTCAACCCGCCCCTAGGGCGCGCTGTACTGCTCTCGAAACTGGAAGAGACGCTGGAGATTCTCGCCCCGGATGGCAGCAACTCTCCCACTTTCGGCCTCTCTGCCAATTTCTACGCAGGCGCCACCTATCCGCAGGGCTATCAGCATCTGGTCGAATGGACGGCCTATCCCGCTCCGACCTGGGTCTGGTCACCGCAACCTGGGGTGCGCCTCGAAAAGCGGGTCTGGATGGCGCGAGGCCAAAACATCACCTATATCTCCTACCGTCTTCTGGAAGCGCCGGAAGGCCATACAGCCCATCTGCATCTCGTGCCTCTGCTCGCCTGGAAAGATTACCATAGCGAGATGCTGGCCAACGAGCGCGTGCCCGATATGTTCTGGTTTCCGGATCCGCCGCAGACTACCGGCGAGGTGAACGCCCCACTCGGCCTGTTGCGCGTCACCCTGCCGGATATTCAGAAAGTGACGACGCATCCGACCCGCTTGGACCTCGACATCGTACACGAAGATGGAACGCCATTTTCCGGGGCTACCTTCGATCGGCAGACCTTCTGGTACTACAAGTTACAGCATCCACGGGAAGCGGAACGCGGTCAGGGTTACGAGGAGGATCTCTACGCGCTGGGTATGATCGGGGCGACGCTGACTATCGGAGAGACGTTGGTAGTCGTCGCCTCCGCCCGCGAGATTACCGGCCCCCATGTCATTGCCTCTGTCGGCGGCAACGACGCGACGCTGGAGACGCTGGAGCCGGAGGAGACACCGATCGCCTCCCCGCAAGAGTCCTGGAATGCGCTTGTCGCGCGGCAACAGGAACTCCTGGCAAGTCAGGAGCCTGCGGCATATGCATCAACGGCGACAGGCGACCTTCCGGCCTCGCCCGATGTTTTCCGGGCGAGGCTGACGCTGGCGGTCGAACCCTTCCTGGTACAGGTTCCGGGCGGGCGCAGCACGATCATCGCTGGCTATCCCTGGTTCTGTGACTGGGGCCGCGACACGATGATCGCCCTGCCGGGCCTCTGTCTTGCCACCGGCCAGACGCAGTTGGCTCACGATATTCTGAACTCTTTCGCGGCTTTCGTCGATCAGGGCATGCTGCCGAACCGATTCCCCGATGTCGGCGAAACCCCCGAGTACAATACCGTCGATGCCACCCTCTGGTATATCGTCGCGATCTACCGCTATGTGCAGGCGACCGGAGATACCGGCCTGCTGCAAGACACGCTCTGGACCGTGCTGGAAGAGATCATCGAATGGCATCAACGCGGAACGCGCTATCAGATCCATGTCGATGCAAACGACAGCCTGCTCTACGCAGGGCAGGAAGGTGTGCAGTTGACCTGGATGGATGCCAGGGTAGGCAACTGGGTCGTAACCCCACGCATCGGCAAACCGGTCGAGATCAATGCGCTCTGGATCAATGCGCTAAATACGATGTCCTATTTCGCCGGACTGCTGGACAAGCCGGAGGCCCAGAGCCGTTATACCGACCTGGCGACCGCCGCAACCGCCAGTTTTATCGCACGCTTCGCCCGTTCCGATGGGCGCGGCCTCTACGATGTGCTGGATACACCGAACCACGGCATGCCGGACTCGTCTATCCGTCCCAATCAGATCTTTGCGCTCAGTCTGCCTTTTGCGCCTATCGCCGCCGGGAGCGATCTGGCGGCAGCGGTGCTGGAGGTGGTGGAGGCGGAGTTGGTGACGCCGTTTGGTCTGCGCACACTCTCGCCCCAGGATCCCGCCTACCGCCCGCGTTATGAGGGCGACTCGTGGCATCGGGACGGCGCGTACCATGAGGGAACCGCCTGGCCCTGGCTGCTCGGCCCCTTCGCAGAGGCACACTTCCGGCATTTCGCGGACCGTGAGGCGGCTCTGGCGCTCCTGAGTCCGCTGGCAGGTCAGATGACCGACTATGGCGTCGGATCGCTCTCGGAGATCTACGACGGTAGCTCGCCGCAGCGTCCCAACGGCTGTATTGCGCAGGCATGGAGCGTAGGCGAGGCGCTGCGCGTATGGAATATTATCACAACCTCGTAAGGAGAGAAGACAATGCCCGAAACGGAGCATTTGCGTGTGCAGCTCGACTATCCGCTGGAACAGGTCAAAGAGCCGATCATCTATCATCTAGTGACAGAGTTTCGGCTCATTCCCAACATTCGCCGCGCCAATATCGACGTGCATACCGGGGGGATGATGGTGCTGGAGATGGAGGGCCTGAAGCCCGACCTGCAGGCCGGTGTGGAGTATCTGCGTGGGCTGGGAATTACCGTGACGGAGGTCGGTTCCGAACAGTCATGGACGATCTAGAAACGCCGCGCACCGTATTGCTGCCAACTGAAGGTTGTGGCAAAATTGAACCTCGAATGCCGAACTCCGCTCTGCGGAACGCTCCGCTTCATCGCTCCTTCAAAGCGGTGGAGCAGGCGTTTCGACAGCAGTTTCTGCTGCGGATGCGCCAGGAGAACATCGATCTCTTCCCCGGCGCTGCGCCCTTGATTCTGCACCTCGGCGATGAGGACGGCCTCACCATGTCGGAACTCGGCAAGCGTTGCGGCTTAGAGAGTTCGACCATGACGCCGCTGGTGGATGAGCTGGAAGGCCTTAAAATGATCGGGCGTGTACGTGCGCCGGAGGATCGCCGCGTCATCCGCCTGCACCTGACGCCCTCGGGGAGGGAACTCGAACCTCGTCTCCGCACCCTCCTGCTCGATCTGCAATCGGTCGCCCTCTGCAACATCCCGGACACCGACCTCGCCGCCATGCACCGCGTTCTGGAAAGCATCCTCACCAATCTCGGCGCCCACTCCTACTAGATTCCGGCCACGAAGTGGAGATAGAGGTAGGCGAGGGGAGCGACGAAGAGGAGGCTGTCGAAGCGGTCGAGGGCGCCGCCATGGCCGGGGAGCACACGTCCGAAATCTTTGATCCCCAGTTCGCGCTTGAGCGCCGATTCGAATAGATCTCCGACCTGCCCCATCACTCCTGCCAGCGCACCGACCGCAAGCCCATGGATCAGAGGCAGATGTATCCAGTGCCCTACTCCACCCCCAACCAGGATCGCGCCGATCAGTCCGCCGAGAGAGCCCTCGATCGTCTTGCCGGGGGAGAGTTGCGGGGCAAGTTTGTGATGTCCAAACCATTTTCCAACGAAATAGGCGAAGGTATCGACGGCCCAGACGCACATGGCCACGAACAGCATCAGCCATGCTCCCCGCTCCCCGCGCCCGATCCCCGATACGACGATCGTTCCCGGTACCGCCCGTAGGAGAACGAAGGTCTGTAACAGGCCGCCGACATAGAGAAACCCCACGAGGCCGTTGACCGCCTGGAGTTTACCGAGCGCACGTCCGGTGCGCAGCGCCCGCACGACCATCACGGCGAATACCAGCACTACGGCTCCCAATCCGAGAGTGTAGGGTTCCAGAGAGGGGAGAGAGCGGGAACTAAGCAGGTAGGCGACGAGAGGCAGTCCCAGGCCCGCCCAGGCAAAAACCGGGTTCCAGGAGCGCAGGCGTTCGCGCACCTCCTCCCAGCGTCCCGGCAGAGGCTCCCGATCCCTGTTGTGCTGATGTGCGCCGACAAACTCGGAGATCCCCAGCGCCGCGACGATCAGCACGGCCACGGTAAACGGCAGAAGCCCCCCGAAGCAGAAGCCCAGAAACACTCCTATGCCGATCAACCCGCTGATCAGTCGCGTGAGCATGCTCGCCTCCCTATGCCGTCCGTCCCTGTTCGCGATTACGCGCTGCGATCTCCGTGGCGGCAGACGCCATGTGTACCTGCATCAGCAAGAACAGCGTGATCAAGAGTCCCACCCCGCAGACCACAAATATCAGGCGGGCGCCCCCCCTATTCACCAGTTCTCCAGCCAGGATCGCTGTCAGAGGAGTGGCAATCGAGAGCGCAGTAGACTGCAGGCCCGTGTAGAAACCGATCTCTTCTCCAGGCACGACTTTCGTCAACAGCGGATACGCGGAGGCGGTCTGCGCGGCATTCCCGATCCCTGCCAGACAGAGCACCACCGTAATCTGGGGCAGAGTCGTCACCCAGAGGCCGTTCAGCGCCGCCACCAGAATGAAGACCATTCCAATCATCAGCACATTCTTCGCCCCGATGCGGTCCGTCAGCCAGCCGAACGGCAAAACCGGAATGGCCGTGCTGATCATCAGCACCAGGAACATCAGTTCCGCCTGATGATCGGTGCATTTCGTAATGGCTTTTACGACGGTGGTCAGGGAGGGCAGAATAACACCGACGGCCAGCCCGGAGAAGAACAGCCCTGCCAGCGTCCACCTCGCCTGGCGCATCGCGCGCAGCCCACTTAACGCCTGCTTGAGGGCCGCCAGATGGGAAACTTGATGGCCGGATGCCTTAGGGCGCTTGCGCTCCTTGACCAGCCAGACCGTCACTAAACTCGTGATCAGTATCAAGCCGGCAGTCAAGAGGAATTTCAGTTTGATCTGCGTCAGTTCTGACCCCGGCAGGGCGATTAGGAGCAGCCCAGCCTGGCCGAGGATCAGCACGAACTGCGAGATGGAGCTGACTTTGCCGCGTTGCGCCTCCGGCGTAATATCCGGCATCAAGGCTTTATAGGGATCTTCCGCGATGTTGAAACTAACCGTAAACAGGAAAATAGCGCCCACGATATAGGGCAGCGCCGGATGATAGAACAGACCGTGTGCAGGGGGTACGAACTGGGGAAACAGACGCCCTGCCACAGGAACCAGCAGGATCAAGAGCACCGTGAGAGGCGCAAAAACCAGGATAAAGGGGCGACGACGGCCCAGCGGAGTGCGCAGCCTATCGCTAGCCGACCCGACCAAAGGCTGAATGACCGCACCCTCAAACGAGTGCGTGCTGCCCATGAGAAACTTGAGCCGAGCATCGTTGGTAAAGTGGCTGATGAAGAGCGGGATGACGGCATTGTTGAGGGAGTAGAACGCTCCGTACCCGAAATTGGCAAGACTGTAGGCCAGCATCTTCCCTGTCGAAAGCGGTGTATCGGTCTCCTTTTCAGGAGGGGTTTGTGATCCGAGAGAGGGCGCGACCATCGCCTCTTTCCAATCCGGCTCCGGCGGAGTAGGGTTCATAAAATGCGTGTCTCCTTCGCTGCTATCGCCTATTATACTGTTTATCGTCCCGAAACCCGTAGTCCGAACGGCCTGTTTTGCGTTTCAACGCCCAAATCGATCTGCAAATCGATTCGATTACGTTTTCGGCAGGTCGCGGGCGGCGCGGTGGGCTTTCCAGCGGATCTGCATGTCGTCGAGAAGCGTGTAGAGAACCGGGATAACGACCAGGGTCAGAGCCGTGGAGACCAGGAGGCCACCGATGACCACGATCGCCATGGGGGCGCGAATCTCGGAGGCGCGACCGATGCGCAGCGCGACTGGCAGCATGCCGACGATGGTAGCGGTGGTCGTCATCAAAATAGGCCGCAGGCGCGTTGCCCCCGCCTCCAGCAAGGCCGCGTTGCGCTCCGCGCCACGGGCGCGCAGAGTATTGGTATAGTCCAGCAAAAGGATCGCGTTGCGGCCCATCAGGCCGACGAGCATGACGATGCCGATTGCGGTGACCAGCGACATGGTTTCGCCCAACAGTACCAGCGCTCCCAACGCGCCGACCAGCGCCATCGGCAGGGTAAACATGATGACAAAGGGCGTGCCCAGACTGTTGAAGAGCGACGCCATCACGATATAGACCAGAACTACGGCCAGAATCAACGCCTCCGCCATCAGCGGGGCGTTTTCGTTCATGGTTTCCGCTTCCCCACCCCACTTGACGCTGATACCTTCGTGGGGAATCTTCTTCAGGATCGCGTCGATGGTCTGCTGCGCATTGCCGAGCGGAACGTTGGGCGCAAGGTTCGCCGTCACCGAGACCAGTCGCTGACCGTTCTCGCGCTCGATGGTTGCGGGGCCGGTATGCAGCCGGATATCGGCGATGTCGGCGAAGGTTACCGGCTGTCCCTGTGCATCCATGCCAACCACGATGTTCTGCACCTCGTTGGGCGCATCGCGCTGCACCCCTTCGAGGCGAATACGAATCGGAAACTCCTGACCGTTCTCCCGGAAGACGGCGTCGGAGTTGCCCGCAAGGGAGTCGCGCAGGATCTCACCGGCCTGCCCGGTCGGAATGCCGAACTGCGCGGCACGGCGCGGATCTACTGTGACGTTCACCTCCGGCTTCCCGCCCTGCACCGATAGCGTGGGATCGATCACGCCAGGCACCGTGGCGAGGCGCTCACGCACCTGCGCGGCGAACTGTATGAGGCGCTCGATATCCGGGCCGCGTGAATCGATCTCAATCGGCGCGGAGATCCCCTCGACCGCACGAACGGGGTTGACGACAATATGTCCTCCGGAACTGTTCGCCAGAGGCGTCAGCGCCTTGCGCAGCGCATTTCCGATCTCGATGTCGGAGTGCAGGCGGGCGTTCGGTTGGCCTCCCGGATGCAGAAGGGGGTCCAGAAGGGCGCGCTTCTCATTCAAGCGTATATTGCACTGCGCCAACTGCGAACCCTGGCGCGGAATAGAGCCGAAGCCGCCCAGGATCTGCCCGACATTGGTGACGACGGCCTGCACTTCGGGCGTTTTCAATACAAGCTGCTCCATCTGGCGTGCGACGGTATCGGTCGCACTCAGACTGGCGCCGGGCGGCATCTCCAGAGAGACGGTGATCTGCCCCTGGTCGGTGCCGGGCAGGAACTCGAAGCCGAGCCTGGCGAACGAGACTACGAAGATCAGACCCAGACCGGCGACCCCAGCCAGCACGACCCAGCCCCGATGCCGCAGCGCCGCAGAGATCACAAGCCGGTACTTCGCCTCCAGCCACCGATAGAACCGCTCGAAGGGGGCGAAGATACCGTGCTTCGCTTCGACATCCTCCCCCGCCTTGTACCAGCGCGAAGCCAGCATGGGAGTTAAAGAGAACGAGACGACCAGGGAGAAGAGCGTGGCCGTGACAATGACCAGACCGAACTGCTTGAAGAACCCGCCGACGACGCCGCCCATAAAGGCGATCGGCACGAACACCACGACATCGACCAGCGTCGTCGTAATGTCTGCGAAGCCGATCTCGTTACGACCATTGAAGGCAGCCTCACGCGGCGTCTCTCCGTTTTTCAGGTGCCGCGTAATGCTCTCCAACACGACGATCGAGTCGTCCACCAAAATTCCGACCGAAAGCGAGAGCGCCAGCAGTGTCATTTGGTTCAGGGTAAATCCCGCAATTGACATCACCAGGAAGGTCGCGACGATACAGGCGGGAATGGCGAGAGAAACGATGAGGGTGCCACGCACATTGTGCAGAAAGAAGAGGATCACGACCATTGCCAGCACTGCTCCGAGCAGCAGACTGCCGTTGACATCCTGCAACGCATCGCGCACCGTCACGGAGTCGTCGCGCAGGACGACCCGGCGCAGATCGGCGGGCGCCGACGCCTTCAACTGCTCCAGCGCCAGATTCGCTTCATCCACTACAGCGACCGTGTTGGCGTCGGAGGCTTTTGTCAGCACGAGACTGATGCCCGCATGCCCATTGATGCGGTTGATCTCCGTGCGCTCCGCCAGTCCATCGGAGACATCGGCCACATCGGCTATGGTCAGCGGCGGAACCGGCAGCGCCGAACCCGCGCCAGGTCGCGCCGCCCGCATCATCAAAGAGGAGGCGATGATCGGCGTGCCGGAAATCGATTCGAGCGATCCGAAAGCGGCGGAGAGGCGCACGCCGGTCTCGTGCTGCGACTGGGTGATGTCGCCTCCGGGCACATCGTGGCCTGCGGCCTTGATCGAGTTGACGACGTCGGCGATCGTCAGCCCCAGCGGCGCGAGACGGTGGGCATCGGTGGCAATATGGATCTCACGCTGCTCGCCGCCGATCACCCGTACGGTCGCGACTCCCGGCACCCGCTCCAGGCGAGGTCGTAGGGTGTTGTCTGCCAGCGCCCGCAACTGCTGCAGCGTGAGCGATGGGCACTCTAAACCCAGATAGAGAATGGGCAAGGCGTTGATGTCGAGTTTCGCCACAATGGGCGGGCGCGCCTCTGCTGGCAACTGCGTCCGCACCGCCTCCACCCGTCCCCGTACCTCGGCGGTCGCTGTATCCAGATCGGTCCCGACCTTGAAATCCATGCTGATGATCGAGACGCCGCTTTGCGAACTGGAGTAGACGTCCCGCACGCCCGACACCGTACCGACCGCATCCTCCAGCGGTTTGCTGATTTGGGTCTCGATCTCGGGTGGCTCTGCCCCCGGATAGATCGTCGTGACCGTCAGAGTGGGAATATCGACTTTAGGATTGAGTTCGGCGGGCAGACGTGTGTAAGCCCGAAGGCCAAGAACGGCGATCGCCGTCAGAGCCATCCAGATCAATACAGGTCGCGAGATCGCCAAACGGGTAAACCACATAAAGTTGTCTCAGATCGATTTTGCTTTAGAACCCGCGCAGGCGGGTGTGCTGTCCACTAGGATCTATGGATTCAAAGGCACGGTGATGTGCGCGGTCTGCCCTGGTCGGAGATCTTTTTTGGAAGTGAGGCGAAAGCTGACACGGAACGTGCGCCCGTCCGGCTCCGCGATTCGGGCGATCTCGCTGACGCTGGCGGCATAAATGTGGCTTGGATCGGTGTCCACGGCGACCTGCGCCGTCTGCCCCACATGGATGTGGCTCAGTTGCCGTGCGGGAACCAGAGCATCGACACGCAGGCCGGTGAGCGAAACGATGGTAAGCAGAGGCATGCTGGGCTGGGCCGTATCTCCCACATGGGCCGACACGACGCTCACAACGCCCTCAATGGGACTCGGAAGCTGAGTCTGCGTCATGCCGTTTCGAGTAGTTGTCGCGCCCGCCTGCGCCTGAACCAGCGCCGCACGTGCCGCATCTATATCTCTGCCTGCCACGATCATCGCCTGCTTACGTCCTTGCTCTGCAAGATCCAGGCCTTTTTTCGCGGCATGAACGCCCTGTTGCGCGGCCTGGAGCGTGCGCTGCGCCGCCGCTACGCGCATGGGCTCTCCCGATGCTATGTCCGTGGCCGTCGCATGCTGCAGTTGCGTCTGTGCTGTCGCGAGATGCGATTTGGCGATCGTCACCTGCCGCCGGGCGCCATCCAGTTCGTTGCGTGCCACCCCGCCGATTTTATCGAGTTCTTCCAGCGAGCCGAGTGTCTGCTGGGCTTGCGCGACCTCCTGATCCGCCTGCTTGATCCCCTCCTGCGCCAGCTTCACATCGGTCTGCTGTTCACTGCGCGCCGCCTCAATGCCTGCTGCTGCCTGCTTTGCGTTGCTCTGCGCGGAGTCGAGCGTAGACTGCGCGGTCTGCACATCGCCATCCGCTTTGACCTTCTGCGCTACACGGCCCTGCTCGGCGCGATTCACCTGAACATGCGCCGCCGACACGCCCGCTTCCGCCTGCCGCACCTGATCGCGGACATCGGTGTCACTCAAGGTGACGAGGATCTGACCCGCATGGACCGTATCGCCTTCCTTTGCTGCAACAGCGACGATCCGACCGGGCATGCGCACCGAAAGCGTGCTCTGCGCCTCGGACTGCACGCTGCCAAGCAGGATCAGGCTGGTGGGCGCTATGGGCAGGAGATCGGGAGCAGAGGTGGAAGCGATTTTCGTGGAGGCGAGCGGCGGAGCGCCACCTGCTCCTGTCAGAGGGATCCCCATTGTCTCATGCGGGCGCAGTAGCCACGCCGCCACGCCGACGACTGCCAGCGTCGCTATCCCACCCAACAGCAGCGATTTTCCACGGGTCATGGCACGTCCTCGCCTTGCGCGTGCGCGAAATCGGCAGCAGCAGCATGCAGGTCGTAGAGGGCCTGCACTTCCCGCGCACGCGCTCCCCGCACCTCCCGCTGCACTGCCTGCACCTCGATAAACGTGCCACGCCCCACTTCATAGGCTTTTCCCGCCACGTCCGCCGTCTTTTCCAGACCTTCCCGTTGCAGGCGCGTAAGGTTGATCTTCTCCTCCGAATCCCGCATCTGCTGCCAATACTGCGTCACTTCCAGCGCGATTCCCTGCCGCGCATCTTCCCGCAGCGCCTCCACCCGATTCGTCTGGGCTTTGGCCTCCTGCGTATCCAGGCGCGTCTTGCCGCCATCCAGAATAGACCAGCGCAGCTCTAAGATCCCGGCGGCATAGTGCTCGCGCACAAAGGCGCTCGGCGTCTGTTCACTGATCTGGCCACGAAAACTCAATCCCGGCTGCGCCTGCGATTTCGCCAGGGCGATTCCCGCCTGCGCTCCTTTGAGCGTCTCGCCTAACAGCAACAGTTCCGGACGACGCTTATACGCGGTCGCGATAGCCGCATCCGGGCTGTCCGGCGCTTTCGGCGCTTTTGCCAGGGGTTCCAGCCCAACCTCTGTATTCACCGGCCTACCGAGTACCCGATTAAAATTCGAACGTGCGCTTTTGAGTGCGCTCGTCGCCTGATTCAGCCCGATCTGTGCCTCGGCCACCTGCCCACGCGCGGTCTCCGCATCGACGGGTTTGGCCAGACCGGCGGCGATCTGTCGTGTCACCAGTTCCTGTCCCTGCTGCGCCGCGCTCACACTGTCCTGCGCGACCTTTAGGCCTGCTTCCGCCCGCAGCACATCGATATACGCCTTGCGAGCCGCCAGCGCTACAGCCGCAAGGGCGCGGCGATACTCCCACTCCGCTTCGCCCAGAGAGGCCCCATACCGATCCTTCGCCGCATGCTGTCCCGCCCGATAGAGAGGCTGCTCGAAAAGCAGATCCAGTCGCCCAACCTCCTCCGGCAAGACCGTCGCCGCCGATCCGTCCGGGCGCGGAAAAGTCGCCCGTGGCCCCTGCAAAATCCCCGAAGCGCGTGCCTCCAGAGTCGGTTTCGCGACCGGTTTACCGCGCTCCGCCTCTACCAGCGCCGCGTCCCGCACCGCCTTCGCCACCCGCACCTGCACGTTTTGCCGCAGCGCGGTCGCCACACTCGCTCCCGGCGTCAACGCCTGCCCCCAGGCAACAGGCACAGCAACCGCCCATAATCCTATGAAGAGTATTGGAATTTCTATTTTCTGATGCATGGGTTTCAGTCCGGCCACTGTTGCAGATAGGTTTCGAGGAAATGCGTCAGGTTTTTGGCGGCCAGGGCGGAGTGGCTGCCGAGTCGAATCAGCGCCGGTATTTTCCAGGGATGCGTCAGAGCGGCCAGGACGACGCGGCTACGGTCCACGTTGCCTTCGGCATCGGCAAGCGCATTAAAATCGAAGGGCAGGGACTCTTCGAGGGAATCCGTGGCGACACGCACCGCAAGCCATGGCACCCCCGCCGCATCAGCGGCTCTCACCGCGCCTACGGTTTCCATATCCACCATCTGCGCCTGGGTGCGGGCATGCAGCGCCCGCTTCTCATCCGGGGTCGTCAGCACCTTCCCCCCCGTCACCAGAGCGCCGCATGGCCCTTGCGCCCTTTCCAGCATCCGCCCGTCCGGACGATAGGCCTTCGGCGGTGCCGAGGCGTCCTCGGTCGCGTCCAGGACACGCTCCGCGATGAGAAGGCTTCCGGGCGTGATTTGCGCTGTCAGCCCGCCACCAAAACCGCAAATAATCAGATGGGTTGTCTGACCTTCCGCCAGCAGACCGGTGGTCTCACGCATCGCCTTCTCTGCACCGACGCCGGAGACCCGGACCGAGCAACGCTGGCGTAATGCCGGAACGTTCGCCAGACGACGCAAAAACGGCGCAGCCTCCTCCGGCAGCGCGAACAGCACGCAGATGCGCGGGAGGGAAGAGGCTGCGCCGGACATAGCGATAGGTGTCCTTATGCCGTCGCGAGCGCGGGTTCGGCAGCGACCGGATCGGCATCGTAAAACAGAATTTTCTGACGCACCGCTTCCACCAGGTCTTCGGGAGTGGAGAGGCCGGAGGCCACCCCTACGACATTGCAGTCCCGGAAGGTCTCATAATCCAGCTCGTCGGCGTTCTGCACCTGGACGGTCTGCTTATTGTAGTGGCGGCAGAGAGCGGCGAGTTCGACCGTATTGGCGCTCGTCCGCGAGCCGACGACGACCATTAGCTGTACCTTGGAGGCCAGTTCGACGGCATCGTCCTGGCGGTTCTGTACCGGACGGCAGATCGTATTGATAATGCGGATCTCTTTGCACATCATCAGCATCTCATTGACGATGGCGTTGCAGAGCTCCAGAGCATGCGTCGTTTGGAAGATGACGCCGACCTTGCGCATCAGCGTGTAGTTGGCCTTCGCCTCATGCAGCTCTTCGATGTTATCGACGACTAAGGCAGGCGACTCGAGGGCACCCAGGATGCCTTTGATCTCCGCGTGGTTCCGGTCCCCGACGATCACGACCTGATAGCCATCCCGCTCCAGCGTCTGCGCCGCTTCCTGTGCGCGCAGGACGATCGGGCATGTCGCGTCTACCACTTCCAGGCCCTGGTCTTTCGCCTCTTGGATCTTGGCTTTCGGCAGACCGTGGGCGCGAATGACCATCGTGCCCTTCTGGTCCCCATAGTCTTCGACTTTGCGCAGACCCTTGCCTTCGAGTTCGTCGGTGACCCGCTTGTTATGCACAAGATCTCCGAGAATGAAGACATCGCTGCGGTCGTTGAGCGCCTGTTTGGTCAGGTTGATCGCGCGCTTCACGCCGAAACAGAAGCCGACTTCCTTCGCCATAATCACTTTGCGTCTGGATATACGTTCCAAATTCATCTCTCCTCCGGCGTCACCGCCGTGTTACCCGCCCTCAACCTACGCATCAGCGGGTCACATAACCGTTGGCTCGAAACCAGTCTACCGCGCGTTCCAGCGCCGAGCGTACAGACGACTGCGGCAGTCCCAACTCACGTACCGCTTTAGACGGATCGAAAAACATCTTATGCCGCGCCATCTTGACACCCTCGAAAGGATGGGCGGGAGTGCGCCGGAACAACCCACTGACAATTATATTCTCTATACCAACCGCCAACCACGCCACACCGTAAGGCATCTGCACCTTCGGCGCAGGCAATCCGGTGATGTCGGCCAGCAGTTCCAGCATCTGCTTCAGGGTAAAATTCTCGTTCCCAAGTATATAACGTTGACCGACGACCCCATGTTCCGCCGCCAACAGCATCCCCATCGCCACATCCCGGACATCCACCAGATTCAGGCCCGTATCGACATAGGCAGGAAGGCGTCGATTCAGAAAATCGACGATGATCTGCCCGGTCGGGGTCGGCTTCAGATCCTGCTCTCCGACCGGCGTACTCGGGTTGACGATAACCACCGGCAAGCCGTTCGCCGCGTACTCCTGCACCACCCGCTCCGCCTGGAACTTGGAACGCTTGTAGTGTCCGATCATATCGGATTCGGACACCGGCGTCTCTTCATTTCCGGAGGAGCCGTCGTGCGGAATGCCCAATGCGCCGACGGTGCTGCAGTAGACGATCCGGGTCATTCCCTCATCCCGCGCCGCCTCCATCAACTGTCTGCTGCCCTCGACGTTCGCGCGATAGAGCTCCTGCGGATCGCGCGCCCAGAGCCGATAGTCCGCCGCAACATGATAGAGGCTATCGCAGCCCCGCACCGCTTCCCTTAAAGAGATCGGGTCGGACAGGTCTCCTACGAACCGTTCCGCCAGTCGCGCGTCCAGCGCAGCCAGATTTTCGACCCGACTGCTCTTACGCACCAATAAGCGCACCCTATCTCCGCGCTCCACCAACAGACGCGCCACATGGCTGCCTACAAACCCTGTACTGCCGGTTACAAGAGCGACCATAGCGCATTCCTGACATAATCGATATCACGTGTGCGCCGTCGGCACAGCCTTTGCCGCTCAAGAGCCTTCTTGGGGGGCGAGTTCCGGCGCAGCCAGGGCCGTTCGTGTGGACGGCTTCAAGAATGGCTTCTCACAGCACAGATAGAAAATCCATGCGAAAACGACGGATCCGATCGCCATGAGCAGATCCATCAGATGCAACGCCACGCCATGCACCTTGATCAGGCGAATAATCTGCGCCGCCAGACCGATGAATAGAAAATTCGTCAGGTAGAGACTATACGAAAATGTGCCCACCCTACTGAGCCACTTCACCGGCTCTGTCCGACTCAAAGGCGCATCGTATTGGGCCAGCCCCAGCAGCAACAGCGCCGTGATGGTGCCTACCAGGAAGGTGGCCCCCCCGCCATTGTAGAGCATCGTCGCCGGAATGTGATCGAGACGCCAGAGCGTCAACATCAGCACGATCGCTCCCACGAAGACCCCTTGAATTCCACGCTGCCCCGGATACCGCACAAGGTCGTAGATCAACACTCCCAAGCCAAAGTGCGCCCAGAGCCCAAAAGGAAAAAAGATCCACCCCGGATGAATCAACAGCGCCAGCAGCGAAGCCCCGGTCAGAAAGTGCAGCCGATTCAGAAACGTCCGCAGGGAGCCATTACGGCCCAGCAGAACGAGATTAGCCGTCACCACCGCATAAAATGCCACCTCGTAGGCGAGCGTCCAGGTGACCACCGACAGAAAGGGCTGGTGGAAAACATACTGTGTCAGCGTGATATTGGCAAAGAAATAGAGCACGGAGCGATGCATCAGGTCAAGATCCGCCGCAGTGCTCGTTTTTATTTTGCCGGTATGTACGAGCAGTGTCGCGACGAACCAGAACGCCACCCAGAGCGCAAGTGAGAACCAGCAGGCCGGATAGATCCGGCGGAAGCGCGCTGCAAGAAACGTACGCCAATCGCCCTGCCGTTTCAGCAGAGAGGCCGCCGCGACCATGATACAGTATCCACTGATAACGAAAAAGATCTCGACGCCCAAGTAGCCCTGAAGGCAGGCCGCATACCAGAGGTTGCGCTTGAGCGCCGGATCGATGCCCGTCAGCACCAGCGCAACATGGTAAAACACCACACAAAGGCTGGCGATGCCACGCCAGGCATCCAATGAACGGTAACGCATGCCTTCCAGAATCGGCGAAAGTGTCCGGCTTTCCAGGTTCATGGTTCCCTCTAATCGCGGGCCGGGTAGCCTGCCCCGGCCCACTCCTTTACGACTACTTTGAGAAGGTCCAGGCGGCGAGCTGAAGCGTCCCTTTGACGGTCTTCATGGACTCTTCGACGGCGCTGTGCTCAAAGCCACTGTGCATCTTGCAGTTCTGGCAGCGGGAGTCGAGGCGCGATTCCCAGTATTCCCAATTGGTATCGTTCCAGAAGGAGTTCCAGTCTTCGTAGTAGCCCTCTCCCTCCACAAGGTAGCAGGGAGCCTTCCAGCCCTTCGGGGTGTAGTTGACCGTGGACCAGGGCGCGCAGGGCAGTTCGCGCATCCCCGCTGCGAACTCCAGGAACAGTGGAGTGGCGTTGACCTTGTACTTCGGCGAAAACTCCCGGATGGCTTTGAACTTCTCGTGGATCTGCTCTTTCGACAGGAACACGTCGCTCTGCACGCTCTCGTACTCGTAGCCAGGAGAGATCAGGATGCCATTGGCCCGCAGTTGATCGACGAGCTTGCACATCGCCTCGACCTCTTCCACAGAGGTCTCTTTGAAGACCGTCGTGTTGATAAAGGTCAGGAAGCCGAGGTCACGCGCTTTTTTAATCATCTCGACCGCGTGATCGAAGACGCCTTTGCGGTTGCAGACATAGTCGTGTGTCTCGCGCATACCGTCCAGGTGGATCATCAAGAACAGGTTGTCGCTGGGCGGAATGACATTCAGGATCTTCTCTTCCAGTTTCAGGGCGTTGGTACAGAGAATGATGTACTTGCCGCGCTCGGTCAGGCCCGCAATCAGTTGCGGCAGTTCCGGGTAGAGGGTCGGCTCGCCGCCGCAGATGTTCACGATCGGTGCGCCGCAGTCTTCGACCGCTTTGAAGCAGGTCTCCAGCGACATCCGGTCCTTGAGTTTGCCGGTGTGCCTCTCGACGGAACAGCCGAGGCAGGCCAGATTACAGGTGTAGAGCGGTTCGAGCATGACGACGCCCGGATACCGTTTATGGCCGCTTCTCTCCATTTTGTTCCGATATTTGGCCTGTGCGATCGTGAAACCGATAGGGTAACGCATGCGATAGTAACTCCTTCTCTCTTCCAAATCGTAAGGGCCGAAGCCCGAATAGGTCGTCAGATCTGTTTTTTACGGAGCAGGACCGGTTTTTCCACCAGCGTCCAGCTCAGCCATGCAAGCGCGGAGACGGTCGGCAGAGCCAGCACGAACAGCACAAACGGGTTGATCTGCGCTCCCAGTCCCTGAATCAGCAACTGCTGCACCGGATAGGCATAGAGATAGATGCCATAGGACAGATCAGCGCGCTGCGTGAGCGGCTTGCCGATCTGTATCGAGCTGCCGGCAGCGTAGAGCAGCAGGTAGGTTCCGCAGAGCGGCAGCATCGCGTTCAGGCCCCAATGGACACAGAGCGCGAGCAGCAGCACGGAGGCGAGAACCAGACGCGGCGAACGCGGAATCCGATCCTGATAGAGAGAGCAAACCGTTCCCGCCAGATAGAAGGCCAACAGACGCGGCCATCGGTCGAGATTGCCAAGCAACGGTATCTCGACACCGTGCAGCAGCCCCGCCTTGAAAACATCGTTGCCCTGCCCGATACCGGGAAAGTACCACTCCTGCGCAGTATGGAGAAGCAGGACCAGCAGAAACAGCCCTGCAACCGCGCCGCGCCTCTTCAGCAGCCCCAGCATTCCGAGCGCAGCCAGAAACAGATAACACCAGAACTCGTAGCGGATCGTCCAGAGGGAGCCGTTGATCTCGCCAAAAGAGGGCAGATGCCGGAATACGGGAGGGAGCGCCAACTGACTCAGCGTCAGGACACTCCAGACAAACCGCACCAGCAACTTGAGATGCCAACCGTGCAGGTAGCCCGCAACCGATTCCGAGGCCAGAGGGCCTACGATCACAGCGCAAAACAGGGCTGCGGCCAGAAATCCCGGATAGATACGCTGCACCCGCTTGCGCAGATAGTCGGCCAGCCCCTTGCTGCGCAGCCAACTCTGCGTAATCAGAAATCCGCTGATTACGAAGAACGCATCGACCGCAAGACTCCCGAACGTCGTCTGGCCATGGGTCAGCACGGCCAACGGTTCGTGGCTGTTGCCGCCCTGCGGCAGCGCGAAACAGTGAGAGAACAGGACCACCACCGCCCAGAACAGGCGCAGAAAGTCGAAATTGTTGTCGTGCCCGCGCCGGGTGAGCCCTTCCAGGGTCGCATTCGGCTCTCGAGTCACCGCGACGGCGTCCGTCGGTTTTCTGCTGACATGCACGATGGGCTTGACCTACTGTTCAGGAGAGTATACCTTATACCTCCAGGTTGGCGAAGCGGCCGCTGGCGGCGAGTTCTTCCGTCCTGGTGTCGGGCGGTTCGCCGGTCGTGAAGGTGTGATACTGCGCCAGCGCCCAGAGCGGGAAATAGTGTTTGTAGTAGTGGTAGCGCAGGTAGAAGACGCGCGGGAAGCCCGTGCCGGTAAACCACTCCTCTTCCCACGTTCCCGTCGCATCCTGGCCATTGATCAGATAATCGACTCCCCGTTTCACAAAAGGACTGTCCAGATCGCCCGCGTTGAACAGGCCCATCAGCGCCCAGGCGGTCTGCGAGGGCGTGGAGGGACCGTCGGCTTTGGGATGGTCGGGCACGTAAGAGGCGCAGGTCTCGCCCCAGCCGCCGTCCTCGTTCTGCACGGAGTGCAGCCAGCGCGCCGCCCGTTGAATGCGCGGGGATTTCATGTCCTCCCCGATTCGGGCCAGTCCGCGCAGCACCTGCCAGGTGCCATAAAGATAGTTGACGCCCCAGCGCCCGAACCAGGAGCCGTCCTCTTCCTGCTCCCGATAGAGGTAGGCGATGGCGCGGCGCACACGGGGATCACTCTTGCCGATGCTGAAGTAGGAACACATCTCCAGGGTACGTGCGGTGATGTCGGCGGAGGAAGGATCGAGCATGGCGTTGTGGTCGGCGTAGGGCACATACTGAAACAGCGTCTTATTGTTGTCCTTGTCGAAGCTGCCCCAGCCGCCGTCTTTATTCTGCATAGCGAAGACCCAGTCGAGGCCTCGACGCATCGAGGCGCGCACATGCTCGGGCGCTTCGGTCCAGTGCTCGCCGCCGGGACAGTAGGCCTTGTAGAGGCCCATCATCACCATAATCGTGTCGTCCACATCGGGATAGTACTCGTTCTCCATCTCGAAGTACCAGCCGCCGGGCTCCACATTCGGCACCTTGATCGCCCAATCGCCCTTTTTCGTGGTCTGCTTGGAGAGCAGCCACTCCGCCGCCTGGCGCACGGCATCGCTGTCTGCCGGCCAGCCGCTGTCGATCAGGGCATTCACCACGATCGCGGTGTCCCAGATCGGCGAGACGCAGGGCTGCATCCGGATCGTGGTCTCCTCCTCGATCTCGAAGGCGGCCAGTTCCGCCAACTCCTTGCAGATCGCCGGATGGTTGTCGGGCAGGCCCATACACTTGTAGGCCATGATGGCGTGGGTCATCGCGGGGAAGATCGCGCCCAGGCCGCCGCTGTTCTCCTCACGCACCAGCAGCCAGCGCAAGGAGCGCTCCAGCGCGAGTTTGCGGAAGGGCTTGACGGGGCTGGCATCGTAGAGCTTCAGCAGTTTGTCGATGACCAGGAAAACATTGCGCCAGGTAATCGGCTTCTTATCCCAGGTCAAGCGCATCCGCTTCCGGTCGCGACCGTCTACGAACAGTTCGTCGATATGGGCGTGGTCGGGAATGGGACGCTGCGGCTTGGTGGCGTTCATCACCGCCAGGGGAACGAGGATCGCCCGAGACCAGGAGGACATGTTGTATATATTGAAGTAGAACCACTTCGGCATCAGCACGGCTTCCGGCGGAATGGTGGGCACGCCCTGCCAGTCGTACTGTCCGAACATGGAGAGGTAAAGCTTGGTGAAGGTGTTGCACTGCGTGACGCCGCCCTGCTCCAGGATGGCGCGGCGCGCCCGGCGCATAAACGGTTCGGTGCCCTTGTAGCCGGCCAGTTTGCAGGCAAAGTAGGCTTTCACCGACGCACTTACGTCGGGCGGGCCCCCGGGAAAGATCGACCAGTAGCCGTCCGGATGCTGCCCACGCCGAATATACGCGGCGAGTTTGCGAAATTTGACTGTATCACGTCTGCCCAGGAACTGGAGCAGCAAGATATACTCGCTTTCCAGAATCGTGTCGCCCTCGAGTTCCGCGACCCAGTAGCCCTCCGGTTCCTGGCGATCCAGCAGATAGCGCTGGGCCGAACGGATGGCGGTACGTACGGAACTGAGAGAAACCCCATATTGGGAACTCCGCAGAGTCACCTGTGGAGCGGTGATGACAGCCTGATCTAAAGTAGTTGGTTGTGTTAATTCTACGCGCGTCTTCAACGATTCACCGTCCGAAGGGGTTTTCGGGCCGTTGAGTCTCCGAGCTGAATCCTGAGTGCATCTTCTTATCGAAAAACCTGGCCATTCAGGGATTGCTTCCAGAAACGCAACAATGCACCGCTGCACCGATAAAACCGAAGTGTGCAGTCGTGCCGGGAGATATCTGCCTGTCAGGACTCGCAGTCCGAGTCAGGCCCGGAAGGGGAATCAGCCAGCAGGCAACACAGGCGAAGCGGCGGCACCCGCCACATAAAAAACGAGCCACACTCGGCACGGGAAGAGTCCCATCGTCTGCTGCAGCGCATCTTTCAGCGGCCTGCCGTATCGAATGAGCATCCTGTGCGCGTCGTGGCGCGGCTCTATTTCGCCTCAAGTACCAGAGAGAGAAGATGGACTATTTTAGCGTCTGGCTGCAAACTTTGTCAAGCGTTGCATCAAAAGCCTTCCGACGATTTCTACATCCCTCTCGAAGCAGAAGCCTCCGCCGGGGCGAACGAGGGCTTTTCCACCAAGAAGGCCGTCTGTCTACTCTCTGCAAAGAGAACGACTGACGGCCTATAGATAGTTCCCCACGGATCCTTTGAACTTAACACGCTCCGGGGTCGTTGGCGAGATGCGACACGATCCCCAGCCTTTTTAGCTCGTCCACCAGTTTGGAGGCATCGGCCAGAATGACGCGGGCGAACCGCTGCGTTTCAGGATCGTTTTTGCGCATCAGCAGTTGCGCCGCAGAACAGAGGGAGGTGATCGGGCCTAACAGCACCTCTTCGTTGACAATCTCGTCGGGCAGCATCGCCCCAGCCTGCTCGAAGGAGACACGCCCATGCAGAGTCGCGTTGGTGAAACCGGGGTCCGGAACGTCCCCGACGGGGAGGAGCGGGGCCGAGGCGAAATCGGGCATTCCCACCGTCTGGTCGGGAGTGGCGATGACCGGCGCGGAGGCAAACGGGTTCGTCTCCTGCCAGAGCTGGGATTCGATTTCCAACAGCTCTTGACTGATCGCCTTGTAGAGGGGCGTCTCGTCCATATTCTTGTCGCTGGAGACGCCGTAATCGCCCTTGTTGATCCCATAAAACATCGGGTTGGTGGTCGCGTAGTTGACGAACATGACCGCAATGAACTTCTGAAACACGTGCTTATCGAACGGATATTTGCCCAGGTAGTTCTCGTCGTTCTGCACGCTGCGGATCACCTCTGCGAACAGTCCGACGATGAACTGACGGGCGGGCAGCGCGGCCAGAGCCTCACCGTCGATATACTGAAACTGAAAGAAGTAGTTGAGGCCGCTGGCCTCGTCCAGACCCTCCGTCTCCGCCACCGAACTGAAGACATTCAGCTTCATCATGTTGTCGAGGTTACGCCGTGGGTAGCCGCGATGAACGAGATTCATCGCATAAGATTTGAACTCATCGTAGTCGGTGCCGAGAAAATGCGCCTTGTCGGATGCGATCTTATCGTGGAGTTCGTGCAGGCGGCGCAGCAGATTGCCGCGGGCATCGTTGATGATCTCCATCATCTCTTCCCGTATGGGATCGTCTGCCGGAAAATAGTCCAGCGTCTCGAAGGTGGTGCGGATGACGGCGAAATCGTTCAGACCGTCTTCCAGACAGGGATAGGCGATACCGAGCAGCAGGTCGTCGGGGATGTTTGCGATGGCATCCGCATTGCGAATTCCGCGATCCGGTTCCACGAGCGCATAGAATCTGTTATTCGTATGCAGGCTCTTGATGAGCACGACGCGCCGAGTTTCACTGTTGGAAGAGGACATAGTTCGTTCCGTATGTTCTAATGGATTTCAGGCGATCCTACCGCTTCAGCGAATAAGTCAGCCCGTAGTAGAAAGCCCCATCGAGACTGGACGCGTTGGCCTGCACATTGCGTGCCAACCGCAGCGAGACCCCGATATTGGGCCGACGCCGATAGAGTTCGGCATGGATGCCCAGGTCGGTTCCCACGCGCGCTTCAAACCCGACGAAAGGTCCGCCGATGCTTCCGGTTCCCACGCCACCGCTCGCTTTGAACAAGCGCACCCATCTATAGATCCGCTCCGACAGTGGAAAGGAGTGGGTGACTACAACATAGAGTCC
>JAYUMV010000276.1:0-7063 GCA_043762265.1 Chthonomonadaceae bacterium | reverse complement strand
GACATTTGCCCTCCGACCCTTCAATAGACGGCTTCATAGGCCTTGGGAAACTTTGGCTCAAGGGGGTCGGGCTACTATTCGTCGCAATAGAGGCCCTGCGAATAAAAGCTGGTGTTGATCCACTTCCTGGGCCAGAACCTACACCGGAACCGGGGAGCGGCGGAGGCGGGAGTAGTAGCGGTGGCGGAAGCTCAAGCAGTGGAGGCAGCAGTTTCCGACCGCCTTGGACAACTCCCGGTAACCCTGTTAAATTCGCTTCGTGGATGAAGGAATTACAGCGGTCCAGGACGGTCCTTACAAATGAACAGGCAGATATTATAGTTCGGGAAGCGCGTATCTATGGCATGAAGATCCGGGCACTTCCAGAGGATCTTGCCGGGACACATAGCGTTGGGAACCCTTGGACGGGCTTCCCACACATTCATATAGGTGAGCAGGACTTCCACATACTTGTACCACCGGGGTACACTCTGCCTTGATAAAGGCTACTGAGGGTCCGTAAATTTATAACCCCCATCTTTAAAGGCCACCTATCCTGCAAGATCGGGAAGTTAAAGATTTACAGACCTTAGGCAACGCGCAAGAATAACTGCTTCACAATCAAGTCTATTTTCATCTCATTCGATGCAGAAAAGTGGAGCGTTCATTCTTGTGCGTCGCCTCAGTACTTGACAACGAATGGTGATTTCTTCGGATATGGTAGGCGATCAATTCAAATTCCTCTCCGAATAACAACCCTTAGTACACGTCCTTATAATGTAGGGTTTGGAATTCGCTGAGATCAGATCGTTCTCTATTTCCAAACCCTATCTCTGGGGTCCTGTACTTAACAGAAGTAAAACTTCAGAAGAGGTATTCTCTATGATAACTTATTTATTGCTTGCCCAGCCAGCTTCCGGATCTAGCAGTCCCTCATATCGCGGCACATATCGTCCGGGACCTGTTTACATTTCAGAACTAGATGAAGATGTGCCTGTCAATCAACTCTGGACAAAACAAACAGGACCAATGCCTAATGAGAATTTTACCCGTTTAGAAGAGGCAATTAGGATTCAAGCCATCTATGCAGAGGCGGGATTTGAACTGGATCTTGTCATGATTATGGATCCACAGGAAATGCCGCTGATAAATATATTCCCTCAGTTCATAGGTTATGACATCTCACATCCCAGCGGCTACTCGCTACTTTCCTGGGATTTAAATTTTTCTGCTCCCGCTCCAGAATTCTTCCACCAACGTGATCAACCTATTTACCAGCCATTGTTGTTGCTGATTGAGAAGTACTTTCGGCCGCTGCTGAATTTCTATCGGCTCTTCCAATCTGCAGAAGACGCGCAGTTTTTCCTTCGAGTGGCGACTACAATGACCACTGGTTTTGGAGCCGTATGGGAAAATCCAGAGTATGAACCATTTACGCTGACAAAAATGTACATCCTACCCAATTATAAGACATCGGCATCGTATACTCGTGAAAAACCTGACATGGAGCCATCGTAAATGTGGCTATTCCGCTACTGAACCCTGAAATCGGGAGAAAGAGCGTGTCTTCGTGTGCAGCTTCAAGCGTTGCGAGAAATGGACTGTGATACCACTCGCGATCAAAAAATGGTTCAGGAATGTCAAACCGCGTGAGAGCCAGTTCTTGAATCGGTTTGACACTTGAGACCGGCGTGGTCATCGCTCACGATCAGGCGCACTCCCTTGAGGCCGCGCGTTTGCAGCCCGGTGAGAAACTCCCGCCAATGCACTTCGTGTTCGGAAAGGGCTACCGACACGCCCAGCACCTGGCGCTTGCCGCTCTCATCGACGCCGACGGCAACCAGCACAGCGGCATCGTCCACTTTGCCGTTCTGCCGCACGCTCTCATAACGAGCGTCCAGATAAACATAAGGAAAGCAGCCGAGCGGGCGAGTACGCCAACTTTCCAGTACGCCATCGAGTTCGGCAGCGGCGCGGCTAACCGAAGCCGAGGAGATCTCGGTACCGCAGAGTTTCTCGCAGACGGCGGCAACGCGGCGGGTCGAGACGCCCTGCACATACATCTCGGCCACCGCCAACATGAGTGCCCGTTCGCTCCGCAGTCCTTTCTCCAGGCTGCTGGGATAGAAGTCGCCATTCCTAACTTGTGGCACCGAGACCTGCAAGGGACCGACGCGGCTGTTGACGGTTTTGTCTTTGTATCCGTTGGCGTAGTCGCGCCGCTCCGGGTTGCGCTCGTAGGGAGCGGCGCCCAGGTATTTCTCTCGCTCTGCCTGCATGGCGGCATTCAGAAGCAGCGTGATCGCCTGAGGCAGAGCATCCAGTCCGTGTTCGCAGAGGTCTTGCAGAAACTCTGTGGGCAAAGTACAATGGTCTCGATAGGTCATGGGTTCGGTCTCCTTTTTTGGTCTTCAGCAACCGAAAGGACACACCATGACCTGTCCGTGTTTCCGAAATTAGGCCACCAGGAATTTACAGAAACAATGATACACTAACACGGTCGGTTATGCCTTCGACACCGCTAACCGTGTCGCAACCTAGGAGTTCCAGTGTCAGTAGTCGTCCTCCATGCGCCTTAACGGCAACTCGTTCGGAAAACCGACAAACACCATTGCAGGCCGCAGACGAAAATTTCGTCTGCGGCCTGTATCGTGCGTTCCTCAGTGTCGGGACTATGCAGGCCTCGCAGGGTTAGCCTTCGTCCGGGGCGGCTTGCGCGATCTTTTGCAGGGTCGTCATCAGATGGTCGAGACGCTGCAGCAGTTCTTCCCGCTGGCCGTTCTCCAGTTCCGTCTCGCGCAGGCGCTCTCCGATGCTTCGAATCTGGCCGGTGATCTCCGCAACTTCCCGCGCTCTCTGCTGATGAGATCCGTTCTCTTCCCCCATCTCTGAGCGCCTCATCTCCCGCTCCGCCTCGCGCGCGGCGTGCCGTGCATCTCGTTCCGCCTCTCTTACGGCATGATGTGCCTCGCGCTCGGCATTTCGGGCCTCCCGTTCCGCCTCTCGGGCATATTCGCGGGCGGCTGCGGCCTCCTCCATGCTGCGCTCGATCTCGATGCGGATGGCATCGGAGGGGCCGCTCTGCGCATGTCTGCGGAAAAACTCCGGCATACTGTCGCGAATGACCTTGCCGATCTCCTTGAGGTCTTCCAGCTCCTTCAGGCCGACCATGCCGACCTGCAACTTCGTAGAGTGCTTCCCGCCCTCGTTCAGGATCTCTTCATCCTCGACCAGGTAGCCTTCCAGCATTCCACAGACGATGCCTAGCTCATCGAAAGTGGCTTCGTCCTCATCCAGATCCTGGAAAAGGTCTTCAGGAATGGCGCCGATCTCCTGTAGATGTTCACGTATGTGGTTGTACTGACGGATCGCGATTCGGCTGCCTTTGTCGAGGCTGCCCGTAAGACTGGCATGTTCGGCGAGTTTGACGGTTTCGCGCAGCAGGCGGCGGATCCGGCGTATCTCCGGTTGATTCGATTCGGGGCGTCCCATGCGGTTTCTCCTCTTCGGCGACCAGGCTTCGGCGCAGCAGATCTCTGCCCCGATGAAGCCGCCATTTCACGGTAGTAAGAGGGAGAGAAAGAAAGTCGGCGATGCGAGCGACGGGCCACTCTTCGAAGTAACGCAGTTGCAGCGCGACCTGAAACTCGGGCGGCAGCTCCGTCAGACGCTCGCGTATCTCCGCGTGTGCGCTTCTACGCAGCAGCGTCTCCTCCGGGCAGGAGGCGAGGGTCGGGCTGTGCCGCAAAATCAGCGTGTCGAGTTTGCTGTCTTCGGTCGGCTCCTGGCGGGCTTCTTGGCGGCTGACGCGCCATGCCCGGTGTCGGGCGATGGAGCAGATCCAACTGCCGAAGCGTGCTGGCTCTTGCAGTTGCGGCAGCGCCTTGAACGCCAGCAGAAACGCCTCTTGGGCGAGATCTTCGGCGGCTTCCCGTGAGCCGAGCGCGTGCGTCGCGACGACGATGACCGCGCCCCGATAGCGGGAAACCAACTCATCGAACGCCTCGATGTCGCCCAAAAGCGCGTTCAGGACCAGTTGTTCGTCGCTGATAGTTGGGTAGCGGCCCCGTTGCTTTGCCACTCTTTTCACTCCTCCTGCAAAGAAGAGACCGCTGCGATGGGGAAGGATAGGGAACCGCGTAAATTTCTTTTCCACCGTGGAAACGAGGGAGGCTATTGACCGTAACGAAAATCGCTGCGCTCGATCAGCATCTTGGCCTTTTCAATGCGGGCTTTGGTAACAGGGTGGTTTTGCAGCCACTCCGGGCCGTTGCCGCCTTCACGCTTTTCGAGGCGCTGGAGCTTTCCGAAGAACCGGATCATGCCGTTGGGGTCGTATTTGGCGAAATGGGCATAACTCAGGCCGCGCCGGTCCGCCTCATACTCGTCGTCGCGGCTGTACTTGAGGCTGACGAGACTGGCTGCGCCGCTGGCGAGATTCGCCGCAGTCGGGTTGGGGATTGCGAGCAAGAGGAGATTGGTAGCGTACTGCGAGGAGAGTTGGCGGGCGGCGTGGCGACCGTTGACATGGCCACACTCATGGCCCAGCACACAGGCGAGGGCATCGTCGTCCTCGCCCATCATGTCCAGCAAGCCCCGATAGACGTAGACCGGCCCACCGGGCAGCGAAAAGGCGTTGATCTCTTTGCCATCGATCACTTTGAAGGTGTAAGGAACGTCCCGTTTGTCCATGTGGTCCAGCAGCGTCTGCCCGACGCGGCGCACGCGTTCGGCATCGGGAGAGGCCGTATCGACCCGATACTCCTGTTCCACCTGTCGTGCGGCCTCTTTGCCCAGACCCACCTCCTGGCGCGTCGAGAGAAAACTTTTGGTGCGGCAGCCGCTCAATCCGGCCAGCACGAGGACCAGCAACAACGCAAACGACCGATGCAACCGCGAACCACGGGCAATACGCCGTAAGACGGCCAGAGACGGGAAAATCACCTTCAAAACCTCCTCCGACAGGTGGGACTGCCGAACAGATAGCGCAGACGCACCCTGTATCCGCCCGATGCCCAGTGGACCCAGGGAAAACGGTTGCGGTTCCGGTAATAAATGGGGGGTACTGAGAAGATTATATCAGATCAGAATGCCATTTCGTCAATCGGAGCGAGATTTCCTATATTGCATACCCAAGAGGGTGCAGGCATCTCGCTCCGATTTCAGGACGTGTGTGATTGGATCGCGCATCTAAAGGAGCGGTCTAAGCACTGCGCTTTTTTAGGAGCGTGACGCGGCCGATGGGAACCCATTCGGCGACCAGAATGTCGCTATTGTGCAGGTATTTGGCTCCATGCGGGTGGACGAACTTGCCGGGGAGGAAGTCCTGGCGCGGATGGTTGCGCAGCGCGGAGGGATCCCCATCGCCGAGTTGAACCACGACCTTGTTGTCTTTGTCCACGATGGTCACCACGCTCTTAAGATCGGGAATCAGCATCTCTTCCCCGCGAATGAGGAACTCCGCCTGTCCTTCCCGACGAATGTCCAGCCCATGCCCGCCGCCTGCGAAGCGTTCTCCCCAGGAGTTGAGAAACTTTCCGTCTTTGTCGAAGACGACGATGGCGTCCTTCTTCACGCTGGCGCTATGGACGGTACGGGAGATATAGATGCGCCCCGCAGCATCCTGAGCGATGCCCTGCGTATCTCCGAAAAGGATGTCCGACGGCAGAGTCAGCCAATCGTGAAGAACTTCATAGGTATGCTCTCCGCTGCCGATAAGCAGTGGGGTCCGGGGCTCCGCTTGGACGCCCTCTTCCAGGAGCAGCAGGCCGGCGACGATTGCTGCCGATCTGCCCAGAAACTCCCGTCGGGTCGTGATATGTTCGTTGGAATGGTTGCGCGTGCTCAATGTCCTGTCTCCTTCTAAAGTGGGGCGTCTTGGTCACCTCCGCAGTATAGGGGACAGCCGTGAGATTTGCGTGAGAATTACGTGAGATCTGCGCTGCAAGAGGAAAATGGCTTTGAGTGAAAGAGAGTGTGTAGAGTATCTTGGCCCTTACCCGATGGGGGTGCAGGGGTGGAAGGCCCCCGGCTTTAGCCGTGGGGAAAGTTCACTCTCCTGTCACTTTGTCGATTCCCAGGATTTGCAGGGATTTCCGGTCAGGCTCATTTCGGTAGGATCGCTTCCGACCGCTTTGGATCTCCGAGAGCGCCTGCGCGTAGTCCCTCTCCTGCGCTGTAAGGAAACGGTTCAGGTCAAACGGATCGTTCATGTGGAAAGGTGGATTTGTATCGGTCATCGTCATTTCCCTTAAACCTTGCTGTTGTGGGTGAGTTGCTGCCGAGGGGTATGGAAAAGCGGAACGGGCGCTATGCCCGTTCCGCTGCCGAGGGAGTCCCGACGGAAAACCGAACTACATCTTGTCGGTTTTCTTTTCTCCCTTTTTCATGGGCTTCTTGACGAGAACTTCGTCGGGCATCTTGCACTTTGTGCAGCAGAACATGGTCTTCGATTTCGGAGTCAGCTTGACCGCCACAGTGGAGTCCTTGGTTTTCTTAGAGGACAGTTTCATGTGGCAGACGGGGCATTCCGGAGTCTCTTTGGGGGGAGCAGCGTTGGCCACGCCAAGGGTAAGGGAGAGCAGGGCCAGGACGGCTCCGACGCGAACGATATGCAATTTCATTGCAGCACACCTCCTAAGGAAATAGTCAACGAAGAAATTCGGCGAATGAACGACAATATCCTCCGCATACGCATTTCGCCCGCAGCAAATCCTGATTGCTTTTTTTATTGTACCGGAAATGTCTGGTCGAAAGCTTGGAGGGAGACGCCTGTGCTGTCGCGAAGGTGGCCGTATGGGACGAATTTGGCCCGAGGAGCGCTTTCTGCCGGAACCAAGGAAGGAATCGACGGGTTTGAAAACCAAACCTGTACCGAATGAACAACGATGCGGGCGAGAGGAAGGAAGACGACACTGATGTCTCGTTATCAGATCACGCAAGAAGAAGCCCACGGCGCCATCGCCTATCGACTGACCGATACGGAGCGTCGCGCCGAGGCCGTGCTCTATCCGGCGTTCGGCAACAACTGCGTGGAGTTTCGCACCACCCCGGATGCCGACACACCTGGCTCCGAAAACAGCCT
>JAYUMV010000275.1:0-11406 GCA_043762265.1 Chthonomonadaceae bacterium | reverse complement strand
GCCTGGCAGTCGCCCTGGGCCAAAGCGGCCGGGCCCGTCCACATCACCACCGTGCGATGAAAGTGAGCGCGTTCGATGGGAGAGCCGACGGAGCAGAAGCCACGGAAGCGGTTCGATTGGGCAGGGCTGGACCGGCGCGATAAGCAGGCGCTCGGTCTGCTGCTGCTGATCGTGGCGCTGGGATTGGGGCTGCGACTCTGCGGACTGCGCTGGAGCCTGCCGGACGCGCGTCACCCTCTGGCGACCTTCCATCCGGACGAGCGCGTGAATCTGAACGCGGCCCTGCAGGCCGACATCGCGCACGGTCAGTTCGACATCAAATTCTACAACTACGGCACGTTCTACTTCTATCTGGTCGATCTCGCCCACACGGTTGGAAAAGGGTATGGATTTATACCTACCCCTGGACCCACACTCTCAACGCCGCCTCCGACGCTCGCCGACGAGGCGCCTCTCAATGCGAAGCTGTTTCTGGCGGGCAGGCTGGTATCCGTTCTGTTCGGGACGGCGACACTGCCGGTTCTCTATGCCCTCGGTAAGCGCATGTTCGGGCGCAAAGCAGGATTGGTTTCCGCCCTGTTTTACGCCGTCTCACCGCTGGCGGTGCTGCATGCCCATTTTCTCACCGTCGATGTCACCGCAACGTTTTTCGTCACGCTGACCCTGCTCTGGTCCGCCCGCCTTCTCACCTCGCAGACCTGGTCAGACTATGCGCTGGCAGCGGTCTGGGCCGGACTGGCGGCAGCGACCAAGTACAATGCCGGTCTCGTGCTGATCGCCCCGATCGTCGCCCACTTCCTGAACAAAGACCCGAACGCCTGCAAAACGCATCGGGGGGGCCAGTTCGCCGTGCTGATCGCGCTGACCCTGCTGACCTTTCTGATCGCCTGCCCTGGCCCCTGGCTCAACTTCGACGCCTTTTGGTACGGCATCGAGGGCTATCCCGGCTCCGGCCTGCGCTACGAACTGATCGACCACTCGCGCAGCGGGCATGGCTATCTCTTCACGAACACCGGGAACGGATGGTGGTATCATCTGGTCATCTCGTTGCCGTTCGGCCTCGGCCCCACGCTGCTGATCGCCGCACTGCTCGGGCTGGTACTGGCGTTCCAAAAGCGCACGAAATCCGATTGGATGCTGCTGGCGTTCTTCCTGGTCTACTACGGCATTTCCGGCTTCTCGAACGTCCGCTTCGCCCGCTATATGCTGCCGCTCTTCCCGATCTTCTGCCTGTGGGCGGCCCGCTTCCTCACGTTGCCGCCAGGGCGCGGCTTCAATGCCGGGGCTGGCCTCTTGATCGTGCCGCCATTGACCCTCTATAGCAGCTACTACCTGCTCCTCTGCATGACGACGCTCGACCCGCGCGATAGCGCCGCCAACTATCTGGAGAGTCGTGCGCCACAAGGAGCCGCCGTCGCGTTCGCCACGGTGCCCTGGTTCTACTCCCCTCCCCTTTCGCCTCGCTTCGGCGAACTGGCAGCGCCGCAACGCGTCAAGGCGGCCCGGGAGAACACGCGTTTCAAATTCGTGATGCCGGTCAACCCCCAGACGGGGGAAATCGAAGAATGGAGTCGAAGCGTCTTGAATCCTGCTCCGGATTTCGTCGTTCTCTCCGACATCGAAACTATGCACCCGTACCGTCGCCTGCATCTGGAGGCGCCCGTCGCCTTCCTCAGCGCCCTACCCCTCCAAAACTCGCGCGTGTTTGCGCCGCCTGCCACGCGGGACCCTCTCTACAATTTTGACATCATCCCGGAAGACATCCTGTACGTCCGCCCGACGATCACCGTCTACTTTCACGTAAACAGCCATTAGGCAGGCTCCGCATCTCTCTGCGCATTCCCGCCCGCTACCGGAATACGCCTGTGTGGCCCAGTGAGTAGCGTCCCGGCTGAGGATAGACACATAGGCCATGGGGGCCGTTCCCTACTTTGATCCGCGTACGCAGCTTTCCGGTCTGCGTGTCGATAGCGTAGACTTCCGCATGGTATCGGCCCGACAGCCAGAGCGTTTTGCCATCCGCCGACACGCCTCCCATATCCGGGCTTCCTCCGTGCGGGAGGCGCCATTTGGCCACAGGTTTGCGGGTTGCGAACGACAGCACCGTGATCGTGCCCTCATGGCGGTTCGACACATACAGTACTTTCGAGTCGCGACTGGCGTACAGTCCATGCGCGCCGCCTCCTGTTGCCACGAATCCAAGCGTGCGCAGCCGGTCCCCGTCCACGATCCAGACGCCGTTTGCCATCATGTCGGCGACGTAGAAGACTTTCCCGTCCGGAGAGAGCTTTACGTCCTGAGGCATGCCGCCCGCTTTGAGCTTCAGACTCCCCAGCACCTTTTGCGTTTGGACATCGACCTTCACGACGTCTCCGGAAAATTCACAGCTTGCGATCAGATATCGGCCGTCTCTACTGAAATCGATGTGATCGATGCCTTTGCCCGGAACCGCCAGAGAGTGTTTCAGCTTCATGGTGTGGGCGTCTCGAAAGTCCAGGCGACGCAAGCGCTCGCAGACAACGATCGCATAGCGGCCATCGGGAGTAAAATAGAGGTTGTAGGGGTCGTCCACCGGAACCGCTTTGCCGTGTTTTCCCGATTTCGGATCGATCGGAGTCAAGCTGTTGCCCAGATCGTTGGCTACCCAGAGCGTTTTCAAATCCCATGAAGGCACCACGTGTTGAGGCAGCTTGCCAACTCTGAAATGATCGACGATCTTGTAGGTCCTCGGATCGATGACATCGACGGTATTGCTCTCGCTGTTCGGCACGTAGACCCGTGGCGGGAAATCGCGCACCACAGGGCTGAGACGGCCCGCTCTATCGGCAGCATAGACATCCTTAGGATCGAGCAGCGCGGGCACAACGCCTTCGGTGACCGCGAATTCGTCTGCCTTTCCGAGAGGGAGGGAGGCAGAACTGTGCGGATCCATAGGTTTCGGTCTCGTGGTCGTCTGCCGCACAGCAGCAGTGGGGACAGCAGGAGAGTTGCATCCGGCTAGCAGCAGAAAGAGGCAGGAGGCGACGAGTGTGAGAGCGCGCATGACGCAAACGGGGAAAGTGACCCGATCAAAGCGGAGCTTCCCCTGTCTGCCTGCTCCAGCAGAATTTGCAGGCCGCGCGGATGCGTTGAGATCATAGAATTTGGGTTCTATTTGCGTTTCTCCAAAGGAAGGATAGAATTGGATTGCGGAATAAACTTTTGGACGCGTCGGCCGTTTACCTCCGCCACATAGACGGCGCCCTGATCGTCCACACAGAGCAGGTGGGCGCGGCGCATCTCGCCGACAGCGCTGCCCGTCGCACCCCACTGCGTCAGGCGCTTACCGGCCAGTGAATAGATACTGACGGTGTTCGCAAGACCATCGGCGACAAAGAGACGTTGGTCGGGGGTAAGGAATAACCCGAAGGGATGCCCGATGTGTTTCCACACCGCCAGGAGATCTCCTTCCGGAGTGAATACCTGGATACGCGCGTTGTCCCGATCCACCACATACACGCGCCCGCTCGCATCTACGGCGACGGAATGTACCAGATGAAATGCACCGGGTGCGTGTCCGGGATGGCCCCAGGCATTCCGGTACCTGCCCTTCGCATCCAGATGTACGATCCGCGCATTGCCATAGCCATCGGCGATATAGATGTCCCCCTTCGGCCCGAACGCCACATCCGCAGGCTGATTGAAGTGGGTCGCATCGTTGCCGGGCGTGTTTTTCTCGCCCCATGTGGCCAGGAGCCTGCCATCGGGAGTGTATTTGAAGACCTGATGCAGGCCCACATCCGTCAGCCAGATATTTCCCTGAGCATCGATGCGACACCCGTGCGGCAGCGCAAAGTGACCGTGTCCCCAGGTGTGCAGATAGTTGCCCGCCCGGTCGAAAACGAGAACGGGATGCGGCGTACGCTGAAACACATACACCTGACCTTTGCTGTCCGTCGCGACACCGACCACCATACGTGTCCCATAATCCGGCGCGCGACGCCCTGCGTCCACCGGCCAGTCCCGAACAGACCGATAGCGTGTCTGCGCATGCGCCGGTAAAACCGCGAGGAAGAGGCCCACGCACATCGCCTGTTGCAGGCAGCGCATGACCGACGCGGGACTATGTTTTGTTGAAGGAGAAAAAAACGTCATTTCTAACTGGCTCGACCTTTGCTAGGGTTTACTGTCTATCGTGCTATCGGTGCAGAGGAGGGCGATGACGGCGTCGCCGTAAGAGGCAAGTTTGGCGGGGCCAATGCCGGGAACGGCGAGGAGAGCCTCGGGCGTATCGGGACTGAACTGGGCGATAGCGCGCAAGGTTGCGTCGGAGAAAATCATATAGGGCGGGAGTTGGGCGCGTTGGGCTTCGAGACGACGCCAAGCGCGGAGACGCTCGAAGCGGTCGTCTTCGTCCTCGGTGAGAGAGGTGACGACGTTTTCGGTACGGGATACGGAAGAGCCACGGGAGGCTGTAGAGACGCGGGCCGGCTTGGGCGTGGCTGGCTTGAGGAGGTTGGGCAGAAGGATCTCGCCGCTCTCCAGAGTATCGCGGCCTGCCGAGGTGAGGCGAAGGAGCGGATATTCGGTATCGGTGGTTATGGCGAGCAGACCTCGCAGAACGAGGGCATCGGTGTGTTCACGGATCGATTTGAGGGTCAGGCCGGTCAGAAGGCCAAACTCAGGGCAACGGTCCTTACCGACGGAGCTGTCGGCGGCGCCAGTGAGAACCTTTGCCAGTCCGGTGCGACCGAGGGGATACGGAAGCGAACGCACGGTGGCCAGGATCGCCTGCCCGAAGTCAGGGATCTTCTCGGCGGTTGGCGGCAGGGCACGGATGGTAAGAGCTTCGCGTTCGATGCCCAGGCAGTTGTCGCAAGCGGTCTCGCAGGGGTCTAACTCCTGCCCGAAATGCTGCGAGAGCCCGACATGGCGGCAGCCGGAGCCTTCCGCGAAGGCCAGCACTTCGGCGAGGCGCGCATCGGCATGGGTCTGGCGAGCGACCAACAGTCGATCCAGTTCTGCGCGGGCATCAGCGGGAGCACGCAACATCGTGATGCGCATGTCTCGTCCGAAATCGGCAGTGCGACGCACCAGTCCGACACGCTCCAGCAGACTGATCGCCACCCGTGCCTTGCTTCCTGCTCCTGGATCTGGCTCCCCTTCCCCAATGACGATCGCTTCCAAAGCCTCCGGCGCAACCGGTCCCGAGCCTTTGCCCAGCGCCGCCTGCAACGCCCGGTAGACATCCCGCACGGTTTCGAGTTTGACCTCTTCCTGACGTTTCCAGCGACCGAGAGTCGTCTTATCGGAGGAGGCATAGAGCAGTACGCACCGCGCAGGTTTACCGTCGCGCCCAGCCCTCCCCGCCTCCTGAGTATACGATTCGAGCGATTCGGGCAGCGTGAAGTGGACCACCAGGCGCACATTGGGCTTGTCTACCCCCATGCCGAACGCGACCGTCGCGACGATAATGCGCGTTCGGTCCAGCATAAAGGCTTCCTGCGCGGCCTGCCGCTCGTCCCGCTCCATCCCCGCATGATAGTGGCCTGCCGGCAAACGTTGCCGGCGCAGAAACTCTGCCAGCCTCTCACAACGGTCCCGCGAATTGGCATAGACAATAATCGAACCCGGAACCTCTTTGCAGAGATCGGCCAGTCGCTGCATCTTGGCGTCGGCATTGGCGCAGGGGATCGCATAGAAATGCAGATTGGGTCGAAAAGCGGGGGCGATTACCGGCGTCAACTCCCGACCTAACTGCCGCCCTATCTCCCCTTGCATCTCCGGCGTTGCCGTCGCGGTCAGAGCCAGCAGCACAGGCCGGGCAACTGCATCGGGCATCGGAGAGCCTTCCGGATCGTCCGCATCGACCGGCTCCCTGGGATCGAACCGCTCCAACGCCTTGCGAATGAACAAGTAGTCGGGCCGAAAATCGTGTCCCCAGACACTGACGCAGTGCGCCTCGTCCACTACGACCAGCGACAACCCGATCTCCTCCAGAAGCCGCAAAAAACTCTCCTGGCGCAGGCGTTCCGGGGCGGCATAGATCAGTCGGATCTCGCCTGCCCGAATCGCATCGGTGCGCCGCGCGATCTCGTCCCGATCCAAACTGCTGTTGAGCAGCGTTGCCTGGGGATAGAGCGAGGGCGGCAGGCCGTCGAGTTGGTCCTTCATCAGAGCGATCAACGGGGAGATGACAAGGGTCGGACGAGGCAACAATAGGGCAGGCAACTGGTAACAGAGCGATTTGCCCGCACCAGTCGGCAAGACACCGAGCGTGTCACCGCCTTCCAGTACTGAGCGAATGATCTGCTCCTGGTAAGGCCGAAACTCGGAGTGGCCGAAATGGGTCTGTAGAGCGTTTTCGAGGTCCACGCCAAAATCCAACTTTCCGAACTCAGGGTTCCGAACTCAAGCTGAGGCGGCCTCCTCAGCGGCAGGTGTCGGGGGAACATTGGTGAGGATACGGCGGTCGTGCTGGGGAAGGATTTGCAGCAGTAAGTTGTCGCCCTGCCGGTCGAACTCCGTAACGAGATGCCCCTCCTCCTTGCCGTCTCCCAGATAGAGATCGGGAACCGGCAGGTGCGACGGCCAGTACAGATGCAGCGTGACCGGTATCCCTTTCGCCCAGTAGAGGCCGACCGAGAAACGCGGCTGCCCATCCGGCGTCAACGGCGCATCCGGCGGCAACGCACAGCGGAGCAGGGCTTCCAACACCACGCCTTTGGCATCGCGTTCGTTCTCAAAGTATAGATCCGTCGCCGAAGCGCCCTCAAAATCCGTCTCCAGTACAACCGGCGGATGCGCCCATCCGTACGGACACTCCTTCTCCCCCACCCGCACAGACCAGGCAGAATCCCCATAGGAGTAGTGCCAGTACTCGTCGCGGCAGTTCGAAAAACCGGCTCCTAGCATCGCCTCGACCATCATCATACGGTTGGCTTTCGACTCTGGGGAGAGCAGATCAGACCAGGTGTAGGCCGCTTCCCAACCCTTGGTAGGAGCGGTCATATCGAGAGCAGAGCCGTCTGGCGCGTTGATGCCGACATCGATCGCCCCCCCGGTGCAGTGACCGGGCGGAGCAGGCTGATCGTAAGGCGCGAAATACTTGTTGGTGGCGCGACGCAGGGCCGAAAGCGGCCAGGCCGGGTGCTCTTCTTTCATACGGCGAAAAAAACCGTCCCAGCCGCCGCTTTGCATCGAGAGCGTTCGAAGCGCTGTTCCCGCGCGGAGTCGATGGCCCGCCGGCAATGAGGACTGCGCTTTGTTGACCATTTCGGCGACTGAGCGGCGCAGATAAGGACAGACATGACTCGACCAGACTACATCCGGGCAGGCAACGCGCACATCGACGAGCGGCTCCCGCTGCGCCCAGGGCAGAGCCTGTTCCAGGATGCGGATCCGATTAAGCGCGGCAATAGGCTCCGGAGCACCCTGTTTGACAATAGGAGGAGAAGCGTTCGCTTTAGACATGATGGTACTCAAAGAGGAAACGTACACTACTCCTCGTGCTCATCGTCTTCTTCCATGTCGTCGATCGCGCCCGAACAGTCGGTATACCGGCTGATCTCTTCACCACGAAACACATGCGCCACGAAATCCTCACGCTCGAAGCGGGGCAGATAGGAAGAGACGACATCGTCGTCTATCTGCGCAAGCAGCTCTTCCTCTTCGCTTACCGTCAGGTCGGCCTCAAAAATGACCGTTGCATGAATCGTATCGTGCGCGAAATGCACATCGACCTGTCCCACCCGCTTCTCTCCATCCCAAACCAGATAGATTTCGGAGGACTGCGTGCGAACAAGACGGGTAAGTTTAAAGCGTGTCTCCAAGGGAACCTCCTGAGAGTGCCGAACCGTGCCGCGCATCCGCAGACGACGCGCAGACCGACCAGATACGCTTAAATTCGCCCGTCAAGCGATGAAATCCTTCTCATTTTGGCTTGAACCACGATTTTCACTAGGAGAAGACGAACACGATTCTCCTCTCTCATGCTATCCTAACGCTCTGGCAACTACCCTGGTCAGGGAAGTATCTCTCTATCGCATCTGTTTTCCTTTGAGGGGTTTGAGGTCGGCGTCGAGGATTTGGAACTCGTGGAGGCCGTGGGGACGGAAGGTTTTGAGGGACCAGACGATCTTTTTGTCGGGATTGATTTCGAACAGTTTGATGGCCTGTGGGTCGCCGGATCCGTAACTCTCGATCACGGTGTCGCCGTTTGCAAGGCGCGCTGCGCCGCAGGCATCGTGTATGGGAGCGCCGGGCAGGTCGTCGTTGGAGACGCGCCAGACCTCTTTGCCCTGCTTGTCCACTTCGATGCTGTAGTTGCCACGGGTGCAGTTGACGAGCGTACGGCCGTTGTTCAGGCGGATGGCGGTGAAGGGCCAGTCGTTGGTGTGCGCTTCCCAGACGACCTTGCCCTTGGGGGAATATTCGCGCACGACGTTGTCGAGGAGTTGCGGGACCAGATAGTGGCCGTTGGGCAGTTTGCGCGCCATACGGGTCTGCATGTGCGGGTCGGCGAGTTGACACTTCAACGGGAACTCGACATAGACTTTGCCTTTGCGGTCGATCTCCAGCAGACGCGGTTTCGCGCCCGACTCTGTCAGCAGAATGTGCCCTCCGGGCAGCGGCTCGACGCAATCGACCTCGCTCTGGGTGCCCTTATACTCGAACAGCGTCTTCCCTGCCCGATCCACTTCCACAATCGCTCCGCTCGGATACTCCCCGCTTTTCGAGACATCGAGCAGGAGGTTGCCGCTCGGCAGCATCCAGCCGTCGCGCGTGGAGCGTGGATAGGTCCAGACCGTCTTGCCCTCGCTGTCCAGGATAAATGTTTCGGCCCCGGTCGCCAGGATCGCGTGCTTGATTCCGGTCGCGGACTCCTGCTGCGCGAGGGTCGGCTCCTGCGCATGTACCGCCGCCGTCATCAACAAAGTCAGACATCCCATTCCTATCCCTCTTCGCATTCCGTTCTCCTTCTCACCCCACCGTCGTCTGCTCTCTCTTTCTCGAAGCCCCGCGATTTCTCCTGCCCTGCCACACAGTTCCGCGCAGCAGGGTAAAATAGCGAGAAGAGAGCAGCAAAGATAGGGAGGCGCGTGTGGCAAGGTTGCAGGCGACGAGTTGGCGGGACTACGAAGGCAAGACGATCGATGGCAAATACTATCTGCAACGCCTGGTCGGAACCGGCAGTTTCGGAGCGGTCTTTGTGGCGGACGAGGTCGTGGCGGATCGGCTGATTCGGCAGGTCGCAGTCAAACTGATCGAGCCGGAAGCGGCGCATACCGACGCCCAGTTCGCAGAACTGATCGCGGCCGCCAATCTCGACCACCCTGCTTTGCTGCGCTGCATCGCACCAGGCCAGGCCGAAATCGAAGGCAGACTGCTGCTAACTCTGGTGACGGAACTGGCGCAGGAGTCGCTGGCCGACCGCCTGGAAAATGGCCCGTTGCTGCTGGCAGAGGTGCAGGGACTGGCCGAGCGACTTGGGGGAGCGCTCGCCTATCTGCACGCACGCCCTCGTCCGCTAATTCATCGCGATGTCAAACCGGGCAATATGCTGCACGTGGGCGAGAACTGGAAACTGGGCGATTTCGGCCTGCTGCGGGCGATGCCGGAAACCGGCGATATTCTCCCGGAAGCACGGGTCGGCACACCGGCCTACGCGCCCCCGGAGAGCTATGCAGGCCTCGTCTCCCCCGCCTGGGATGTCTGGTCGTTCGGAACACTGGTCTACGAATGTCTCGTCGGTCGCCTGCCGTTCGCGGCGACCACCCCGCAACAGTTCCGGATTGCGGTTGCCAGCCAGGAGCCCTCTTTTCCTGCCACTCTCCCCCCGCCCTTCGACGCGATCCTGCGCGGCTGTCTGCGGCGCGATCCTGCACAGCGCTGGACTATGGTCCATGTGCTGGAAGCATTGCAAAGTTCTGTTCCCACGGCTTTCTCGGCTGCCCCTGCGCTTTCCGCCGGATTCTACGCCCGTCTGGATACGGGAGCCTCTCCCCTGCCTGCCCCCACCGCTGCGATCCCGGAGGTCGTGGTTTCGCTGGACCGAACCGGTGACTATCGCAGTATTGGCGAGGCTATCCGCAGTGCGGCGGCTGGCGCGCGCATTCGGGTCCGCCCTGGCGAATATCGTGAGACACTGCTGTTGGACCGCGAGGTAGAGATCATCGCGGAAGGCGCTCCCGGATGCGTCGTGGTCGAGGCGAGCGGAGCGGCGTGTCTGGTCGTGCGGATGGGCAAACCCATTGTGCGTGGGCTAGCGCTCCATAGCCGGGGTGGAATGGATGGGCGCCGCCACTCCGCCGTGGAGATCACTGGAGGCGAACCGTTGCTGGAAGACTGCGATCTCCTGTGCAACTCTCAAACAGTCGTCTCCGTACAAGGTCCACACGCCCGCCCGACTTTGCGCCGATGTCGGATACACGATGGTAAAACCGGCGGAATCGTCTTCGCAGATCAGGCGACCGGAACGCTCGAAGAGTGCGAGATAGGCGCCAACGCAGGCCCTGGAATCGTGCTGCGTACCGCCGCCGATCCGACCTTTGAGGCTTGCCGTATTCATAGCGGACGGGATGCGGGCGTTGTGATTTCAGAAGGAGGACGAGGGCAGTTTGAAGACTGCGACATTTACGGCAATGTCGGGCCGAACCTCCATCTGAGCGACAGCGCTGCTCCGATCTTCCGCCACTGCCGTATTCACGACGGACATCAGGCCGGTATCACCGCGCGCAGCGGGGCACAAGGGCTCTTTGAGGACTGCGAAATATACGCCAATGGTCTGACCGGCGTCACGCTGACGCAGCAGGCCAACACCGTCTTTCGCCGCTGCACATTGCGGGACGGCCATGCTAACGGCCTCACTGTCTCTGATGGTGGGCAGGGCCTTCTGGAAGACTGCGCGGTCACGGGCAACGCTTTCGCCGGGATCAAGGTCGCGAAGGGCGGCAATCCTGTCCTGGTGCGCACAAGCCTGTTCGGCGGCAAGCGTGCCGGTATTCTGGTGCAGGCGCAGGGCCGCGCCACCCTGACCGACTGCGATCTGCACACGAACCAGCAGGCCAACGCCCAGGTCGAGAGCCACGGAATGCTGCTCCTGCGCCAGTGTCTGCTTCACGATGGCGCGGGAATCGGAGCGCTCTTTGCCGGGGAAGGACGAATGGAAGGCTGCGAAATCTACGCCAACGCGGCTGCCGGCCTGGAGGTGCCAGCGGGCGGATCTCTGGTTTTGCGCCGATGCCGTGTGCATCATGGGCACTATCCCGGACTTTTGGTCCAGGGCGGTGAGGCAGTGATGGAAGACTGCGACCTGTACGCCAATACGATGTCCAATGCGGCAGTCGGCGAGCGAGGCCGCCTCGATATGCGTCGGTGTAATCTGCGCGACAGCCGACAGTACGGCCTGCTCTTCTGGGCTGGCGC
>JAYUMV010000274.1:0-2457 GCA_043762265.1 Chthonomonadaceae bacterium | reverse complement strand
ATGCGGCTGCGCCGCGATTTGCGGCTGGAGGAGGTCGCGGGGCAGATCGGAGTGCAGGCAAGCACGATCAGTCGCTGGGAGCGCGGGGATGTCTGGCCGACAACAGAACATCTCCACTCCCTCTGCCATATTCTGCACGCGCATCCGCAAGAACTGCTTGCCCTGACGCGTGACAAGTTCACCTCTGTCGAGGAATCCGCGTTGGACAGAACGGGTGACTTGAACGAAGATCTCAATGATCTCGTGTTTTGCAGTCATAGTCCTCATCAGGAAGCGCTCAAAGATCTCAGGTTTCTGACGCTGATGCATCGCTATTGGACCGAGGCGTCTTGTCGTCAGTCAGGCTCAGGCTGGCTGATAAACTCCTATGCCCGTTACGGCCAGTTTCTCGTAGAACGCGGTCGCTTTCGGGAGGCGCAGACCTATATAGATGCTGTCTTCGATCAAATAAAGGAGACGCCACCGAAAGGTACGACCTGGCTCTGTGCAGGCAATATGGCGGCGAGGATCGCCGTCTACTCCCATTCCCGCCCTCGACCCAAGCAGGGAATCCAGATCCTACGCGACTGGCTGGGCTATCTCGTGGCGTTGCCGCACGCGAACGCCGCCAACCAGGCCTGGGCGTTGAGCGATCTGGCGGAGTATGTCGCTCTGGACGGAGATATGGAGAGATCTATGGAACTGTCCCGCGAAGCGCTCCGCATCGCGCGTACAGACGACACGGACGGGATCGATACGAGACATCGGCTCGTCGATCTGGCGCAGGTGTTCTTGCATGCAGGTCACGCAGAGGAAGCGCTTCAGGTGCTTCCTCCGGGCAACCAGAGAACGGCGCCGGTCGTGGTACTGAGGGAAGCGATCACGGAAGTAAAGATCTATCTGGCTCTTGGAAAGAGGGAGGCTGCGCAGGCCAGCCTCCACAAAGCCGATTCCGTCATCGAACCATACTCTTTGCCCCACTATCGTCGTCGTGTAGACGCCCTGCGCCTGAAAGTGAGTGAGCCACGCTAAATAGTGAATTGGAGAGCACTAGGCGATGCATGCGCAGGGGGAGAAGAGTGCAGAGATAGAGATGTGGGTTGACGTACAATGCAGAAATCGTTATAATGGGAGAGGCGTAGCGTCGTCCCGCGTAACGCTTTTTTTGAAAGAATCTCGGCCGTTCGCGGCCTGTGAGGCAATTATGATGCGACGGAATCGGAATGGATGGAGTGCGGTTGCGCTCGTGCTTCTGGCGGCGCTTGGTACGCGGGCAGGGGCGACTCCGGTGAGTTACCACAAACAGATCTGGCCGATTTTGCAGACGAAGTGTCAGGGCTGCCATCAGCCTGCAGCGCCGGGCGGCAAACTGGTCGTGATCTCGTTCGCGGATTTCCTCAAAGGAGGAGAGCATGGCGCGGGATTTGTGGCGGGTAAGCCCGACGGCAGTCTGGTGTTGGAATACCTGACCGGAAAGCGCACCCTGATGCCGAAAGGCGGCACGGCGCTGCCCGCTGCCGAGATCGCGCTGTTTCGGCGCTGGATCACTGAGGGCGCGAAAGACGACACGCCCGTCGTGATCGACCCGATCAATGCCATGCATCCTCCGGTCTATGCGTCGCCGCCTGTCATCACCGCCCTCGCCTTTGCGCCGGATGGTCAGACGCTGGCGGTCTCCGGGTATCGTGAGACGCTTTTGCACCATGCGGACGGGAGTGGATTGATCGCACGCCTGGTCGGTCAGTCCCAGAAGATTCAGTCGCTGGCCTATTCGCCGGACGGCAAGATGCTGGCTGCGGTCGGAGGCTCTCCGGCACGGTTCGGAGAGGTCCAGTTCTGGGATGCCGTGACCAATCGGGAGATCAACGCGGTTCAGACCACGTTCGACACGATTTTCGGAGGCTCATTTTCGCCGGACGGCAAGCAGTTGGGCTTCGGTGCGGCGGACAACTCCGTGCGCGTCGTCTCTGTCCCCGACGGCAAGCAGACGATGCGACTCGACAACCATTCGGACTGGGTGTTCGCCACCTGCTTCGCCATCGATCCCAAAACCAACACGCTCGACATTCTCAGCACCAGCCGCGATCAGGCGATCAAATTGACGCAGGTGGACAACGGCTCGTTCATCGATGACATCAACACGCACTACACGGCGCTGCGCTGTCTGGTGCGCAATCCGAAGGACACTCAGGTTTTGTGTGGGGGAGACGACGGCCTGCCGCGCCTCTATAAGATCTTCCGGACCGAAGTGCGTACGATGAACCAGGAGGATCACAACCTGGTGCGCACCTTCGACAAGCAGGCGGGGGTGATCACAGCGCTGGCCTTTTCGCCCGACGGCATGCGGATCGCGGTCGGCAGCGAGATCGGGATGGTCGATGTCTATACCGTGGCCGACGGCAAACTGCTGGCAGCATTGCCCGGCGCGGAGGGCGCGCTCTTTGCGCTGGCCTTCACGCCCGATGGCAAACGCCTCGC
>JAYUMV010000273.1:0-5978 GCA_043762265.1 Chthonomonadaceae bacterium | reverse complement strand
TTCGCCACGGTGCAGTACGACTGGGAGTGGAAGTATTCGGAAGGAGACGTGCAGGGCCGCTTCCCGCGCGAATATATCCAACTTGTCTCCAACGGCGATCTGGCAGGAACCTGGCCGGTGCTCTTGGGGGAGCACGGCGCTTTAGAAAACGATCCCTGGACGCAGCGCACCTTTGCCGCCGTCTGCCTGGTACACGAGATGGAGCCGAACAGCAGGCTCCGGTCGGTCTGGGAGCCCCTGCTCGCTCCGATCTACCGCCTGCTGGATGACAAACATTTGCAGGTCTATCGCTACTGGGACGAGCGCCCCCAACCGGCCTCCACCGGCGATCCGGATCTGCCTCTAATCGTCTACGCAGTTCCCGGCAAAGAAGCCCTCATCGAAGTGACCAGCTATGCCGATCACGACTCCGCCGTCACGCTCCGCATGGACACCAAAATGCTCGGCTTCCCGAATGGTTGTCAAGCCCTGGATGCAGAGACCGGCAAACCACTTCCAGTTCAGGACGGCCGCCTGACCTTCCCTCTCCGTCGCCATGACCTCCGCGAGATCCGCCTCCTTCCGGAACGTTGACGGAGGCAGGAACGCCAGCGATAGTAGTATTGGCACTGCTAAGACTGACGTGGGTAGGCGGCGAAGGCTTCAGCGTATTTGACGCCAGTGCCGGTGTTGAACAGCACCACCGTCTCGTGCGGCGCAATCTCGCCGGAGGTGCGTAGGCGACGCAGCGCAGCCAGGCACGCGCCGCCTTCCGGACAGGCGCAGACGCCGGTTGCCGCCCCCAGACGGTAGGATTCCGCCATCAGCTCCGCATCCTCGATGCCAATGGCCGTGCCGCCGGTGCGGCGGATGATGTCCAGCATGATGAAATCCCCGATCGCGCGCGGCACCCGCAGTCCGGCGGCGACGGTCTGCGCGTTCTCGAACATGCCTGCGTCCGATACGCCCGCCTCGAAGGCGCGCACAATCGGCGCGCAGCCTGCGGCCTGCACGCTGATCATACGGGGGCGACGGCTGTCGATCCAGCCCATCGCCTCCATCTCGTCGAACGCTTTGCCCATCCCGACCAGACCGGTTCCGCCGCCGGTCGGGTAGAGGATCACCTCTGGCAGAACCCAGTTCCTCTGCTCGGCGATCTCATAGCCCATGGTCTTCTTGCCTTCGACGCGATAGGGTTCGCGGAGGGTAGAGACATCGAACCAGCCCTCGGCCTCTTTGCGCTGCTGCACCATGCGGGCGCAGTCGGTGATGAGGCCATCGACCAGCGTCACCTGGGCGCCTGCGATCTCGCACTCCAGCCGATTGGCCATAGGAACGTCGCGCGGCATGAAGACGAAAGCTTCCACCCCGGCGCGTGCCGCATAGGCCGCAAGTGCGCCGCCCGCATTGCCCGCCGAAGGCACCGCCAACTTGGTTGCGCCGAGTTGCTTCGCCATGGCGACGGCGACCGCCATGCCTCGCGCTTTGAACGAGCCTGTCGGATTGAGCGCCTCGTCCTTGATGAGCAGGCAGCCGGGCTGCATTCCCAACTCCGCACCCAGCGCGTCCGCCGACAGCAGCGGCGTGCCGCCTTCGCCGAGCGTCGGCGGCTCGACGCCTGCGGGCAACGGCAGCAGTTCGCGATAGCGCCAAAGGTTCCAGGGCCGACCGACGAGTTGCGCGGGAGAGACCGCTTCGGCGGCTGCCTCCAGATCGTAATCGACGCGCAGGGGTTTGCCGCAGACGCAGAGATTGTGGAGCGCGTTGGGGGCGTAATGGGTTCCGCACGCCCAGCAGGAGAGACCGGTGACAAACATATCCGCTACCTCGCTTCATGCCTAAAGAGAGGGCGCAGGGCTCGTGAAAGCCCGACTGCGCCTCCTTTCCTCCTTTCGGCATCGGCCAGGCGAAACCCTTCCTCCTCCCTCGCAGGAAACCTACTGCACCCCTGCCCGATCTCTTCGCCTCTCTGAATCTCCCTGCATTTCTCTGTGCCTCCGTGTCTCTAGCGAAGCGGGCGGTGGAACCCATGATTTTGAACTTCTCACAGCGCAGAGGAGTTGCCCCTTCCTCTGTCGCATATCCAGGCAATTCGCTGCGCGGCACCGAAAAGTATAGAGGGGAGAATCGCTATGAAGAGGCTACGCACAGGTTTCGGGAGAATCTGCCTGCTGGTTTTGCTTGTCTCGGCATCGCTGCGTTTGACGGCAGCGGGAGTGCAGCGGCATCTGCTCTATGTCAGCGTGCCCGGCATCCGCAATGAGCAGGGCTGGGGTGGAGTCGGGATCCTGGTCTACGACATGGATCATGGACACCGACTGGTCAAGCGCATTCCGACGTTGCCGGTAATTTACGGCCAGGATGCGGAGGCAGTCAAGGGGATCTGCGCGAACGGGCGCACCGGCAGGCTCTATCTGACCACCACGAAACGTCTGCTCTGTCTCGATCTGCAGACGGACAAGATCCTCTGGGACAGAAGTTACGAAGGAGGCTGTGATCGCCCCTCGCTGACGCCCGATGGCGCGACGCTCTACCTGCCAATGCTGGAAGGGCCAGCCTGGCATGTGGTGGATGCGGCGACGGGCGATCTGCGCGCGACTATTGTGACAGATTCGGGTTCGCATAATACGGTTTGCGGACTGGATGGCAAATACGCCTATCTCGCAGGGTTGAAGTCGCCGCTGCTCACGGTGGTCGATACGGCGACGCAGAAGGTGGTTAAAACTATCGGCCCCTTCAGCAATGTCATACGCCCGTTTACGGTGAATGGGCGGCAGAGCCGCTGTTATGTGAATATCAATGAGCGGCTTGGTTTCGAAGTCGGGGATTTGAAGACAGGGGCGGTGCTCTCTCAGATCGATGTCACCGGATTCGCGAAGGGGCCGGTCAAGCGGCACGGGTGTCCCAGCCACGGCATCGGCCTGACACCCAACGAAAAAGAGCTTTGGCTCAGCGACGGTTTCAACAACCGGATCCATCTGTTCGATCTGACCCATACGCCGCCCACGCAGATCACCTCGATTCCGCTGCGCGATCAGCCAGGGTGGGTGACGTTCAGCCTGGATGGGCGCACGGCCTATCCTTCGACGGGGGAAGTGATCGATACCAAAACCAGACGGATCGTGACCACGCTCGCGGACGAGGCGGGCAAACCGGTCCAGAGTGAGAAACTGGTCGAAGTCGATTTTGAGGGCGAAAAACCCCTGCGTACCGGAGATCAGTTCGGACTGGGCCGCAAACGCTGACTGGCTTCTGTCCAATAGAGACGGCGCTTCTGTAGATCCTGTCGGTTTTTCTTTTTCGACAGGATTTACAGGAGGGACAGGATTGAAGTCAGGGGAGAGACGCCCTCAGGCAGGCTTATCGGCTAGGACCTGGGGTGCGGAGGCGTTGGGTGCAGAGGGCGACTGCTATCAGGGTCAGGGAGGCGAGAACACTGGGGAGGCGCAGCGTCTCGCCCAGGAGAAGCGCAGACCAGCAGAGCGTCAGGACGGGCTGTACGAGTTGGATCTGCCCGACGCGCGCCACGCCGCCGACGGCCAGTCCGCGATACCAGGCAAAGAACCCGAGAAACGCGCTGACGACCGACACATAGCCGAAACCGATCCATGCGCGCGGCGAGGCGCTGACTCCATGCTGTGCGACTGTCAGGAGGATGGGAACGATCAGCAGCGGCGCGACCATCACCAGTGCCCAGCAGATGACGCGCCATCCGTTCATCTCGCGGGCAAGTCGGCCTCCTTCCGCATAGCCCAGCGCACCGAGCCCCACCGCGAGCAGCAGCAGCAGATCGCCGGGGTGTGGGCGACCCGCACCTTCGGTCATGGCGAAGGCCAGGACGGCGCCCACGCCCACCAGACAACCGAGCCAGAACAGTTTCGAGGGCCGCTCCCCCGCCCGCAGCGCGCCCATCACGGCGGTTGCGGCAGGCAGCAGTCCCGTGGCGACCGCACCGTGGGCGGCAGGCAGGGACTGCATCGCGATCGCTGAGCAGAGCGGGAAGCCGACGATGGCTCCCAGGGCGACCAACGCCAGTCCCCGCCAGTGACGGCGCTCCGGCAGAGGCTCTCGCAGGCAGAAGAGCAAAGCCGTCGCCAGCAGGGCGGCTACCAGAGATCGGCCCAGACCGACGAAAACGCCGCCAAGTTCTGGGGCGGCGGCCCGTGTCGCTGGCATGGTAAGGCTGAAGGCAAGGACGCCGATGCCTCCAAACAGCAGCCCTTCCAGGTGTGGGGAGAGGGTTCTTCGTGCGCTGTGCCCTGTTTTTAGGGCGATCCGTGTTGTCTGGTCCACTCGAAATCCTCTCGTCCTGCGATGAATCGGACAGAAATAGGGTGCAAAGGCGATCCTTCCTTTGCGGCGGAAAACGGGAGGTTTTCGGGTTAGGAAGCCGTAAATTCGAGATCTGTTGGAAGAGTATGCCGCAGGAGACCCCTCTCTGCACAGAGGCAGTCGGAACGATTTGAAACCGGAACAGTTGTTTATTACTCGAACTGTTCGGGTAACAGTTGAGGGCGACTGTCTCTGTGCAGAATCGCAAAGAGAGCGTACAATAGAGGGATGCAAGAGACTCATTCTGATTTGATGCGGGACCATGTGTCTGGAAGAACGCTCTACGAAGAGGTCGCGGCCCATCTCGTGGGACTGATCGACGGTGGCACGTTTCGTGTAGGGGATCGTCTGCCCTCGGTGCGGCAGCTCTGCCGGCAGCGGCAGGTGAGCGTCTCGACGGTGATGGAGGCTTACCGTCTCCTGGAGGATCAGGGGCGGGTCGAGGTGCGCCCGCAATCGGGGCACTATGTCTGCGCGTACGAGAAGATGCTGCCGGGAGAGCCTGCTCGGTCGCAGCCCGCCTCGCACCCGACCACGATCAGCCACGGTGAACTGATGCTGCGTATTCTGCGGGACGCGGAAGACCCGGAGTTGGTGCCTTTCGGCGCGGCGCTGCCGGATGTGGCGCTGCTGCCGACCGAGAAACTGCACCGCGCCTATATGACCGTTGCGCGGCGGGAGGGCGCTGTGCTGGCGCGTTACAGTGTGCCGCCAGGCTGTCTGCCACTGCGGGCGCAGATTGCGCGGCGTCTGCTCACGACCGGATGCAGCCTCTCGCCCGAACAGATCGTCGTCACGTCCGGCTGTCAGGAGGCGTTGACGCTGGCGCTGCGGGCGACTTGCCGCCCCGGCGATACGGTCGTGGTCGATTCTCCGACTTATTTCAACATTCTGCAACTATTGGAGACGCTGGGCCTGCGTGCCCTGGAGCTTCCCAGCGATCCGCGTGAGGGCCTTTGTCTGCCGCCGTTGCAGGATGCGCTGCGCGAGCATTCTGTGCGCGCCTGCCTCGTCCAGTCTAACTTCAGCAACCCACTTGGCGGCTCGATGCCGAGCGAGAAGAAGCGCGAACTGGTGACCCTTCTGGCGCGACACGACATCCCTCTGATCGAAGACGACATCTTCGGGGATCTCTACTTCGACTCCGATCGGCCCGATGTCGCCAAAGCCTACGACCGCAAAGGTTTGGTGTTGCTCTGCTCTTCCTACACCAAGACCCTCTCCCCCGGCTACCGCATCGGCTGGATCGCAGCGGGGCAGTTTCAGGCTGAGGTGGAGCGCCTGAAGTTCGCTAGCACCGTCGCTACCGCCACGCCGTTGCAGTATGCGGTCGCGGAGTTCCTCATGAACGGCGGTTACGACCACCATCTGCGCAGCGTCCGCCGGATCTACAGCCAGCGGATCGCGGCGATGGCGCAGGCTGTCGGGCGCTGTTTCCCTGTCGGCACTCTCGTCTCCCGACCGCAGGGCGGCTTCGTGCTCTGGGTCGAGTGCCCCCCCGCCATCGACACCATGATCCTCACTTCCCTTGCCTTACAAGCAGGCATCACCATCGCCCCCGGCCCCATCTTTACCGCCCAGCACCGCTATCGCAACTGCCTCCGCCTCAACGCCGCCTACTACTCAGAAAAGTCCGCCCCCGCCCTCCAAACCCTCGGCCACCTTGC